>JBKHJP010000178.1:0-8431 GCA_046538065.1 Thermoanaerobaculia bacterium | reverse complement strand
TGGTCCTCGCCCTCGCCGGCCGGCGCCATTCCCGGGCCGCCGCGGCCTGGGTGGGGGTGGGCTCGGTGGGGCTGTCCTTCCTGGCCGCCGGGAGCCTGGCCGCCGCGCGGGTGTTCGGGCCGGACCCCGGGGAAGAGCTCCGGGTCGTCCTCTGGCGGTGGTTCGACGTGGGGACCCTGGAGCCGGCGATCGGGTTCTCCCTCGACCCCCTGGCGACGGTCATGACCCTGGTGGTCACCGGCGTGGGCTTCCTGATCCACGTCTACTCGGCGGAGTTCATGGCCGGGGAGGAGGGCTACTCGCGCTTCTTCGCGTACCTCAACCTCTTCGTCGGCTCCATGCTGGTCCTGGTCCTGGCGGGGGACCTGGTGCTGCTGTACCTGGGGTGGGAGGGGGTGGGGCTGTGCTCGTACCTCCTGATCGGGTTCTGGTACCGGGACCCGGCGAACGGCCGGGCGGCCCGGAAGGCCTTCGTGGTGACCCGGGTGGGGGACGCGGCCATGGCCCTGGGCCTCTTCCTCCTGTTCACCCGGCTGGGGACCCTCCAGATCGGCGAGCTCCTGCGCCGGGCGGCGGCGGCGTGGCCGCCGGGGGAGGGGGTGGCGGTGGCGGCTGCGGCGCTCCTGCTGGCCGGTGCCGTGGGCAAGTCGGCCCAGATCCCGCTCCAGACCTGGCTGCCGGACGCCATGGCGGGCCCGACGCCCGTCTCCGCCCTGATCCACGCCGCCACCATGGTCACCGCCGGGGTCTACCTGATCGCCCGGACCCACACCCTCTTCGAGCTGGCGCCGCCGGTGATGGCGGTGGTGGCCGGGATCGGCGCCGCGACCCTGCTCCTGGCCGCCGGCTCCGCCCTGGCCCAGCGGGACGTCAAGCGGGTCCTGGCCTACTCGACCATCAGCCAGATCGGCTACATGGTGCTGGCCCTGGGGGTGGGCGCCTGGTCGGCGGCGATCTTCCACCTGATGACCCACGCCTTCTTCAAGGCCCTCCTCTTCCTGGGGGCCGGGGCGGTGATCCTCGCCATGCACCACGAGCACGACGCCTTCCGCATGGGCGGGCTCGCCCGGGCCATGCCCACCACCTTCTGGACCTTCCTGGTGGGGGCGGCGGCCCTGGCGGGCTTCCCGCTGGTGACGGCGGGCTTCTACAGCAAGGACCTGATCCTGTGGCGGGCGTGGAACGCCCCGGCGGGAGGCGTGTGGCTCTGGGTGGTGGGCTGGGTGGCCGCCTTCGTCACCGCCCTCTACGCCTTCCGGCTGGTCTTCCTGGTCTTCCTCGGCGAGCCGCGGACCGACGAGGCGGCCCGGGTGGCCCGTCCGACCCTTGCGGGCCGGACGGAGCCGACGCCGCGGCCGGGTCTCCGGATCGCCGTGCCCCTGGTGGTCCTGGCGGTCCTTTCGGTGGTCGGCGGCTTCGTGGAGATCCCGGAGACCCTGGGCGGGGTGCACGCGTTCTCCGGCTTCCTGGAGCCGTCGTTCGCGGGTCCCGAGGGCCCGGCGGCGCTCCCGGCGGCGGTGGCCGCGGAGGAGGAGGCCGGGCACGGCCTGGAGCTCCTCTTTCAGGCGCTGGCGGCCGCTGCTTCCCTCGGAGGCATCGGCCTGGCCTGGCTCTGGTTCGTCCGCCGCCGGGCGCCGGCGGGGGAGGTGGTCCCGGGCCTCGGGCGGGACACGGCGGGGGTCGGGCGCTTCCTCCACGAGGGCTGGGGCTTCGACCGCCTGTACCGGGCACTCCTGGTCCAGCCCTTCGTCGTGCTCTCGGTCCGGAACCGCTCTGACGTCCTGGACTGGCTCTACCGCAGCCTGGCGGACGTGGCCCGCCTGGGCCACCGGGGGCTCGCCCGGACCCAGACCGGGAGGCTGCGCTGGTACGCGGCGGCGGTGGCCTTCGGCGCCGTGCTGCTCCTGGCCCTCGTCCTGGCCCTGGCGCCGGGACCGGAGGTGGTCCCGTGATCCTGGTGGCCCTGATCGCGGTGCCCCTGGTGGGGGGGCTCCTGGCCTGGGCGGTCGCCGGCCGGAGCCCCGGGGCGTGCCGCTGGATCGCCCTGGGGGCGATGGTCCTGGACCTGGTGCTGGCCCTGCTCCTGGTGCCGGCGCTCGGGGGGGAGGGAGTGGCGGGTCTCGGGGGGGCGACCGGCGGAGGGGAGGCCGCCGCGACCGCGGCGGAGGGGGCCGGCGGGCGGTGGCTCGCCCACGTTTCCTGGGAGTGGATCCCCCGGTTCGGGATCGGCCTCACCCTGGGGGTGGACGGGCTCTCGCTGCTCCTGGTCTTCCTGACGGCGGTCCTGGGCATCCTGGCCGTGGCCGGCTCATGGAGCGAGATCACCCACCGCACGGGCTTTTTCCACTTCAACCTGCTCTGGATCCTGGCCGGGGTGATCGGGGTGTTCCTGGCCCTGGACCTCTTCCTGTTCTACTTCTTCTGGGAGCTGATGCTGGTGCCGATGTACTTCCTCATCGGCATCTGGGGCCACGAACGGCGGATCTACGCGGCGCTCAAGTTCTTTCTGTTCACCCAGGCGAGCGGCCTCCTCATGCTGGTGGCGATCCTGGCCCTGGCGGCGGCCCACGCCGGGGCCACCGGGGCGTGGTCGTTCGCCTACGCGGACCTCCTGGCGAACCCGGTGGCGGGCCCGGCGGCGGCCTGGCTCATGCTGGGGTTCGTGGTGGCCTTCGTGGTCAAGCTCCCGGCCGTGCCGTTCCACACCTGGCTGCCGGACGCCCACACCGAGGCGCCCACGGCCGGCAGCGTGGTCCTGGCCGGGCTGCTCTTGAAGACCGGCGGCTACGGCCTGATCCGCTTCGCCGTGCCGCTGTTCCCGGAGGCGGCGGAGGAGCTCGCCCCCGCGGGCATGGCCCTGGGGGCGGTGGGGGTGCTCTACGGCGCCATGCTGGCCTTCGCCCAGACGGACCTCAAGCGCCTGGTGGCCTACAGCAGCGTCTCCCACCTGGGCTTCGTCCTCCTGGGGGTCTACGCCTGGAACGAGCTGGCGCTCCAGGGGGTGGTGCTCCAGATGGTCTGCCACGGGCTGTCCACCGGCGCCCTCTTCTTGCTGGTGGGGCAGCTCCAGGAGCGCACCGGCACCCGGGACATGGACCGGCTCGGAGGTCTCTGGGAGGTGGCGCCCCGGATGGGTGGCCTGGGGCTGTTCTTCGCCCTGGCCTCCCTGGGCCTGCCGGGCCTGGGGAACTTCGTGGCGGAGTTCCTGGTGCTCGTGGGCGCCTGGCGCGTGAGCGTCGTCTGGACGGCGGTGGCGGCGGCGGGCCTGATCCTGGCCACCGTCTACTCCCTGTGGATCGTCCAGCGGGTCTACCAGGGCGGGGACGCCGGCTGGCGGATTCCGGACCTGGGGGTTCGGGAGGTGGCGATCCTGGCGGTGGCGGTGGTGGGGCTGGTGTGGCTGGGCCTCTACCCCCAGCCGGTGATCGACGCGGCGGCGCCGGTGGTGCGTGGCCTGACGGCGATTCCCGTCGAGCCCGCGGCCGAGGCCGCCGTCGCCGCGGCGGGGGGAGGGGCTCCGTGACCGGCCAGGACCTGGTGGCCCTGTCGCCGTTCTGGATCACCGGAGCGGCGGCCCTCGCCGTGGTCCTGGTGATCTCGTTCACCCGCAGCCACCGGGCCGCTTTCGGCACCACGGTGGCGGGGATCCTCCTGGCCGCCGCGTCCATCGGGTGGGCGCTGCCCCGGACGCCCCGGGAGGTCGCGCCCCTCCTGGTGGTGGACGGTCTGGCCCTGCTCTACGCCGGCCTCCTCCTGGCGGCGACCCTGGGCGTGGCCCTCCTGGCGTACGGGTACCTGGAGCGCCGCCGGGGCGGCGACCGGGGGGAGGACCCCGGCGAGCTCTACGCCCTCCTGCTCCTGTCCACCCTCGGCGGACTGGTCCTGGTGGCGAGCCACCACGTCGCCTCCCTGTTCGTGGGGCTGGAGCTCCTGAGCGTGGGCCTGTTCGTCCTGGTGGGCTACTTCCGGCGGGATCCCCGGGGGGTGGAGGCGGCGCTCAAGTACCTGGTCCTGGCCGGGGCGTCGTCGGCGTTCCTCCTCTTCGGGGCCGCCCTGGTCTACGCCGAGACCGGGGCCCTGAGCCTGCCGGAGCTCGCCGCTGCGCTGGGACCCCGGGGCGGTGTCGACGGGGCGGCCGGCTTCCTGCTCCCGGCCGGGTTGGCCCTGATCCTGGTGGCGGTGGGCTTCAAGCTCGCCCTGGTGCCCTTCCACCTCTGGACGCCGGACGTCTACCAGGGGGCCCCGGCGCCGGTCTCGGCGTTCGTGGCCACGGTCTCCAAGGGGGCCGTGCTGGCCCTGTTGCTGCGCTGGAGCACCTCGCTGACCGAGATGGGCGAGATCTGGCCCGGGGCGCCCGAGCTGCTCCTGGCCCTCGTCGGCACCCTGGCCCTGGCCTCCATGGTCGCCGGCAACTTCCTGGCCCTGCTCCAGGACAACGTCAAGCGCATCCTCGCCTACTCGTCCATCGCCCACCTGGGGTACGCCCTGGTGGCGCTCCTGGCAGGGATCGCTTCGGTGGGACGCCCCGGGGTGGGGGCGGAGCTGTCGGTGGAGGGGGTCACCTTCTACCTGGCGGCGTACTTCGTGAGCATCCTGGGGGCGTTCGGCGTGGTGGCGGTGCTGCCCGGCTCCGGCGGCCCGGGGTCGGAGGCGGAGACCCTGGAGGACTACCGGGGCCTGTTCTGGCGCCGGCCGGTGCTGGCGGCCCTGTTCTCGGCGCTGCTCCTGTCCCTGGCGGGGATCCCCCTGACCGCCGGGTTCGTGGCCAAGTTCTACGCGCTGGCCGCCGGCGTGGAGACGGCGATGTGGCTCCTGGTGCTGGTGCTGGTCGGGACCAGCGCCCTGGGGCTTTTCTACTACCTGCGGGTGGTGGTGGCGCTGTTCAGTCCCGCGGCGGCGGAGGAGGGACCGGCCCAGGGGGCGCCGGGCGCCCCGCGCCGCACCCTCCCCCTCCAGGCTCCCTCGACCGTCGCGCTCACCGTCGTCGCCGTCCTCCTGGTCTGGCTCGGCACCTGGCCGGCCCCGGCCATCGAGCTCATCCGGGCCGCCGCCGGGTCCTGAGCGGACGGGGCAGTTCAGGGTTTCCACCACTCCGGCCATGGTGTGGCACTGTGTGCGGCGTGAGCTGCTAAAGAAGGTCCGCCAGAAACCGGCTTTCGTGCAGCTCGTGGAGGCCGATCACGTGGTCCGGCTCGCTCAGGAACCAGGCGAAGGAGTTCCAGGCCAGTGAGGACATGGTCTTGCGGAATGCTGGATGGGCCCGATCCAGGTAGGCCGTGACGAAGGCCGCTTGACCGGGGTCGTAGCCTGCCTGGGTGATCAGCTCGGACAGGGCGAGCCGCCGCTCTTCCGTGATCGGTCCGTCGGATGACACGACTTCGACGAAGATGAAAAGCGGGCCGGCGGGCGGCTCGCGGAGATCGACCAGAATCATGTCGGGCAAGAGGCGGTCGCGCTGCAGCGTGATCCGGAGGTCCGTGAGGAGCTTCGTATCCCGGTACGTCTCGTGCTGGCCGCTCTCGCTGACCCAGAGGATCCCGGGATGTTCGAGGAAGCGCCCGGTGAATTCCTCTGCGACGGCCTTGGTGATGACGCTTGAGGGGCCCGGCTTCATCCGTCGCGTCTCGCCGTTCGGAAAGGTGACCACTACGCCTTGATCGGTTTCGACGGCAGCGTGCTGCAGCAGCCGGAGCCGCGCCTGGGCGCTCGCTGACAGATTGTTCTCACGCCAACGGTCGATCGCTTGGTCGAGCTTTTTGCCGCTCAGCCGTGGGTCGAACAGCCCGGCGAAATCCGCACTCAGCGCATAACGGCCCTTGGGGCTCGTGGTCGGTAGGTCCTGGCGCTCGACCGCGGCGCCGTAGCGCACGAAACCTTGTCTGAGCGTCTCGTCTCGGATCGGCTCGCGGGTGTTCTTGGCGTACCAGCCGCCCGTTCCGCCAACCTTTACACTCTCGCGGCGCCACGCCAGGCGCTCGTCAATCCCGGTCTTCGCGGCCTGTTCGTCGTCCATCCGGGTGACCTGGTCGGGCTTCACGTAATAGTCCGTCCCTTCGACGGCTCCCAGGTAGAGCATCACGAAGACAGTGCTGGCAGCCATCTCCCGGGTCACGTAGTTCCGGTTCACAACTCCTTCCGGGAAGATCGACTCGAGCCGCGTGCGGATCTCGGGACGATCAGGCAGCGGCGGCAACTTCGTCACGGTACGCAGCCCTCAGAAAGGAATCGATCTCGTCCGGCGTCGTTCCGGCATCGAGGAGTCGGTCGAGCTTCTCCAGAGCCCCGGCCGCAGGGAGCGGCAGGGCTTCGAGCTCGAAGGCGCTCACTGCGACGCTGCCGCTGATACAGCGGAAGAGGTCGTCGGCCACCCGACTGTTGAGGAGAGCCGCGATCGTCCGCGCCGGGACCACCGGGGAGATCAGGGGACCCTCGGCCGGGTAAATCATGTTGAGGTGGTTCTCGACCACGGCCGCCCCGTGCTCGTCCAGGAACGATGCGGCAAGCTCCGCTGCGATCAGGCGTCGCCTCTGCTCCTTCGACGTGGTCCGCTGCAGAAGCACGCAGGGCCTGCGGATCATCAGCCAGTCGTCCCTCTCCGGTCGGACCTCGAAATAGGGCTCGTGATTCTTCTTCTCCGCACGGAACTCGAATCTCCCGGCTGCCGTGACGGCCTCGGCCCAGATCAATGGGTAGCGGCCCCTGCCGGGCTCACTTCGCAGCTGGTCCTTGTGACGGTTCCATACCAGCGGGCCGGTGCTGACGCGATACCCCAGGTCGGCCAACCGGGTTGGCTGTTGCTGGGCAGCCTTCACGAGGGCGGCATGCTCCCGTCGCCGAGGGATGATCCAGGGGGCAGACGGCTCGGCCGGCAAGACGAACGTTCCCACGTCATCGACCTCGAAGTTTCCGGACGGCCCCACCTTCAGGAGCCTTGCGCGGCCCTCTCCTCGGCCCTCCCCGGCCCGGTAGACGGCAAGCAGGGCCTCCTGCAAGACATCGTCGAAGACTCCGTTGCGGTCCGAGATGAACTCGAGACGGCTGGGTGGGGCCAGCTCTGCGAGGAGCTGTCGGAGGTTCCGGAAATACTGGCCGGAGAGGAAGCTCGTTGGAGTCACGAAGGCCACCGCGGCGCCCGTGTCGGCCAACCGCAGGGCCAGGTCGGTGAACAGGCCGTAGAGGTTCGCATGGCCGAAGAGGCTTCTCTGAAAGCGCTCCCGCTGCCGGGGGTTGAGCTTGACGCGCCCGTACGGAGGGTTCCCGACGATCAGGTCGTAGGCCGCATGCTCGTCGAGTTGGAGCGCGTCGCAAACTTCGACGAGAACGGGGAGATCCCGGTCTGCGCCGCGGGAAACAGGGAACAGGACCGCCTCCAGGAAAACCTGGGACAGCCACGCGCTGAACGGGTCGATTTCCAGGCCACGGACCGTGGCGCAGATTCGGGCGAGGACCCGGTCCGGAGGGTGATCGGCCAGGGCATCGAGCTTGGCGGCCGCCACCGGCGCGAGGAACGCTCCCCCTCCGCACGCGGGGTCGAGCACGCGCGCAGCCGCGAGGTCGATCCCCGACGCCGACGCGAGCTGGAGCAACCGATCCGCCAGCGGTGGCGGAGTGAAGTAGATTCCGTGGCTCGAGCGGTAGCCCTTCGGGAGGAGGGCCATGTACATCCGGCCCACCTCGAAGCTCGCCTCCAGCGGAGACAACCGGGCGACAGCCCTTCCCAAAGCCCACAACCGGTCGATCAGGTGCTCCGAAGCCGGAACGAGATCGAGCCCAAAGTCCTCCAGCGGTCGAAGGGAGTCGCCGTCGGCGAGTGAGCCCCAGTAAGCCCGCATCACCTCGAAGGTCAGCCCGCGCGCCGTCTCCACCGAGGGCTGATGCTCCTCGCCCAGGAGCTCCTCCGCGAGCAGCTTCGGTTTTCCGCGGGTAAGGGGCATGTCTCGTGGCGAGATTAGCATGGTGCTCCCTGCCTCGCTGGGGCGCGACGGGGGACTTCACGACCCGCGTGGCCTCCGCTTGTTTACGTCAACATACCGCCTTTCGGTCAAGCGGTCAACCCGAAGCGTGCGCCGAAACGACGTCCGGTCTGGGCTACGCTCCGCCCGGGCACCCGGCCCCCCCGGAACCCGAGGGACGATACCCTGAACCGCACGGGGGAACCGCGAAAGGAGGGCGTCCGGTGAACTGGGTACAGATCGAATCGAACTGGAAGCGGATGAAGGGGCACTTCCAGCAGAAGTGGGGGGAGCTGAAGGACGACGACC
Organism: Thermoanaerobaculia bacterium; assembly: GCA_046538065.1. GTDB lineage: Bacteria > Acidobacteriota > Thermoanaerobaculia > Multivoradales > DATKCC01 > JBKHJP01. The sequence goes on along the minus strand of JBKHJP010000178.1, from coordinate 170 downwards.
TGGAGGGGGGAGCCGGCGTTCGCGAGCGGCTCATCGCCGCCTTGCAGGAGCGCTACGGCATGTCGGCGGACGAGGCCGAGGGGGCCGTGGACGAGTTCGCCCGGTCGATCTGACTTGAGAGCTTGTGAATCAATCGCCGCCCTACTCCGGGCGCCCCCGAATCGCCGCTG
>JBKHJP010000177.1:0-8515 GCA_046538065.1 Thermoanaerobaculia bacterium | reverse complement strand
TACACCGCAGCCGACCAGAGGGCTTCGGGGCCGCCGCCGGAGCGGAATGCCCCGGACCCTGCCCTGGGCGGACCCCGCTCCGAAGGCCCCCGCCCAGGCCCCTCGACTCCGCTCGGGGCGACAAGGAGAAGTGCTCGGGGCGACAAAGAGAACTACTCGGGGTAACAAGAAGAAGTGCTCAGGGCGACAAGGAGTAGCGCTCGGGGCAAGAAGGAAAGCCGGTGTAGGGTGTGGCTCGCCGCACCGGACCATGCGCCGGAGTCCTCTGCCCCCCCACCCCGGCCGAGGCAGAGCTCGGCCGCTTCATGCGGGTCGAGGGCTCCGACCTGACGGGCCGCGGGACCGGGGAGAGGCGCCCTCAGAACCGGCTCAGGTCCGCCAGCACCTCCGGCCTCCTCACCGTGATCCGGTGCTCCGGATCCGCATCCAGCACCCCGCCCCGCTTCAGCCGCACCACGATCTGGTTCACCCGCTCCCGGGTCGCCGCCACCATCTCGGCGATCTCCCCCTGGGTCACGGGGATCGGGATGTAGATCCCCTCCCCCGGAACCGGCCTGCCGTAGCGCTCCACCAGCTCCAGGATCTGCCGCGCCACCCGTCCGGTCACGTCGAGCGTCGCCAGCGACTGGATCTGGTCGTTCGCCCGGCGCAGCCGTTCGCCCAGCTCCCGCACCAGGTTCCGGCACAGCCCCGGGGAGAGGTCCAGGCAGCGCAGGAACGACTTCCGGTCGAGCCAGAGGAGCGCCGTCTCCTGGCGGGTGACGACGTTGGCCGACGTCCGCCGCGGGCTGATCACCCCGAGCTCCCCCAGGGTGTCCCCCGGACCCAGGAGGGCGGCGGTCACCTCCAGCCCCTCCTCGCTCACGAGCTGGACCTTCACCGACCCCTCCAGGATCGAGTACACCGCCTCCCCCGGCAGGTGGGCGCTCACCAGGAGGGTACCCGCCGGGACGGTGGTCCGGTGGAGGAACCGGGCGATCTGGTCCAGCTCTTCGTCCGGCAGGCCCGCGAAGAGGGGAACCTCCTTGAGCTCGGCGGCCTCGGCGGAGGAGATCACCGGGCCTCCTCCAGCCGGCGGATCGCCCGGGGGTTCCCGGCCAGCTCCCGGGCGATCCGTTCCCGGACCTCGTAGAGCTCTTCCGGGCGCTGCTCCCAGCCCCGGACGCCCGGGGCGATCCGCCGCGCGAGCTCCCGGGCCAGCTCCTCCTCACCGGCCCGGGCCAGGAGCGCCAGGTACTCGTAGTCCTCCAGGCCCTCCCGGATGAGCTTCAGCCGCAGGCTCTCCACGGGCACGTGGGTCCGGCCGCCGATCCGCTCCGGCGTGCCCGGGTAGAAGAGGGTGCCGTCGCCGTTGCCGCCGAAGACGTTGACGTCCTCCCAGGGTCCGGGGTCGCCGTAGGCCTGCACGGTGTTGTAGTAGAGCTCGCCCTGGATGCGCAGGGACCAGGCGATCCACGGCATGATCCGGTTCGCCGTCGCCGGCGCGTCGACGACGTAGCTGGGCCACCCCCGGAACGCCTCGCCCCCCACCCGGTAGCAGCCGTGGCTGGCGCACGACTGGTAGAACCAGACCTCGGCGCCCTGCGAGCTGGGCTCGGCGGGCTCGGCGGGCTCGGTGGACCCGGCGGGCTCGCTCCCGCCGGCCCCCCGCGCCTCCAGCGGCGCGTACGCCGCCCGGGGGACCGTCTCCTCGCAGAAGTCGCCCGTCCCCGGCCCGCTCAGATCCTCCCCCAGGCAGTTCACCAGGGGCACCCAGACGTCGATGAGCTCCGCGAGCTGGGGCACGAGCTGCTCGGTCACCAGCACCCGGAGCTCCGGGTCCGCCTTCCGGGCCAGGCCCGCCCGCTCCCGCACGTCGGGGTACTCGTCCGGCCCCTGGGGCTCGTCCCAGACGTAGAGGAACAGGCGGTCGAGCCAGCCCCGCTCCCGGAAGTGCTCCGCCCACGCCCGCCAGAGGAGGACGTCCTGCTCGGCGCTCAGGCCCGGCACCGTCCGGAGCTCCACGGCGGTGGCCCGGGCCCCCGGCAGGGGATCGTCCGGCCCGAAGACCTCCCCTTCCAGGAAGGGCGCCACCTCCGTCTCGTAGACGCTCCAGTCCACGTTCGCCCGGCCGCCGGAGAAGGTGGGCCGGGGCGGGGCCATGGTGCCCCCGTGGAGGCTCAGCCGGTGGGCGAGGGCGGCCTCGCCGTAGACGCGTGTCAACCGCCGGAGGTCGGCGTCGTCCGTGTAGCCGCCCAGGTGCTCCTTCTGGGCCTTGATGCCGCTGAACCCGAAGGTGTTGGGCAAGGTCGAGGTGGACGGCAGGCGGAAGGGCCAGACCCGGAGCTCCACCGGCACCGAGACGCACGGCTCGCCGCCGAGGGTGACCTGGACCCGGCCCCGGTACAGGCCGGGGGGTGTGTCCGGGGGAACGTAGTACTCGATCCAGAGGGGCTGGTTCCGGCCCGGCGCCAGGTCGAAGGGGAAGGCGTTGCGGCGCTCCCCGGCGTAGCGGTCGACCCGGGGCACCAGCGGATCCGGCCACTCCCCCGCGGACCCTGTCTGGGAGGAGGGCTTCTCCAGGTCCACCCAGCGCTCCAGGTAGACCGCGCCGTGGCGGCTCGCGATCCGGGCACCCCCCTCCCCCCGGGTCAGGTCGGTCAGCTCCACGTCCAGCCGCCGCACCGGCGCCTCCCCGGCCCGGAGCACCAGCTGGAACGGCTCGAACTCGTTCCGGGCGGCGGCGAGCCGGGCGGAGCCGGTGCGCCAGCCGTTGCCCGGCGGGTCGCCGGGCCGGACCTTCTCGAGGGCGTGGGTGGTCCACCAGGCCGGCCCCTGGGGGCACTGCTCGACAGTGGTGAGCCCGAGGAGGAGGACGGAGACCAGGAGGACGAGCAGCGCCAGAAGGCTCATCCCCGGGCCCCCTCCCGCCCCCCCTCGACGCGGAGCCGCCGGCCCTCCGGTGGTGCGTCCGAGACCCCGGCCGTCGGAGCGCCGGCCCCCAGGAACCGGGAGACGATGCGCCCCATCTCCTGCACCTTCCGATCCCACGACTCCCCCTCCACCGCGGCGGAGATCTCCCGCCGGGGCCCGGTGAGCTCGCCGGCCAGGGCGTCGTCGAGCCGCCGGACGAAGTCCTCCGGGTCCCGGCCCACCCGCACGTGGGGCGCGAACGTCGAGGCCAGGCGCTCCGCCTCGGGAATCGCCGTCGCCACCACCGGCAGGCCCGCCGCCAGGTACTCCCGGAGCTTCAGCGGGTTGGCCGCCACCGTCAGGTCGTTGAGGCGAAACGGCAGGATCGCCGCGTCGAACCCCTTGCAGTACGCCGGCAGCTCCGTGTACGGCCGGGGGCCCAGGACGTGCACGTTGTCCAGCCCGCGGAGGGCCTCGAGCCCGGTGTCCACCTTGCCGATGAGGACCACCGCCCACCGGGGGCGCTCCCGGGCCACCCGGGCCACGAGCTCCAGGTCGACCCAGTCCGCCAGGAGCCCGAAGAACCCCACGACGGGCCCGCCGCCCCTCCCCGCCGCGGCATCGACCTCCGCCGGCACCACTGTGGTGGGGTCCAGGGCCCGGCGGAAGTGCTCCACCTCCACGCCGTGGGTGACCAGGTGGGTCTGCGGGTTGTAGCGGCGCTTGGACTCCAGGAGCGATCCGGCGGAGACGAGCACCACGTCGGCGCGCGCGGCCAGGCGCCGGTCCATCGCCCGGATCGCCTCCCGGTCGGCGCCGGTGAACTCGGAGTACTCGTCCACGCAGTGGTAGACGACCAGGCGCTCGCCGAGGGTGCCGGCGACCTCCGCCGAGCTGGGCAGGAAGGCCCAGGTCACCGGCCGGCGCATGCCCAGGGACCGGCAGGTGCGCCGGATCGTGGCGCCGAGCCAGCGGCGGTTGACGCGCCGGGCCAGGGCGCTGCCGTGGAAGGGCACCACCAGGGGGCTCGTGACCCAGAGGTTCTCCGCCACCCGCCGGCACCCCTGGGTGAAGTCCTGCGCCTTCTGCGCCACCCGCCGCAGGTCCCGCCTGGAGACCGTCGGGTTGCGGCAGCCCAGGGAGTCGACCCACAGCACCCGGTTGTCCCGGGCCAGGCGGAGCATGACGTGCTTCTTGCTCAGGGGGTCGCTGTCCCAGTCGTTGGCGAAGCAGACGATGTCGTGGTCGACCAGCATCGGCGCCCTCTCCTCCCTCATCCCGCGGACTCCAGGGCCGCCGCCGGCGAGGCGAGGGCCGGCTCCGGGAGCGGCTCGCGACGGGCGGGCCGCGGCGGCGCCAGGCGACCGTCCAAGAAGACCCCGTGCCAGAGCTCCAGGACCAGGAGACTCCAGATCTCCTGGTCCCGGGGCACGCCGCCGGACTCGTGCTCGGAGAGGAGACGCTCCAGGACCCGGGCGTCGAACCACTCCCTGCACGCGGAGCCCGGGTCCAGGAGCACGTCCCGGGTGAAGGCCTTGCGGCGCCTGAGGAGCGGGACCGTGGGAACGGGGAACCCGCGCTTGCCCCGCTCGAGGATCGGCCGGGGGACGACCCCGGCCATCGTCCGGCGCAGGAGGACCTTCCCCCGGCCGTTCGCGACCTTGAGGCGCGGCGGCAGCCTGGCGGCGAGCTCCACCAGGCGGTGGTCCAGGAAGGGGACCCGGAGCTCCTGGGAGCTGGCCATGGTCATCCGGTCCGCCTTCACCAGGAGCTCGTCCGGGAGCCAGGTCTTGGCGTCGACGTAGAGCATGCGGTCGAGGGGGTGCGGACCCGGAGCGGCCTCGTAATGGGCGGCGAAGAGCTTGCCGGCGGCGTCCCCGCGGCCGCCCGGTCCGCCGCGGCCCAGGAGCCGCGCCTTGGTCTCCGGCAGGAGAGCCCGGGAGACGCCCTGGTACCGCTCGGCGAGTGGCCGGGTGGCGAGGCGGGCGCCGTGCCGTAGCCGCTCGCCGGGGAGCAGGCCGGCGGCCGGCGCCAGCGGGCCCACGAACCGGCCCAGCCTGCGGTACAGCCGTTCCAGGCCGAGCATCCGCCGGTAGACGCCGTAGCCCGCCAGGACCTCGTCCGCCCCCTCGCCGGAGAGCACCACCGTGGCGTGGCGCCGGGCCAGCCGCGAGATGAAGTAGAGGGGCACGCAGGTGGGGTCGGCCATGGGCTCGTCCAGGTGCCAGACCATCCGCGGCAGGAACTCCTCGAAGTCGGCGTCGGTCAGGGCCAGCTCCCGGTGGTGGGCACCGAAGGCCCGGGCGGCCATGCGGGCGTAGTCGAGCTCGTTCGCCCGCCGGTCCTCGGGGGACGGCCCGTCGTAGCCCACGGTGAAGCTGCGGGCCGGCTCGCCGCCCAGGGCCCGGCTCATCAGGGCGAGGACGGCCGTCGAGTCGAGCCCGCCGCTCAGGAAGACGCCCAGGGGGACGTCCGCCATGAGCCGGAGGCGCACACTCTCCTCCAGCACCTCGGCGAAGCGCCGCTCCAGCTCCGCCTCCGGCAGGTCCCGGTCCGCCGGCCCGGGGACGTCCCAGTAGCGCCGCTCCCGGAGGCCGTCCCGGTCGCAGACCAGGACGTGACCGGGCGGGAGCTTGCGGATGCCCTTGAAAAAGGTCCGGGGGCCGGGCACGTAGCGCAGCGAGAGGTACAGGTCCAGGGCCTCCGGGTCGAGCTCCCGGGGCACGGCGGGATGCGCCAGGAGGGCCTTGATTTCCGAGGCGAAGACCAGCCCGCCCTCGCCGTCGTGGTAGTAGAGCGGCTTGATGCCGAGCCGGTCCCGCGCCAGGACCAGGCGCCGGCGCCCCTCGTCCCAGACGGCGTAGGCGAACATGCCCCGGAGCTCCTCCACCCAGGCGGCGCCCCGCTCCTCGTAGCCGTGGACCAGGACCTCCGTGTCCGAGCGGGTGCGGAAGCGGTGGCCCCGGGCCTCCAGGCGGCGGGTGAGGTCGCGGTAGTTGTAGATCTCGCCGTTGTACGCCACGACCACGCGGCCGTCCTCGTTGGCCATGGGCTGGCGCCCGCCCTCCAGGTCGATGATCCGCAGGCGGCGGTGGGCCAGCCCCAGGTTGCCGGCCAGGTGGAAGCCCTCGTCGTCCGGCCCCCGGTGGACCAGGGTGTCGGCCATCGCCGCCAGGATCCCGGGGTCGACCCGGTCTCCGGGGTCGCCGTACCTAAAGACTCCGGCGATCCCGCACATGGATGGGCTCCGTCGGGCTCCCCGGGCGGGGAGCGGTGAGGGGCGGACGCATCCGGGCCGGGCGTCGCCGTGGCGACGCCGGGGCACTCGCGGCGACCGGGAAGGAGGGTGTCCGGAGCTCGATCTCGCCGCCGTCGAAGGCGAGGAGCCGCGCCGGGGAGGGCGCCTCCGGCCCTCCCTCCGGGATGGGGGCGAAGCGCGCCCAGAAGTCGCCGCCGCGGGCGCGGACCGGGCCCGCCTCCACCGGCCGGTCGTCGGGGGTCCTGCGGGCCGAGGGGCGGGTCGAGGGGGTCGAGATCGCCAGGTCCTCTCCGCCGGCGTGGTCCACCGCCACCGCCAGGGCGGCCGGCGGCCGGTCCCCTCCGGCGGCGGCCACCGGGACGGCCCGGGAGCGGACCTCGGCGGGGCGCTCCGGGGACTCCGCCGCCTCCAGGCCTTGGGCCGCCCGGGGCGCCAGGACGGAGATGGCCGCCGCCGGCACGCGGGTCCTGAACCGGACGCTCACCACCGGCGCCGGCCGCTTCTCGCCGTAGCGGCGCGAGACCCAGCCGGCGCGGCCCCCCGGTGCGCTCGGGTCCGGGGCGGCGCCGCCGCGGACGATCCGCGTCTCCACAGGCGCCGAGGCGTGGATGAAGAGGTCCAGCCCCGCGGGTCCGGAGAGGCCCTGGAACCGCGCCTCCCGCGCGCCGGAACCCGCCGGGGCCGAGACCTCCGCATCCGGTGGCAGGTGGAAGAGGAGCTCGACCGTGTGCTCCCCCGCCCCCCGGAGCTCGTCGAAGAGCAGCCAGTAGGACGGAGGGACCCAGACCACGCGCCGCCGGTGGGTCACGCCGCCACCCGCCAGGTCCCGGTAGCCGTCGTGCTCCGCCACCGCCCACTCCACCCCGGAAGCGCTCCCCACGTCCACGAGCCGCACCGGGGCCTCCCGCCGCCAGCGGAAGGACCCACCGGGCTCGGACTGGCTCCGGCCGTCCACCACCACCGTGTTGTGGGCGCCGGTGGAGCGGAAGGCGTCGCGCCAGCCGGGGCGGCCGTTGTAGAGATAGGTGCCGGGGTCCACCAGGAGCTCCCGGCCGCCGGCGGACAGCGTCACCGACAGCGCGTCGGCGTGGCCGTGGCCGCCGCTGGGGCGACCCATGCCGGCGGCGTCGAAGACGAGGTGGGCATCGTCCCTCCGCCATCCTCCGCGCTGGATCACGTAGGCTCCGCCGTCCGCGTCCCGGAAGCAGCCCTGGCCTTCCCCGGGAGCGACGGCCTCCAGGCGGTCCAGGACGTCCCATCCCTCCGGCCCCAGGAGCCACGTGGCGCCCTCGCACGCTCCCGCCGCCGGGCTCGCCGGCAGGAGGTCGCCGCGGCCGAAGACTGCCGCCGCCGCGACCAGGAGGTCCGCCACGTCCCGGTACGAGGATCCGGCGAGGGCGAAGGCCCGGCCGCCGTCGTCGTCCCCCAGGAGGGGGAGGGTCCCGTCCGGCCGGGCGACGTGGCGGAGGAAGACCGCCATGGCCTCCACCCGGGAGCGGAAGCTCCGGGGCAGCGGCACCCGGTTCCACCGCGCCAGCACCAGGGCCTGGAGGGCGAGCTCCAGGGCGTAGGCGTGGTAACAGGTGGAGAGCTCCCAGTGGACCCCGTCCGCGCTCACCTGCTGCTCGAGCCCGCCGGTCAGGAGCTCCGCGCCCTGGCGCAGCCAGCTCCCGGCGCCCCGGGCGTCGCAGAGGAGCACGCCGCCGGCGAACAGGCTCGCCCCCTCGCCCAGGAGATGGGTGTTGGGGCTGGAGTAGACCGAGGGGTAGCGCCGGACGTGCTCGAGCTGGGCGACCAGCGACCGGCCGATCCGCCGCGCGGCCGGCTCCGTGAGGACGCCGGAGGGGAGGACGAGCGCCAGGGCCCAGAACCACGACTGGGTCCTCAACGCGATCTCGAGGCTCGAGCTCCAGTGGACGCCCAGGCCCGGCGGGTTCTGGTCGATCCAGGAGAGGAGCTGCTCCACCACCTCCCGGGCGTAGCGCTCCTCGCCCAGGAGGAAGGCCGCCCGGGCGAGGCGCGGCAGGTGCTGGTGCCGGTTGAGCTCCATCACCCGCTTGGGGTCCGGCAGGCCGCGGTCGACGACCGGGTCGTAGTCCGCCCAGTAGCGGCGCTCCCAGCGCTCCCCGGTCACCGGGTCCCTATGCCAGTCGAGGCGCCGGTCGAGGCTCCGGCCGCAGCGCACCTCGCCGTATCCCAGGATCTCGAACCGGTGGTCGCAGAGCCGCTCGGCCTCGGCGGCGAGGTCCTGGGCCCATCCCGGAGTCCCCCGCGCGAGGCGCTCCAGGACGTCGCCCCGGTGCGCCGGCGCGGCGGCCGGGTAGAAGCGCGGGGCGACGCAGCGGCGCAGGTAGCGCAGGAACG
>JBKHJP010000176.1:0-8559 GCA_046538065.1 Thermoanaerobaculia bacterium | reverse complement strand
CCGCGCCGGCCTGCCGCCGGCTGCCAGGAGCTGCTCCCGGAAGGAGCCTTCATGGATTCGACGACCCGACTCCGCCGGGCAGGGGCCCTCGCCCTGGCCGCGGCCCTCGTCCTCGTCCTCGCCGCACCGGCCTCGGCCTCCTACCCTTCGGGCCTCGTGGAGGACCCGGAGCGCGGGGTCGAACTCGACCCGAACGGCTAGCCCCTCTGTTCAAGTCAAGCGCCGGTTCCGCGACGGACCGGCGCCTTCTCCTTTTTCCTCTTGAGGTGTCCCGCTTCACTCCCTGACGGCACCCCGCCTACTGAAGCGCTTGACCGTTCACTCCTCATCTTGGCAGGAGGAAGCCGATGCACGTCTCTGCATTCTTGTACGCCGCGGCCGAGCGCGGCGAGCTGCCGTGGAAGGTGCTGTTCGAAATCGAGCGAAGGCACCTCGCCGCCCGATGCCCGGACTGCCGACCCGGCGTGGAGGCCTTCCTGGAGGGCCGGGCCTCTGAAGCCGCCCGGGACTCTGCGCCGTCCCTGGATCCGCTGGAGGGCGTCCGACGCCGGCGGGGCCTGACCCGCCGTCAGCTCCAGCACGAGGCGAAGGTGGCCAGGAAGTGGCTGAGGACGCTGGTGCAAAAGGTCCCGCAGGGGAAGCGGTCCGCGAAGGTGAATGGGGCCTACAAGCACTACCGCGGCTCGGTCTTCGGCGTCCTCCTCCTGGAGGAGGCGCGCAAGGCGATTCGTCAGGATGCAGCCGAGTCCCTCTCGCTGGCGGAGGCGACCCTGGCCTCCTGTCGCGTGACACACCCGGACGACCCGGACCCACACGTCTGGATCCCCGCCCTGGCGGTCCGGGGCAACGCCCTCCGGGCCCTCGGCCGGCTGCGCCAGGCCGAGGAAACTCTCGAAGAGGCCGTGGAGCTCCTCGACAGCTCGGAGCTGGACGACATCGCCGTCGCAGCGGAGCTCGACTCTTACCTGGGCTCGTTGCGCAAGGACCAGCTACGCCTCGGCGAGGCCAGCCGCCATCTCGAACGGGCCGGCCTGTTCTACTCCTTGCTGAATGACGGGGCGAACGCCGCAGCGACCTTTGATCTTTTGGGCATCGTCCACCACAGGGCTCACGAGCTCGACGCGGCGGTCGACGCCGTCCGGAAGGCCCTGGAGCTCCTGGGCCCCTCGGTGGAGGGTCGGCAAGCAGCTTACGCCCGGTACAACCTCGCCGTCTACCTCCACGCCCGCGGGGACACCGCCGAGGCCGAAGCCGAGCTCCAGGACCATGCCGACCTCCTCGCGGGCGCCGGGGAAATGGTGGCCGCCCACGTCACCTGGCTCCGGGCGCGGATCGCCTGGAGCCGGGGCAAGCTGGCCGCCGCCGACCGGCTGTTCCGGGAGGCCCTGGCCTGGGCGCGGAGCCGGAAGCTCCACTTCGACGCCGGCCTCCTCTCCCTGGAGCGCGCCCTCGTCCACCTCGCCCGGGGCCGGACCGACCGGGTCCGCAAGCTGGCCAAGGAGGCGCTGGCCCTCTTCGCCCGGGAGGAAGAGGTCGAGCGGGAAACCCGCGCCGCCCTGGAGGTCCTCGAGGCCGCCGCCCGCCGCGACGCCCTCACCCGAAAGGCCCTGGAGAAGGCCGTCGCCACCCTCGACGGCGCCCGCCACCGGCGGCCGGCGGGCGACTCCCCTGGAGAGTGAAGGACGGCGCAAGGCTCGCGCTGCGCCCCGTGATCCACCAGGCCGGTCCGCCTCGGATCGATTTTTCATATAGGCTGTAACCATCGAATGGAGCGGCTTCCGGGCTGGGCGTGCGCCCGGAGGCCCGGTGACGGAGGGAGGCGGCGGAGTTGCCCGAGGAGAGCCCTGTCCTGCGCATCCACCAGACCCCCGGCGACGGCGGGCGCCACCGGGTCGAGGTGCGCTTCCGGGAGCCGGGCCGGCCGGAGCAGAGCGCCCACGCCACGGTCGATCTCTCGTTCTCGGAGCAGGACCGGCGCGACCTGCGCTGGTACCTGGAGGACTACCTGCAGCACCCCTTCGACCCGGCGCCGGCCATCGCCACCCGGGTGGAGGCGCGCATCGAGGAGGTGGGCGGCGACCTGTTCGAGCAGGTCTTCCAGGCCAGCGAGCAGGGTCGCCGGTTGTGGGCCCGGATCAGCGACCGCCTGAGCGACCTGCGGGTGGAGGTGGTCACCGGCGTCGCCGAGGCCGTCGCCGTCCCCTGGGAGCTGCTCCGGGACCCCCACGGCGGCACCGTCCTGGCGCTCACCGCCCGGGCCTTCGTCCGCACCCACGACGCCCCGCGCCAGACCCCGATCGCGGTGGAGCCGGGGGAGGGGCCGATCCGCATCCTGCTGGTGATCTGCCGGCCGCGGGCGGGCGAGGACGTGCCCTTCCGCTCGGTGGCCAGCCGGCTGGTCAAGGCCCTCTCGGCGAAGACCCGGGCCGTCTACCGCCTGGACGTCCTCCGGCCGCCGACCTACGAGCGACTGGCCGCGGCCCTGCGGCAGGCGAAGGCGGCCGGGACGCCCTACCACGTCGTCCATTTCGACGGCCACGGCCTCTACGCCGAGCTGGTCGATCCCGAGGCGGCCGGTGCGGTGGCCTCCGAGTGGCTGCGGCGCCTCGGCGCCCTGGCCCTGGGCGGCGCCCGGAAGGGGCCCCACGGCTACCTGCTGTTCGAGAACCCGGACGCCGAGGAGAACCTGCGGCCGGTGGGGGGCGAGGCGCTGGGGACGCTGCTGCGGGAGACCGGGGTGCCGGTGCTGGTCCTCAACGCCTGCCGTAGCGCCTTCGCCGAGCCCCGGGAGACGCCGGAGACGGCCGGCGCCGGGGCCGATCCCCCGGTCGCCGGAGCCCCGGAGGGCGGCGACTCCTCGGACCGGGTCCACACCCAGGTGGCCACCTTCGGCTCCCTGGCCCAGGAGGTGATCGACGCCGGGGTGACCGGCGTGGTGGCCATGCAGTACACCGTCTACGTGGTCACCGCCGCCCAGTTCGTGGCCGACCTCTACGCCGCCCTCCTCCGGGGCGACTCCCTGGGGCAGGCGGTCACCCTCGGGCGCAAGCAGCTCCATGCGCTGCCGGAGCGGACCATCGCCTACGACCCCCGGCCGCTCCAGGACTGGCAGGTGCCGGTGGTCTTCGAGGCGGCGCCCACCCGGCTCTTCCCCGCCGGCGACGGCGGCGAGGCGCCGCGGCTCACCATCGCCGCCGGCGCCTCCACCGGCCGCGCGGGCACCCTCGACGAGACGCTCCCCCGGACGCCGGACGCCGGCTTTCTCGGCCGCGACGAGACCCTCCTCGCCCTCGACCGGGCCTTCGACCGCCACCCGGTGGTCCTCCTCCACGCCCTCGCCGGCAGCGGCAAGACGGCGACCGCCGCCGAGCTCGCCCGCTGGTACGACCTGACCGGCGGCGTCGACGGACCGGTCCTGTTCAGCAGCTTCGAGCAGTACCTGCCGTTGCCTCGGCTGCTCGACCGCATCGGGCATGTTTTCGGCCCGGCTCTGGAGCGGGCCGGGGTCCAGTGGCTCGCCCTCGACGACCGGCGCCGCCGTGAGGTGGCCCTGGACGTGCTGCGCCAGGTGCCGGTGCTGTGGATCTGGGACAACGTGGAGCCGGTGGCCGGCTTCCCCGCCGGCTCGGGCTCCGCCTGGAGCGCCGAGGAGCAGGCGGCGCTGGCCGACTTCCTGCGGGACGCCGCCGGCACCCGGGCGAAGTTCCTCCTCACCTCCCGGCGCGACGAGCAGGGGTGGCTGGGCGATCTCCCCCGCCGCGTCCCGGTGCCGCCGATGCCCATGCAGGAGCGGGTGCAGCTCGCCCGGGCCCTGGCGGAGAAGCGGGGCCGGCGGCTGACCGAGGTGAAGGACTGGCGACCGCTGCTCCGATTCACCGAGGGCAACCCGCTGACGATCACCGTGCTGGTGGGCCAGGCGCTCCGGGACGGGCTGAGCACCCCGGAGGACATCGAGGCCTTCGTCGCCCGGCTGCGCAAGGGTGAGGCGGCAATCACCGACGACGCCGAGCAGGGGCGCAGCAGAAGCCTCGCCGCCTCCCTCCGGTACGGCTTCGACCACGCCTTCGGCGAGGAGGAGCGGAAGCGGCTGGCGCTGCTGGGCTTCTTCCAGGGGTTCGTGGACGTCGACGCCTTGACGGTGATGGGTCACCCGGAGGCCGACTGGAGCCTGCCGGAGGTGCGGGGATTGGAGCGTGAAGACTGAATCCCGCTCCTCGACCGGGCCGCGGAGGTGGGGCTCCTCACCGCCGTGGGGGGCGGCTACTACACCATCCACCCGGCGTTGCCCTGGTTCCTCAAGGGGTTGTTCGACGAGCACTTTGGGGGCGGGGATGAGGGAGAGGCGGAGGCCGGCTGGAGCAGCCGGGGGCGGGCGGCCCGGGCCTTCGTCGAGGCGATGGGTGCGCTGGGGGACTACTACCACAGGCAGTTCAGCGAGGGGAATCGCGAGGTGATCGGCGCCTTGACGGCGGAAGAGGCCAACCTGTTGCACGCGCGCGAAATGGCCCGAGCAGCCGCCTGGTGGGACCCGGTCACCAGTGCGATGCAAGGGCTCCACAACCTCTACGACCTGACGGGGCGCCGGACGGAATGGGCCCGCCTCGTAGCCGAGATCGTCCCGGACTTCGTCGACCCGGCCACCGACGGCCCGCTGCCGGGACGGGAGGCGGCCTGGAGCGTGGTGACCTACTACCGGGTGCGGCTCGCCCGGGAGAATCTCGACCTCCGAGAGGCCGGGCGGTTGCAGCAGCTCAGAACCGAATGGGATCGCCAGGCGGCCGAGGAGGTGGTCGACCGCCTCTTGGCCACGCTCCCCGGGCAGGACGAGGAGCCGGCGAGCGCAACGGCGACGGACCCACCGCGGGGAGAGGACTCCGTGCCCCCGGTGCCGCCGCTGGTGGCGAAGCTCCGGCGCGCCGGCAGTCCCGATCTCGCGCCCTCCGATCGCAACCTGCTGCGCACCCTGGCTGCCTCGCTCCACGACCTCGCTCAGATCCAGCGAGAGCTCGAGGAGCCGGCCTGCGTCGGAGCCTACGGCGAGGCCCTGGCCCTCGATCAGGAGATCGGCGACCGGCAGGGCGCCGCGATCTGTGCCTTCAACCTGGGGACGGCGTTCAAGGACCTTCCCAGCCTCCGCGACCTGGAGCAGGCGGAGACCTGGTTTCGGCGGAGCCTGGAGCTCCGCGCGGAGGGAGACCGCCTCGGGCGGGGGAAGTGCAGCAACCAGCTCGGCGCCGTTGCCTTGGAGAGGTTCCAAGACGCCCGGGAAGCCGGCGAGCCGGAGGAGAGGCTCCTGGCTCATCTGAATGAGGCGGTGAGGCGCTACTCCCAGGCCCTGGACCTGCTGCCTCCGAACGCCGCCGATGACCTGGCGGTGACCCACAACCAGCTCGGAATGACGTTTACGGAAGCCGGCGATCTGGACCGGGCCCAGGAGCACTTCGGGAAGAGCATCCGGTACCAGGAGGCCCAGGGCAACCGCTTCGGAGCGGGCCAGACCCGCTTCAACGTCGCCCTTCTCCTCGCCCGGGCCGGCCGCTTCCCCGACGCCCGGGAGTACGCCCGAGCCGCCCTCCGGGACTTCGAGTCCTACGGCGACCGCGCCGCAACGATGATCGAAACGACCCGCCGCCTCCTCGCCCAGATCGAGCAGCATCTGGCGGAGCCACGCTGAGTCCCTAGCCACCTCCGACACGCTGCCCTTGGCGGTGGGGCCATACTCAACGTGAACAGTCGAGGCCGAGCACGACGCAACCCACACGCCGACGCGCCCCGATTCCGTCGCTCATCCGGAATGCCGGGCGAGATGCTCGCGCCGCGTCATCTCGCGTGCGCTGACTGATCAACCGGATTCGTCAGCCCTCACGACAGCCACGTGGCCCAAGTCTTGACGGGCCACCACCAGGGTCCGACGTTGAGGCCCACGTGACGAAGGCCGGTCGCGGCGAGATTGCCATGCCACCACACACTGTCGGCAACGGTCACAAGAGGCGTGGTGAAGACAGTTTCGATACACACAACGGTGCATCCCTCGCAGAGGTAGGAGCTGAGGCTCACGCCTGGCGGCGGCGAATCTTCGCTCGCGAGACTCCACCCTTGCGGTAGCCGACGTCGCATGGCCCGCACCTGGTCGTCCCGGAGGTTTGCCCAGTTCTCCGAGCAAACCAACACTACCCACGGCTTCTCATGGATGGACTCGAGCTCTCCAGAGGACTCGACGTCCTCGAGCACCGCATCGAGGATTGCCGGGAGACCCGAGGCGACGCCTGTGCGGAGCCACCAACCCCAACCGCTCGTCTGCACGAGGAGAATTGTCCCGATCAGAAGAAGAGTTAGCTTGCGTTGCTGGCTCATGGTTCGTCAGGAAATCCATCTGCAGTTCTGCGTGGACGCCTCGTTCTCCTCACCGTTCTCCTCACCACCTTCCAGAGACGAAACAGTGGCAGCACAAGGAGCCTGAGGTACCAGTAACGGCGCTGGAAATACGCCCGTTGGAGTTTGTCGCCCCAATCATCCGCTACTAGCTCAGGATCCCGGAACTCCGGACGCTTCTGCCGATGTACATGATGGCCCAGCTCATGAAAGAATGTTCGTCCAAGCAGGACATCACAGAAAAGGGGCGTTCGAAGTAGCCACGCGGGACAGTCCACTGTCATGTGGTCCAAATACAGCTCAATTCGGGCCGGCTCGCCTCTCCAGGCTGCATGGTAGGTGCCGAGAACGCGCCCTTGACCACGCTTCGTTCGTCTCCTGGCGTGCCTCTTACCGTCAGAGGGCAGCAAACTCGCCTCGGTAAGGACCACCTTTCCTAGGCCAGCCAGGTACTTCGGCGGAGTATAGGCCAGGAACTTCCTCACGGTCCGCGAAACTCGCGAAGGATATTTACGATCCGGAAGGTGTTCGACCAACTCTGCCATGGCTCAAGGCGCGGGTCGCAACACAAGGCACAGGTAGCCATAGTTGCCGCCGTGCCCATCGTAGATCGCTCGCTGGAGGCGAAGATCGGCGTAGACGTCGAGCTCGCCGCGCCGGGAGATCGCCTCGCGCAAGGGCTCTTCGAGGCCGGCGTAGTACGCCTTCCAGTCCTCCGGCGGCAGACGGAACGAGCCGAGCAGCGAATACCCCAGGCCCTCGGCCTGTCGAACGCGCGTCGCCTCGTCCCTCATGTCGGGGTACTCCTCCGCGAAGAACGACCGCGCACGCTCGGCCGGCTCGGCGCCGAACCAGACGAGCTCGGTCACGACGAGGCAGCCGGCGGGCCGCAGCAGAGATCGCCACCTGCGCAGAGCGTTCTCGAAGCCGATCGTGTACGCGCTGCCCTCGGCCCCGGAAGCTCGGCCAGTTGCGCCTGGATCCGCTCGGGCTTGAGTTTGGAGGCGGCCGCTCAAGACGGTTCCCCCGGAGTCAGGGACAGGGCAGCGCTTCATTGGTTGTCGCCGATGATAGCGTAGGATCTGGAAGGACGGCTGGAGCCCCGCGGCGCCCGCTGCAGCGAAGGGTTATACGGCGGCCTCCGACCGAGAGACCATGAAGCGCCGCATCTCCACCGCCACCTCCGTCTTCGGCGGCTACTACGACGAGGAGTTCCAGGAGCCCTCGCGTAACCTTTTCGAGCGGTTCCGGCAACTTCAAGCATATCGTCAATCTGCGGCGGATCCATGGCTTCAACTCAGTCAACCTACGCGAGGAGTATCCTCTCCTCGAGATTCGGACACCTCGTGAGGTGGTGCCCTATGAGCAAGAAGAAACAGAAGGACTTCGACGCGGTGAAGATGATGAGGGAGATCCGGGACGACCTGAGCCGGAAGCTGATGACCATGAGCCATGAGGAGCAAAAGCGCTACATCAAAGAGCAGCTAGAGGCCGAGCCAGGTCAGCAGGAAGAGGAGTCTCGCCACCGCTCCACCGTATAATCACGGTAGGACCGCCGCTTGCTCGACGCCCCCGCACAGATCCCGGCGGCCGGTTCTCCCCGCACGGGGCGACGACTCGTTCAGTACGACCAGGATCTTGGCGAGACGACCTGATGAAGCCGGAAACGAGAAGACGACTCGATAAGAAGGGCTGGAGAGTCGGATCGGCCGAGGAGTTTCTCGAGCTCACGCCCGACGAGGCGGCCATGGTCGAGCTCAGACTCAAGCTCGCCGACGCCGTCAAGCTCCTCCGCAAGGACAAGCACATCACGCAAGCCCAGCTTGCCAAGCTCATGGGCTCAAACCAGAGTCGCGTCGCCAAGCTCGAAGCCGGTGCCGACTCCGTCTCGCTGGACCTCCTGATTCGCTCATTCCTCGCGATGGGCGCCACCACCGACGACCTGGCAAGGGTGATCGGAAGCTCGAAGGCGGTTCAAGCCCCGTAACGGCCCTCCTACCGGCCACCGCAATACTTTCTCACCGGACACGGCCCACCACATAGCGTAGAAGCGGGACCGCGTCACTCCTGGGACAGACGGGCCGCCAGAGATGCTCAGCGTTGAACCTCGACCGTGGAGGCACCCGCCAGAATCCAGACCTCCTGACCTACCCCCCTTCCAAGATGTCCGGTTGATCCCCGTCTGAG
>JBKHJP010000175.1:0-8597 GCA_046538065.1 Thermoanaerobaculia bacterium | reverse complement strand
CCCTCACGCCGGCTCCGCGGTCCTGCCGGCGCCCCGGAGCATGCCTTCCAGGCGGCTCGGGTCGACGGGCTTGACCAGGTGCTCGTCGAAACCGGCCTCCAGGGCCCGGCGGCGGTCCTCGGGCTGGCCGAAACCGGTGATGGCCACCAGGCGGCCGGCGCGCTCCCCCAGCTCCTCCCGGAGGCGCCGGGCCACCTCGTAGCCGTCCATGTCCGGCAGGCCGATGTCCACCAGGACGAGCTCCGGCGGCTCCTCGCGCGCGCGCTCCAGGCCCTGGGCGCCGGTCTCCGCGGTGCGCACGCGGCAGCCCCACAGGGTGAGGAGCTCCTCCAGGGCCTCCCGGCCGCTGGCGTTGTCTTCCACCAGGAGCACGCGCAGGGGGCCGGCGGACCGTGCCTCGGGGAACGTCTCCGGCCGGGGGACGTCCCGCATGGGCTGCGCGGCGGCCCGTCCCGCCGCCTGGACCCGCCGGGGCGCCACGGGAAGGCTCACGGTGAAGACGCTCCCCCGGCCCGGGCCCTGGCTGGTGGCCTCGATCCGGCCCCCGTGGAGCTCCACGAGCTGGCGGCTCAGGAACAGCCCGACGCCGAACCCGCCCTTGCCGGACGCTTCGGAGCCGTCGAGCTGGCGGAACGGCTCGAAGATCGCCGGCAGCTCCTCGGGTTCCAGGCCGACCCCTTCGTCCTTGACCCGGAGGACGGCGTTCCTCCGGGTCCGTTCCAGCGAGACCTCCACCCTCCTCCCCTCCGGTGTGTGCCGCACGGCGTTCTGGAGGAGGTTGACCACCACCTGCTCCAGGCGCACCGGGTCGCCCACCACGGTGACGGGCTTCGCCGCCAGGCGGACGCGCACGTCCCGGCCGGCGAGCTGCCCCGCCGCGTCCAGGGTGTCCACGGCGTCGCGGACCACCGCCTGGAGCTCCACCGGCCGGCGCTCGGTCCGGATCTTGCCCAGGTTCAGCCGGGACAGGTCCAGGAGGTCGTCGAGCATGCGGGCGAGCTGCCGGACCTGGCGCTCGATGACGGCGACCTGACGCCGCCGGGGTGCGTCACCCAGCCCGTCGTGGCTCAGGACGGCCGCCGCCGTGGAGATGGCCCCCAGCGGGTTCCGGAGCTCGTGGCCCAGGACGGCCAGGAACTCGTCCTTCTGCCGGTCCTGCTCGGCGAGCTGGTCCACCAGGTCCCGGACCTCGTACTGCTGGCGCCGGGCGCGCAGGGCAGCGTGGATCGTGGTCAGCAACGTGGCGATCCGGACCGGGCGGTCGAGCACCGTCACGTTCGCCCGGGCGCCCAGCGAATCCACCAGGTCCTCGCCGTCGGAGGAGACCCGGGCCAGGAGGACCACCGGAAGGTCCGACCACACCTCCTGGTCCTCCAGGCGGGCCATCAGCTTCCCCACCGCCTCCGGACCCAGGGCCTCCTCCCCCAGGACCACCACGCCGGCGCCCCGCTCGAGCTCCCGGTCCAGGCCCTCGACGTCCTGGCACGGGGAGCACTCCAGCCCATGGTCTTCCAGGATGCGGCAGGTCAGGACCGCGTCGCGGCCGGTGGGGGCGAGGACCAGCACCCGCTCGGCCAGGGGGCTCCACGGGGTCAAGGAGACTCCTCCCCGCCCATCGGACCGACGCGCTCCAGGAGCTGGTCCAGGGGCCCCGCGTAGCGCAGCTCCCCGGCGAGGACGCCCGTGAACTCCGAGAGGACCGCCCCGACCTCCACGCGCCCCGGCCCGAGGAGGAGCTCGCGGACCGCGCGCTCGTGCTGGCCCGTGCGCTTCTTGATCACCGAGACCGCCTTGCGCACCCGGCCGAAGGCCTCGAAGTAGCTCGCCAGGACCACGGTGTCGGCGAGGTAGCTCAGGTTCACGGTCTCGCGGTGGAGGTCGCCCAGCAACCCGTACTGGGCGAGCGTCACCAGGCTGGCCACCCCGTGCCGGTCGAGGTACGCGAAGAGCTCGTGGAGGTGGAGATCCAGGTACTCCTCCGCCGGCATGGCGTGCCGGTAGCCGTTGAGGCTGTCCAGGAGCAGGAGGGACGCTGCCTCGCCTTCCACCGCCTCGCGCACCCGGTGGGACAGCTCCCCCGGAGAGAGGTCCGCCGGCTCCACCTGCCAGACCCGGAGGGCTCCCGAGTCCACGTGGGGGCTCAGGTCGAAACCCAGGCTCCGGGACCGGGCGAGCCAGTTGGAGAGCTGCTCGTCGAACAGGAACGCGACACCGCGCCCGCCGTGCTGGAGCGCCGCGCGGAGGAAGAGGGCGGCGAGGGTGGACTTCCCCACGCCCGCCGGGCCCATGAAGGCCGTGGTCGTCCCCTGGTGGAGGCCACCGCCGACCAGGGCGTCCAGCTCGGCGATCCCGCTCTTCAAGAGGATTCGGTCGCCGCCACCCGTCTCGGCCGGCGGGACGGACAGCCTGGGGTAGACCTGGAGCCCCCCCGGTACGATCCGGAAGTCGTGGTACCCCTCCTGGTACGCGAGCCCCCGGAGCTTGGTGATCCTGAGGCGCCGGCGCGGGCCGCCGTAGGCCGGCGCGAGCTGCTCGAGCTGGATGATCCCGTGGGACAGGGTCTCCAGGCGGAACTCCTGGCTCGCCCCGTCGCCCCGCTGGACGGGCGGGACGTCGAGCAGGAGGACCGTGGAGCCGCGCTCCGCGAAGTAGGTCTTGAGCGACAGGATCTGGCGCCGGAACCGCAGCGAGTCCCGGGCCAGGAGGCGCATCTCGGAGAGGGAATCGAAGACGATCCGCCGGGGCGCGACCTCCTCCACCGCGTCCAGGATCATCTGGGTCGTCTCGCTCAGCTCGATCTCGGACGGGTGGAAGAAAGTGTACTGCTTCTCCGCCTCCAGGGTCTCCTCCCGGGCGTGGAGCTCCACGATCCGGATCCCCTCCAGGTCCCAGCCGTGGGACCGGGCGATGTCCTCCAGCTCGTCCCGGGTCTCCGAGAGCGCCACGTAGACGCCGGGCTCGCCGCGGCGGACCCCCTCCAGGAGGAACTCGAAGCCCAGCGTGGTCTTGCCGGCCCCTGGCACGCCGCGCACGACATAGGTCCGGTACGCCGGCAGCCCGCCCCCGAGGATCGAGTCCAGACCGGTGACGCCGGTCGGTGCCCGGTCCGGTGGAGTGGGCTCCTGGCGTTCGGGTTCGCTCGACCTGTCCAGCACGTGATCCTCCCGTGGCGATGTGTGGGTGGCTGCCTTGCGCATGGGAGACCCGGCGGGCCGAAGGCCCGGCAACCGGGACGCCCCTGGCGGCACGCAAGACTCGGACCAGGACCACGGCCCGGCCTTCACCCGGGTCCGCACTCCGGAGCGCCGAAGTACCGCTCGCAGAACGGGCATCCGGCGATGGGCAGCCACTCCGGGGTGCGATAATAGCGCCGTCGCACCTCCTCCAGGATCTCCCTCCGGTAGCGGGGGAGCTCGAACGTCCGCCCCACGGCCACGTGGAGCCCGAAGCCCTCCACCTCCACGACCCGGCGCTCCACCCGCCGGAAGTAGGGGTCGAAGGCCTCCGGCGCCACCGGGTCCTTGGAGAGCAGCACCACGTCGTCCCCGGAAAGGGCCCGGTAGTCGGTCCACAGGTCGTCCTGCCGGGCGTAGTGGGACCCCGGGCCGAAGACCGCCACCGGCTCGCCGCTCTCCCACGCCAGCAGCGAGGCCAGGGAGTAGCCCGGGGCCGCGAGCCTCGCCCCCTCCGGCCGCAGCGGGGCGAGGCGCTCCAGCACCTCCCCCGTACGCTCCATGGTGACCAGGGAGTCGTAGAACCCCGCGCCCTGCCACGACCGGAGCGGCAGGGCCACGGCCACGGCCAGGGCCGCCGTCTGCACCCCGGTGAAGACCGCCATCCAGGCGATGCCGCTGCGCAGATCCCGGCGGGTCAGCACCCGCGGGAGCAGGAGGAAGAGGAACGGGTAGAAGGGCAGCACCCAGTAGGCCCCGAAGAGGAGGGTTGCCGCCGCCACGCCCAGCAGGCCCACGGGGACGAAGAAGCCCAGGGCCGCCGGCCGGAGGGCGGGGTCCCGGAAGGCGGCGGCCAGCCGCCGCCGGCGGCGGACCAGGGCGAGGAGGAGCGGCGGGCCCAGCAGGTAGAGGTGGGTCCCGGCGTAGACCAGGAGGTTCCGGGCGACGGAGTAGTTCTCGCCCTCGCCGGCGTGGCGGGAGTAGAGGTTGAAGAGGACCGTGGACCAGCAGTGGGTGGCGTTCCAGGCCAGGTGGACCACGACCGGTGGCAGGGCGCAGAGGACCAGCAGGGCGAAGCCGCGCCGGCGCCGGGGGGTCCGCTCGACCGTGGCGAGCCACGCGGCGTACGCCACCGCCAGGAGTCCCGCCAGGTACTTCGAGGCCAGCGCCAGCCCCAGGAAGGCCCCCGCCGCCGCGTACCAGCCCAGGCCGCCGCCCGCCGCCGCATGCAGCCGATCCCGTAGAGTACGACCCTGTCGCACCGGACCGCGCCGTACGGTGCGATCGTCGTCGAGCCGGTCCAGGGCGCGCTCCCTTCCCCCGGTGCGACCGGGTCGCACCCTACCCCGGGTACCTGACGGCCCGCCCTCCGCCCGGCATAGCGCCGCTCCCGAGAGGAAGCAGAAGAGGACCAGGGGCACGTCCGTCAGCATGAGGACGCCCAGGACGTGGATCGGCACCAGGAGGAGAAGGGTCCCCGACAGGTAGGCCCGCTCCGCCGACGCCCCACGGCCGTGCCCCGACGCCCGGAGCAACCCGACCGCCACCAGGGCGATCACGGCGTGGAGGAGGACCGAGGGGAGCCGCAGGGCGAGGGGATGCTCCTCCAGGCCCAGGGCGAAGACCGGGTACAGCAGCCAGGCCGCCACCGGCGGGTGGTCGTAGTAGCCCCAGGCCGGCTCCCGCGCCCAGGTGAACAGGTACGCTTCGTCCCCGATCACGGGGAAGGCCCAGGCCAGGGCCGCCTTGGCCCCGACCGTCACGGCCAGGACGGCGAGGAACTGGCGGCGGGCGCGCCGCACCCCGTCAGAACCCGAAGGTCACCCCGACGCCGGCGAGGGTGGTCTCGAAGATGCGGCTCTCCTTGGTGGAGTCCGCGTCCTGGTAGTCGAGGTAGCCGTTGATCCCGAGCCAGTCGGTCAGGGTGTAGTCGACGGCGAGGGTCCAGCTCCGGCGGTCGTCCTCCCGGTCCACGTTGCTCGCCGCCGGGTCCGACACGTCGTACTCCCGGAGCCGGTAGCGGTAGCGGAGCGAGACGTACAGCCCGTCCACCGGCACCGAGCGCAGCTTCACCCACAGGTCCCGCTGGTCGTGGTCCTCGTTCGGGTCGTCGGCGTCGCGGCTGCCCCACTCCGCGCCGATCTCCGGCGAGAGGTCGTACCCCCAGCCCCGGTAGCGCAGCGCGCCTCCGGCGCTCAGGAACTCGTTGTCCTTGCTCGCGGTCTGCTCGAACTCCTGCTGGCGGGCCTCCCCCAGGGCGGTGAGCTCCCAGTTCTCCGCCACGTGCCAGGCGTGCTCGCCGGTCAGCCGCAGCACGTTCGCCCGCTCGAACTCGTCGCCCACGTCGAAGACCGGCCGGTCCTGCTCGTACTCCAGGAAGACGTCCGCCTCCCGGCGCCGGGTGTCGTAGCGGGCGCCGACGCCGGCGGCCCACGCCTCGTCCAGGTCCTCGCTGTAGGAATCGAAGCGGGCCCGGGTGTAGACGTCGAAGGGGCTCCCCTCCCGGGGCTTCGCCGAGAGGCGCCCTTCGACCCGGGTCAGGGTGACCTCCTCCTCCGGCACGCCCTCCGGGGCCTGGAAGAAGTTGTCGAACCGGAAGCCGTTCAGCCGGATCTCGCTGCCGAAGACCGGCTCCTCCCACGGCGGAGGCTGGGCCGGCGCGGTGCCGCCCAGGGCGAGGAAGGCCAGGGCGGCCAGCAGGAGCCCGAGGATCAGCGGCTGGGTGGGTACCTCCGGAGGGCGCGCCGCGGTGGCCGCCGGACCGCGGGAACGGCGGGCGGCGGAACAGGTCTTCGGGCGGGGGGCGGAGACGTCGGGGCGGATGCTCGTCATCGTTCCTCCAGGGCGGGCCACGGCTGGTTCAAAGCCCTTTCCGGGGGGTCCAGAGGGCGGGGCGCACCCCGCGCAGGACGGACAGCGCCCCCAGGAAGGCTGCGAGATTGACCATAGAAAAATAGTAAGGAATCGATAGGAAAGGCAACCCCCCGGCCCGCGTCCCCCGGAGGAGGAACCCGGCGAGACCCAGGGCGTAGAGCGCCCCCTGGGCCGCCAGGAGCAGGACGAGGAGCGGCCACAGGAGCCCCGGGGTGCCGGCCGGCCCGGAGAGCGCTCCGCTCCACGCCGCCTCCGGCCCCGGTGCCAGGCGGAGGACCAGGGCGGCGTTCGTCACCAGGAGGGCCAGGAGCGGGAACGGCAGCAGGTGGCGCAGGAGCTTGTGGGAGAGGAGCTCCACCGAGTAGAAGCCGGAGCGCCACAGCCGCGGCCCCAGGTTCCAGAGGGCGCGGAGGCTGTGGTTGGTCACCCGGACCTTGCGCCGGAGCTCGGCCCGTCCCTCCGCAGGCGGCTCCTCCCAGGCCACGGCGGCGGGCTCGAAGAGCAGGCGCCGGCCGGCCAGGGGCACCCGGGCGGAGACGGCGATGTCGTCCGCCTGGGCCGGCTCGGCGATGGGAACGTAGAGGGACCGGCGGACGGCGTAGAGGGTGCCGTCCGCCGCGTAGACGCTCCCGATCCGGCTCTCCAGGGACTTTTGCCACTGCTCCCAGCGCCAGTAGAGGCCCTCGCCCCGGGCGGTGGCGTCGCCCTCCCCGGCGGGGCGGTGGCGCTTGCGCCCGCAGACGCCCCCCACCTCCGGATCGGCGAAGGGCTCCACCAGGCGGACCAGGGCCTCCGGAGCGAGGAGGGCGTTGGCGTCGGTGAGGACCAGGACCTCGCCCCGGGCGGCCCGGGCGCCGGCGTTCAAGGCCAGCGCCTTGCCTCCCCGGGGCACGGCGAGGAGGCGGACGCGGGGGTCCCGGGCGGCGCGCCCCCGGACGATGGCCTCCGTGCCGTCGGTGGACCCGTCGGAGACCACCACGACCTCCAGGCGGTCCGGCGGGTACCTCTGGGCCAGGCAGTCGTCGATCTTGGCCCCGATGGACGCCTCCTCGTCGTGGGCCGGGACGACGAACGTGACCGGCGGGCGGACGAGGCCGAAGGCCACGGGGCGGGGGCGCAGCCGGGCCAAGACCCAGAGCAGGGCCGGGTAGCCCAGGTAGACGTAGGCCACGAGGGCCCCGGAGAGGACGAGAACCGCCAGCAGAGCCCAATCCTCCAGGCCCGGCAGACCCGGCAGGCTCATCCGGCACCCTCCCGTTCCGGCAGGAGCTCCCGGTAGGCGGCCAGGACCTCCCGGGCCACGCCGCGCCAGCTCCCCCGGGTGCCGGCCTCCTCCGCCGCACGCCCTCCCAGCCGCCGGGCGAGATCCCGGTCCCGGAGGAGGCGCTCGAGGGCCCGGGCGAGGGCCGCCACCGTCTCCTCCCCCTCGCCGGCGGGCACCAGGAGGCCCGTCTCGCCGTTCCGGACGACGTCGGTGGTCCCGCCCACGGCGGTGGCCACCACCGGCACCCCGAAGCTCGCCGCCACCTGGAGGGCCGCGCTCTGGGAGATCTCCCGGTAGGGGAACACCGCCGCGGCGGCGAGCTTCATCCAGGCCGCCACCTGGGGAGACGGCAGGTACTCCGGGACCACCCGGACCGCCTCTTCCACCCCCAGATGCCGGGCCCGCTCGATCAGCTCGGCGGGGGCCACGCCGCCGGCGCCGGGAAGGGGGAACCCCGCTACCACCAGGCGGGCCTCCGGGAGGCGGGCCCGGACCCGGGCGAAGGCGTCCACCAGGAGGTCCACGCCCTTGTAGCGGGCCAGGGTCCCGAAGAAGAGGACCACCGGGGCGCCGGAATCGAGCCCCAGGCGCCGGCGGAGCGCTTCGGGGGTGGCGGCCGGGTCCCGGAGCTCGTCGAACAACCGGAAGCTCCCCAGGGGGATGGAGCGCACCTTCGCGGGCTCGGCGCCCCAGGTATCGAGGAAGCGCCGGCGGTTCCCCTCGCCGTGGACGAAGACCACGTCGGCGAGGCGGTAGGCCCGGCGGTAGAGCGTCCGGGAGAGCCGCCCGGCGCCGAAGCCCCCCGCGCGGCGCCCGCCGGCGGCGAAGGGCCGGACGTTGTGGCAGACGTCGGCCAGGCGCAGGCCCGAGGCCCGGAGGGCCGCCAGGGGCAGGAGGTCGGCGCCGAAGCGCAGGTCGCCGAGCTGGACCACGTCGGGGCGCAGGCGCCGGAGGTGGGCGACGAGGCGCGCCTGCTCCCGGTACCACAGCGCCCCCCGGACCGCCCGGCGGACGAGGCGTGTCACCCGCCGCCGGCCGCGCGCCCCCCGAACGCCATGGATCCGCTGCGACCCCCGGCCCCCTGTAGGGAAGGAGCTCGCCTCCTCCCGGGCCTCGGCATCCTCGGACGCTTCGCCGCGGGCGGACGCAAGGTCCGCCCCTACACGCGACCGAGGGCCAAGGTCCGCCCCTACACCCGGGAATGATGGCCCGCCCCCATCGGGTGTAGGGGAGGAGCTCGCCTCCTCCCGGGCCTCGGCATCCTCGGACGCTTCGCCGCGGGCGGA
>JBKHJP010000174.1:0-8623 GCA_046538065.1 Thermoanaerobaculia bacterium | reverse complement strand
GCGGCCGGTCCGTCACGCCGCCGACAGCAGGAACTCCACCTTCACGGCGTCGTAGGGGAACTCGATCCGCCCGTCGGGCACGCGCCGGAGGATGCCGGCTTCCAGCAGGGCCGTGACGTCTCGGTGGACCCCCTTGACGTCGCGGCCCACCCGCCGCGCCGACTCGCGGATCGAGACCGGTCCGGCCCCGCAGAGGACCTTGAGGAGCTCCCAGCGCTTCGCGGTCAGGACCTTCCACAGGAGCTCCGGCCGGGCGAAGCTGATCCGGTCGTGGACCTCCAGGTCCCCCGTCTCCATCGTCCGCGCAGCCTCGGCCAGGGTGTCCTCGAGAGAGCGGACGTCAAGTACGACCGTTTTCATGGTTCCACCTCGCGATGTCGGCTTGGAAGTCGGCCATCAGTCGATCGGGCGTGGAGAACGTGTAGCCCTGTTCGTCGGCCCCGTAGAGCCGGTGGTCGCCCTTGCCGCGTTCGTTGTCGTACCGCACCACGCATCGGCCCTTCACGACGTACGCCAGCCGGTACTTCAACCCGTGGGTCGACGGCGGGACCGGTTCAGGGACCCGCCAGACGACCACCTCGACGAAGGCATCCGCGGCGACGACAACACGGCGGCGCAGGAGCAGGACCGCCTTCATGTTGGACATGATGACAACGCCCCGGTGCCGTTGTCAAGCAGTCCAACGCCATCGTCCGGAAGGGTCCCCACCCGCTGGCGCGGGGCGGCGGCGGGCGGGGCCACCCGGAGGGTCGTGGACGCCGCCGGCGGCCGGGCGTAGCGTAGAGTGGAGCAGGGAGTGCCCCCGGCGCCCGGCACGGGCTTCGCAACCCGTGTCTCCCTGCCGAGGCCGGTGCGCCCGGCGAAAGGAGGACGGCCATGACCCGCAACTTCATCCGCAGCGACGACCCCTGGGACCTGGAGGAGCAGGAGAACGAGCTCCGGGTGCTGGGCTACCGAGAGGTGACGCAAGGGGAGCCCCAGCCCGGGGAGTTCCGCAAGCTCTCCGAGATGGACGAGGACGAGCACCGCCCGGTCCTGACCCTGGAATGGGAGGACGGCGCGCGCGAATGAGCGCCGTCGGCACGATGAACCTGACGATCGGGACCGAGATCGCCCACGTCCGCTGGCTGGAAGACCTCTCGTCCGACGACGTGGCCCTCGTGGGCGGCAAGAATGCTTCCCTGGGGGAGATGATCCGGGAGCTCGCCGAGGCCGGCGTCCGGGTGCCCGGGGGCTTCGCCACCACCGCCGGCGCCTACCGGGAGTTCGTGGAGGCCAACGGCATCGAGGGGGACCTCCGCTCCCTCCTGGACGACTACCGCGAGGGCCGCCGGGACCTGGACGACACGGGCCGGGCGATCCGGGACCTGTTCCTGGCCGGCGAGATCCCTCGGGCCGTGGCGGAAGAGATCTGCGGCGCCTACCGGGAGCTCTCGGAGCGCGAAGGCGGGGGAGAGGTGGCCGTCGCCGTCCGCTCGAGCGCCACCGCCGAGGACCTGCCGCAGGCGAGCTTCGCCGGCCAGCAGGAGACGTTTCTCAACGTGACCGGCGAGGAGGCCCTGCTGGCGGCCTGCCGCCGGGGCTTCGCCTCGCTCTTCACCGACCGGGCCATCGCCTACCGCGACGAGCAGGGCTTCGACCACCTCCAGGTGGCGCTGTCCGTCGGGGTCCAGAAGATGGTCCGCTCGGACCTCGCCGGCGCCGGCGTCCTCTTCACCATCGACACGGAGACCGGCTTCCCTAACAACGTCCTGATCAACGCCGCCTGGGGCCTGGGCGAAACGGTGGTCAAGGGCATCGTGGATCCGGACCAGTACACCGTCTTCAAGCCCTTCCTGGACGATCCAAGCCTCGTGCCCGTCCTGGACAAGGACCTGGGCACGAAGGAACAGAAGCTGGTCTACACAGAGGGCACAGAGGGCACCGAGGGCACAGAGGGCACCGAGGGCGCCGGGCCGCCCGGGGCGGACCCGGCCGGCGAGACCACCCGCCTGGTGGAGACCTCCGAAGAGGAGCGGCGCGCCTTCGTGCTGTCGGACGAGGAGATCCTGACCCTGGCCCGGTGGGGCGGCACCATCGAGGAGCACTACGGCCGGCCCATGGACGTCGAGTGGGCCAAGGACGGCGAGACCGGCGAGCTCCACGTCGTCCAGGCCCGGCCGGAGACGGTCCAGTCCCGCCTGGAGGCGGCGGCCCTGCGCTCCTACCGCCTGGAGGAGACCGGAGAGCGCCTGGTGAGCGGTCTCGCCATCGGCCAGGCCATCGCGGCAGGGCCGGTCTGCCGGCTCGAGAGCGCGGCGGAAATCGAGCACTTCCGCCCCGGCTCGGTCCTGGTCACCGGCATGACCGACCCGGACTGGGTGCCCATCATGAAGCGCGCCGCCGGGATCGTCACCGACCACGGCGGGCGCACCTCCCACGCCGCCATCGTCTCCCGGGAGCTGGGGATCCCGGCGGTGGTGGGCACCGGCCGCGCCACCGAGGTCCTGGAGGACGGCCGGGAGGTCACCCTCTCCTGCGCCGAAGGGGACGAGGGCCACGTCTACGACGGCCGGCTCCGGTTCTCCGAGGAGGAGATCGACCTGAAGGACGTGCCCGAGACCCGGACCCGGGTCATGCTCAACATCGCCAGCCCGCCGGCGGCCCTGCGCTGGTGGCGCCTGCCCTGCCGGGGGGTGGGCCTGGCCCGGATGGAGTACCTGATCAACAACGTCATCCAGATCCACCCCCTGGCCCTGACCCGGTTCGACGCGGTGGACGACGCGGACGCCCGCCGGCGGATCGAGGAGCTCACCCGCGGCTACGACGACAAGACGGAGTACTTCGTGGATCACCTGGCCCGGGGCATCGCCACCGTGGCCGCCTCCCAGCACCCGGACCCGGTGATCGTGCGGACGAGCGACTTCAAGACGAACGAGTACGCCGACCTGATCGGGGGGCGCCGGTTCGAGCCGGACGAGGAGAACCCCATGCTCGGCTGGCGGGGGGCTGCGCGCTACTACGACGACGACTACCGGGACGGCTTCGCCCTGGAGTGCCGGGCCCTGCGCCGGGTGCGCGAGGTCATGGGCTTCACCAACGTGGTGGTCATGATCCCCTTCTGCCGCACCCCTGCGGAGGCGGACCGGGTGCTGGAGGTCCTGGCGGACAACGGCCTGGAGCGGGGCCGGCACGGCCTCCAGGTCTACGTGATGGCGGAGATCCCCTCGAACGTCCTGGAGGCGGAGGCCTTCGCCGAGCGCTTCGACGGCTTTTCCATCGGCACCAACGACCTGACCCAGCTCGTCCTGGGGGTCGGCCGGGACGCCGAGAAGCTCTCCCACCTGTTCGACGAGCGCAGCCCCTCGGTCCAGACGATGATCCGCCAGCTCATCCAGAAGGCCCACGCCGCCGGCCGGCCGGTGGGCCTGTGCGGCCAGGCGCCGTCGGACCACCCGGACTTCGCCGAGTTCCTGGTGGAGGCGGGGATCGACTCGATCTCCGTGACCCCCGACAGCGTCCTGGAGACGGTGGAGCACGTGGCCCGCGCCGAGGCGCGAGCGGAGGCAGTGGGAGCCCCGGCGGGCGGCGCAGCGCCGTGAACCGGCTCCGGCAGCTCCACCCCGACCCGCCCGTCGCCTCGCCATGAACGATTCCTGGAACCTGACCTACGACCACTGGGATCCGGACGATCAGCCCCGTCGCGAGGTGCTGTGCGCGCTGGGCAACGGGCGGTTCGTCACCCGGGCCGCCTTCGAGGAGGTGGAGGCCGGCGGGGTCCACTATCCCGGGACCTACGTCGCCGGGGGCTACGACCGGATCGAGACCGACCTCGGGGGCCGGGTGATCGAGAACGAGGACCTGGTCAACTGGCCCAACTGGCTCCCCCTGGCCTTCCGCCACGTGGGGGAGGAGGACGGCGACCACAGTCCCTGGCTGACCCCCGAGGTGGTGGAGATCC
Organism: Thermoanaerobaculia bacterium; assembly: GCA_046538065.1. Lineage (GTDB taxonomy): Bacteria > Acidobacteriota > Thermoanaerobaculia > Multivoradales > DATKCC01 > JBKHJP01. The sequence goes on along the minus strand of JBKHJP010000174.1, from coordinate 4,683 downwards.
TGAGCTTCCGGCAGACGCTCGACCTGCGCCACGGCGTGCTGGAGCGGGCGATGGTCTTCCGGGACCCCGGCGGTCGCGAGACGGAGCTCCTCTCCCGTCGCCTGGTCCACATGGACGACCACTACGTCGCCGCCCTCGCGTGGACCCTCACGCCGCGCAACTGGTCCGGGCCGATCGAGCTCCGCTCCGCCCTGGACGGGCAAGTGGAGAACGCCGGCGTGGCCCGGTACCGGGACCTGCGGGGCGACCACCTGGAGCCGGTGGACACCGGCCTGGTGGGGGAGGAGGGGATCGACCTGGTGGTGCGCACCCGGCAGTCCGGCATCGTCATGGCTCAGGCCGCCCGGACCTCGGTCTGTCGGGGCGAGAAGCGGGTCCAGCCGGTAGCGGTCGCGCGGACGACCCGGCGGGAGCCCGCGTACGTGGCGCAGCACCTCCGGTTCGCCTGCGAGCGGGATCGCCCCACGGAGGTCGAGAAGGTGGTGACCCTGTTCACGTCCCGGGACCACGCCATCAGCGAGCCGCGCCTGGAGGCCGGCAAGTGGGTCCTCCGGGCGCCGGGCTTCGGCGCCCTGCTGGCGGACCACCGGCGGGCCTGGGAGCGGTTGTGGAGCCGGTGCGACATCGAGCTGGGCGCCGCCGGCGAGCACGAGCGGGCCCAGAAGATCCTCCGCCTCCACGTCGTCCACCTGCTCCAGACCGCCTCGCCCAACACCATCGGCATGGACGTGGGCGTGCCGCCCCGCGGCTGGCACGGCGAGGCGTACCGGGGGCACGTCTTCTGGGACGAGCTCTACATCTTCCCCTTCCTCAACCTGCGGATCCCCGAGCTCACCCGGTCGCTCCTCCTGTACCGGTTCCGGCGGATGCCCGAGGCCCTCTGGGCCGCGCGAGAGGCCGGGTACCGGGGAGCGATGTTCCCCTGGCAGAGCGGCAGCGACGGGCGGGAGGAGAGCCAGATCGTCCACCTGAACCCGGAGTCGGGCCGCTGGATCCCCGACGAGACCCGGTTCCAGCGCCACGTCGGCGCCGCCGTGGCCTTCAACGTCTGGCAGTACTACGAGGCGACCCGGGACCGGTCGTTCCTGGCGCACTACGGCGTCGAGATCTTGCTGGAGGTCTCGCGGTTCCTGTCGAGCCTGGCGGTCCTGGACGGCGAGACCGGCCGCTACCGGATCGGCGGCGTGGTCGGGCCGGACGAGTTCCACACCCACTACCCGGGGGCCGAGGAACCGGGCCTGGTGAACAACGCCTACACCAACGTCCTGACATCGTGGGTGCTGGGCAGGACCCTTTCCTGCCTGGAGCTCATCTCCCGGGACCGGCGCCGGGAGCTCCAGGAGGAGCTCCAGATCCCCGACGACGAGGTGGCCCGCTGGGACGACGTGAGCCGGAAGCTGGCGGTGCCCATGACCGACGACGGGATCATCCTCCAGTTCGAGGGCTGGGACGAGCTCCGGGAGCTCGACTGGGGGGCGTATCGCGAGCGCTACGGCGACATCCAGCGCCTGGACCGGCTCCTGGAAGCCGAAGGCGACGACGTCAATCGCTACAAGGCCGCCAAGCAGGCGGACGTCCTCATGCTCTTCTATCTCTTCTCCACTGAGGAGCTCGGCGCCCTCTTCGAGCGCCTGGGGTACCCGTTCGAGCCGGACATGATCCCGAGGAACATCGACTACTACCTGGCGCGCACCGCCCACGGCTCGACCCTGTCCAGCATGGTCCATTCCTGGGTCCTCTCCCGGCGGGACCGGAGCGCCTCCTGGCGGTTCTTCGAGCGGGCCCTCCGGAGCGACGTGGACGACGTCCAGGGGGGCACCACGCAGGAGGGGATCCACCTGGGCGCCATGGCGGGGACGGTGGACCTGGTCCAGCGCTGCTACGTCGGCGTGGAGATGCGCGAGGAGGTCCTGTGGCTCAACCCGCGCCTGCCGGAGGAGCTGACCCGCATCGGGTTCACCCTCCGCTACCGGGGCCACTGGCTGTGGATCGAGGTCGCCGGGGCCGAGCTCACGGTCTCCTTCCGTAAAGGCTGGTGGCCCGACGTCCAGGTCGGCTTCGCGGACCGGGTCTACACCTTCCGTCAGGGGGAGACCCGGGTCTTCGACCTCGAGAGCCGGGAGGTGGTGAGCCGGGCGCCGAGCTCCTCCGGCGAGGGCGGCGCCTCCCGGTCGATCACCAGGTCGGCCCCGGCGCCCCGCAGCGAGGCGTGACGCCGGGGCGGGCCGGCCACGGCGACGACGAGCCCGAAGCCGCCCCGACGGCCGGCCTCCACGCCGGCCCGGGAGTCCTCGAACAGGGCGCACCGTGCGGGCTCGGCCCCCAGGCGCCGGGCGGTCTCCAGGAAGAGGTCGGGCTCGGGCTTGCCGGCGAGGCCCAGCTCGCCGGAGGTGACCCCGTCCACCACGGCGTCCGCCATCGCGGCGATCCCCGCGGCCTCCACGACCCGCCGGCCGTTGCGGCTGGCCGTGGCGAAGCCCACCGCGACCCCCCGCCGCCGGAGGGACCGGGCGAGGGCGATCATGGGCTCGATCCGCTCCACGCCCTCTTCGTCGAGCATCGCCCGGAAGATCTCCTGCTTGCGATTGCCCAGGCCGCAGACCGTTTCGGTCCCCGGGGCGTCGGAGGGATCGCCCCACGGCACCTCGATCCCGCGGGAGGCGAGGAAGCTCGCCAGCCCCTCGTAGCGCGGCTTGCCGTCCACGGTGCGGCGGTACTCCTCCTCCGGGTCGAAGGGGGGCTGCTCCTCGCCCGTCCGCTCGGCCCGCGTCGCCAGGTAGGCGTCGATCATCTCCTTCCAGGCGGCGGCGTGGACCCCGGCGGTGCGGGTGAGCACGCCGTCCAGGTCGAAGACCGCGGCCTCGAAGGGGAGGGGCTCGGCGTGGGGCACGGCGGCCTACCGGGCGGTGTAGCCGCCGTCGATCACCAGCTCGCTGCCGGTGATGAACTTCGCCTCCTCCGAGGCCAGGTAGACCACGCCCCAGCCGATGTCCTCCGGGTCGCCGGGGTGGCCGATGGGGTGGGCCTCCGAGAGCTTCCGGCGCAGCTCCTCCTCGCTCACCCCGAGCTGCTTGCGGTAGTCCTCCGCCACCATGGGGGTCCAGATGAACCCCGGGTGGATCGAGTTGACCCGGATGCCGTCGCCGGCGTAGAGGAGGGCGTCGGTCTTGGCCATCAGCCGGACGGCACCCTTGGAGGCGTGGTACGGCGGCGCGTCCGGGGCGCCGACGATGCCGTAGATCGACGACAGGTCGATGATGCTCCCGCCGCGGTGCTCGCGCATCACGGGCACCGCGTGCTTGGTGCAGAGGAAGGTCCCCGTGACGTTGACCTCGATCACGCGGTCCCACTCCTCCCGGGAGAGCTCGTGGGTCGGCTTGTTGGCGCCGACGATGCCCGCGTTGTTCACGAGGACGTCGATCCTTCCCCAGCGCTCCACGACGCCGGCGAAGACCTCCCGGACCCGGTCCTCGTCGGTGACGTCCAGGTTCCAGTAGTCGGCGTCTCCGCCGCCTTCGCGGATGGCGGCGGCCACGGTGCGCCCCTCGTCGTCGTGGAGGTCCGTCACCGCCACGCTCGCCCCCTCTGCGGCCAGCAGCTCGCACGCGGACCTGCCGAGGCCGCGGGCGCCTCCCGTCACGATCGCGATCTTTCCGTCGACTCGTCCCATGCCGTCTCTCCCCTTGGTAGGTCGGTGGTTCAAGCGGTGTGACGTTCCAGAATGCATCCGGTGCCAGAGGCGTGCCAGGGGCCGGCCGGTCCGCGGGGGCTCCCGCGTGGAACGAACCCTGCATTCAGAGCTGAAGGGGAGCAGAGGGTGTGGCGGCTCGCGACCGGGGCGGGTCCCGGAGTGTCCGCTCCGCCGGGATGCTGACGATGAGTGGACTCGCGAGTCTCTTGAACCGGCTCCGGCCACGGTCCGGCTTCCGCCGGTCCGCCGGTCCGCCGGTGGGTCTGGTCCTCTCGGGAGGCGCCGTGCGCGGGGCCGCCCACCTGGGGGTGCTGGAGGTCCTTCATCGGGAAGGCGTGAAGATCGACCGGATCGCCGGCACCAGCGTCGGGGCGCTCGTGGGTGCCGCCTACGCCGCCGGCGCCCGCCCGGCGGAGATCCTGGAGGAGTTCCGCAAGGCGCGCTGGCTGTCCATCGGAAGGCCCCGCCTCGACCTGGACTTCCGCGGCCTCCTGGACAGTGTCCCGCTGGAGCGTCTGCTCCGGGAGCGGTTCGGGTTGACCACGTTCGCCGCCCTCGAGATCCCCTTCCGCGCGGTGGCGCTCGACATCGGCGCCGGCGAACGCGTCGTCCTGGAAGAGGGTGACGTGGCCAGGGCCGTCCTCGCCAGTGCCGCGATGGTGGGCCTCTTCTCCCCGGTGGAGATCGAAGGCCGCCAGCTCATCGACGGCGGTTATGTGGACAACCTCCCGGTGGGGGAGGTCCGCGCCATGGGGGCGCGGACGGTGATCGCCGTCGACCTTTTGGCCGACCCGGTGGGTCCGGAGGGGCCGGACAACGTCGTGGAGATCTGGCAACGCCTGCTCTTCCTACTGATCCGCGCCGCCCAGCCGATCCCGGACGACGTGGACGTCCTCATCCGCCCGGAGCTGAGGGGGTTCTCCTACGTCGACTTCGACGAAGTGGACGAGCTCTACGAGCGCGGCCGCCGGGCGGCGGAAGAGGCTCTGCCG
>JBKHJP010000006.1:0-31363 GCA_046538065.1 Thermoanaerobaculia bacterium | reverse complement strand
GCGCCTTGCCAGCGGCGCCCGGACCACCGCGCTCCGCGCGGCGGTGCCCACGCCCTCGCTACGGACGGAGATTGATTCACAAGCTCTGAGCCGAGCGCCGAGCCCCCGATCAGAGCGTGGATCCGGTCGCCGTCGGCCAGGCCGTCCTCCAGCCGCTAGAGCGCCACCACACGCCTGCGCGTTCTACCCCTTCCTCCGCGCGCGCCGGCGCTCGATGAGCTCGCGCCGCCGCTCCATGGACGCCCGGCGTTCCTCGAGCTGGGCCGCGCGGCGTTCGGCGGCCTGCTCGCCGTCCTCCAGGAAGTCCGCCAGGGAGCGCACCGTCAGGCCCTGGTAGAGCTGGGCCGTGGGCAGGTCCACGCCGAGCTCGTCCCGGAGCTTCGAGACCACCTGAACCGCCAGGAACGAGTCGCCCCCCAGGTCGAAGAAGTTGTCGTCCAGGCCCACCTCCTCGAAGCCCAGGGCCCGGCCCCAGACGGCGGCGATCTTCCGCTCCACGTCGCTGCCGGGCGGGGCGTACGGCGTCTCGAGCTCCGGCCTGGGATGGAGACTGCCCGGGCGGCCCTCCACCCCGGCCGCCCCGAGCCGGCTGCGCACCCGCTCTTCGCTGTCCTCGATGCGGTGGGCGAGGTCCGCGGTGGAGACGAGGACCTGGGCGGCCCCGTCGACCGCCAGCGCCCGGCGGAAGGCCTCCTCGCCCTCCCCCGGGGTCATGGCGAGCTCGGCCAGGTCGCTCCGGACCTCGGTGATCTGCTCGCGCTCGTCCTCGAAACGCCAGACGTCCCAGTTCAGGCTGCGCCAGGGGAGGCCCCCGCGGCGGCTTCGCTCCCGGGCGAAGGCATCCATGAACAGGTTGGCCGCGGTGTAGGGGCCGTAGGCCAGCCCCCCCAGGACCGAAGCCAGCGACGACACGGCGACCGCGAAGTCGAGCTCCCGCCCCTCGAGGGCCCGGTCCAGTGCAAAGAGGGGGCGGATCTTGGCCTCGAAGTGCCAGCCGCACTCCTCCCGGCCCGCCTCGGCGAGCATCCGGAAGGTGCGCTCCCCCTGGGTGCCGGCGGTGTGGAGGACGCCGTGGATGGCCCCGAAGCGCTCTTCCGCCCGGCGGACCGCTTCGGCGACGGACCGTGCGTCGGCGAGGTCCGCCGGTTCGATCACGACCTCGGCTCCGAGCCGGCGAAGCGCCTCCACGCGATCACCCCCCGGAGCGGCCTCCTCCGCGCCGTCGCCGCCCTCGCCGGCCTCCGCGCCGGGCCCCTCGGGCTCGAGCAGGACCAGGCGGGCCCGGTGCTCCCGGGCCAGGAACCTGGCGAGGGCCAGGCCGTTGCCCTCGAGGCCGCCGGTGAGCAGGTAGACGCCCCGGCTCCGCAAGGGCGGGCCATCGCCTCCGGTGTCGCCGGCCGGAAGCGGCTCGAACTCCGGGACCCAGCGCTGGCGGCCCCGGAACGCCACCAGGCTCTCGCCTGCGGGGGTCTCGATCTCCCGGGCGAGGGCCCGGGCCAGCTGGCCGAGGGCGCGCTCCGATGCCGGCCCGGAGCCGGTGGGGATTTGGACGTCCACGGCCCGGATCGCGAGTTCCGGGTGCTCCTGGGGAAGGACCCGGACGAGGCCCAGGAGGGGTGCCCGCTCGGGGACCAGCGGCTCCGCCGGGGTCACGGCCTCCAGCCGGTCCGCCAGGACCGTGAGGCCGACGCCGAAAGGTTCGGAGTCGGCGGGGCCGCCATCCCCGTCCGGCTCCTCCACCGGACCGCGGGCGAGGGCTCGCGTCAGGGCCCGCGCCAGGAAGAGCAGGCTGTAGAAGCCCGTCTCCAGCGCCGCCTCGGCCGCGTCCCGGTCCTCGGCAGCCTCCGCAGCCGGGTCCAGGCTCCAGGCGTGGACGACCTCGGCGGGCGGCGTGTCGCCGAGCGCCTCCAGGAGCGCCGTGAAGTCCTCCTCCGAGGCCGGGGCGACTGCGTACCGGTCGTCCCCGAGGGCGCGGAAGCCCTCTCCCGGCTCCACCGCCACCACCCGGCGGCCTCCGGCGACCCCGACCTCCGCCAGACGCTCCGCCAGCCGATCCGCCAGCCGCCGGCCGGTCCCCGGAGCGCCGTCGTCCCCGTCGGCCGGCGGGACCAGCAGCAGGACGGGGCGGGAACGCTCACCGGGCTCGGCCCGGCTCTCCGAGCCCGCCTCGGCCGGCGGCGGTTCCCGCCGCCAGCCCGGCAGGTACAACCAATCCCCGGGATCGGGGCGCTTCTCCAACGGTCCGGAGCGTCGCGCGGGGCGGCGTGCTCCGCCCCCGGCGGCCCCCGCTCCCTCGATCCAGTAGCGCTGGCGCTCGAAGGGGTAGGTGGGCAGGGAAAGGCGCCGCCGGCGCTCTCCCCGGAAGACGCCGTCCCAGTCGATCCGCACCCCGGCGAGCCACAGGCGGCCCAGGGCGCCCCGCAGGTGGGCCAGGGCCGAGCCCTCGTCCCGGGGGTGGGGAAGCGACGGCGCCACGAGCTGCCCGTCCCGCGCCGGGTGGCGCCGGGCCAGGGTCGAGAGGGTCCGCCCCGGCCCCACCTCCAGCAGGATCCGGTCCCGCTCGCCCAGGAGCTCCTCGACCCCCTGGGCGAAGCGGACCGGCTGGCGCAGGTGGCGCACCCAGTAGTCGGGATCGGTGGCCTGCTCGACGGTGACCCAGGTCCCGCTCGTGTTGGACAGGAAGGGGATCTCCGGAGGGCGGAGCTCGAGCTTCCGCACCTCCTCGGCGAAGGGCTCCACGACCGGGTCCATCATCGCCGAGTGGAAGGCGTGGGAGGTGTGGAGCGGGCGGCAGGCGACGTCGCGCCCGGCGAGCTCTTCAGCCAGCGCGTCCAGCGCCTCCCGGGGGCCCGACACCACCGAGCGGGCCGGCTCGTTGACCGCCGCCAGAGAGACCTCGTCCGGCAGGAGCGGCCGGAGCTCCTCCTCAGGCAGCGGCACCGCCAGCATGGCCCCCGGCGGACACTCCTGCATCAGCCGTCCCCGGGCGCTCACCAGGGCGAGGCCCTCCTCGAAGGTGAAGACGCCCGCCAGGGCCGCCGCCACGTACTCGCCGATGGAGTGGCCGAGCATGGCCCGGGGCCGCACGCCCCACTCCATCCACAGGCGGGCCAGGGCGTGCTCCACGGCGAACAGAGCCGGCTGCGCGAAGCGGGTCTCCTCCAGGCGGCGGGCCGCCTCCGGCCCGTCCGCGTCCGGGTCGAGGAGCAGGTCCCGCAGCTCCGGGTCGAGGTGCTCGGCGGCCCGGTCGAGCTCCCGGCGGAAGACCGGCTCGTGGGCGTGGAGCTCCCGGGCCATCCCGGCGTGCTGACTGCCCTGGCCGGGGAAGAGGAAGACCACCGCCCGGTCCCGGGGCTCGTCGGTGTCGACCCCGGCGAGGAGCCGCCCCGGGGAGCGGCCGGCGAGGACGTCCAGGGCGTCCGCACGGTCCCGGCAGACGAGGGCGCGGCGGTGGCGGAAGACCGCCCGGCCGGCCGCCAGGGTGTAGGCGGCGTCGGCCAGCCCGGGCCCGTCGAGGCCGTCATCGGCCTCCAGGCGGGCCTGCAGGCGCCGGGCGGCCTCCTCCAGGGCCCCTTCGCTCCGCCCCGAGAGCACGAGGAGCTGCCACGGGCGCGGCGGATCGGAGGGCTCCGGGGCCGGCGCCTCCTCCAGGATCACGTGGGCGTTCGTGCCCCCCACCCCGAAGGAGCTCACCCCGGCCCGGCGGGGCGCTCCGTCCGCCGGCCACCCGGCGCGCTCGGCGTTCACGTAGAACGGGCTCGACGCGAAGTCGATGGCCGGGTTGGGCTCCCCGAAGTTCAGGCTCGGCGGAAGCTCCCAGTTCTCCAGGGCCAGGACGGTCTTGATGAAGCCGGCGATCCCGGCGGCGGCGTCCAGGTGCCCGACGTTGGTCTTGACCGAGCCCAGGGCGCAGAAGCCCTTCTCCTCGGTGGACTGCCGGAAGACCCGGGTCAGGGCCGAGACCTCGATGGGATCGCCCAGGGAGGTGCCGGTGCCGTGGGTTTCGACGTAGCGGATCGTCTCCGGGTCCACCTCCGCCACCTCCTGGGCCGCGGCGATCACCTCGGCCTGGCCTTCGACGCTCGGGGCGGTGTAGCTCACCTTGGTGGAACCGTCGTTGTTGATCGCCGAGCCCTTGACCACCGCCCGGACGGAGTCGCCGTCCTCCAGCGCCTCCTCCAGCCGCTTGAGCACCACCACGCCCGCACCGCTGCCGAAGATGGTGCCGGCGGCTCCGGCGTCGAAGGCCCGGCAGTGCCCGTCCGGGGAGGCCAGGCCCCCCTCCTGGTAGAGGTACCCGGCCCGCTGGGGCACCTTCACCGTCACCCCGCCCACCAGGGCCATGTCGCACTCGTAGTTGAGGAGCGACAGGCACGCCAGGTGGACCGCCACCAGCGACGTGGAGCAGCTCGTCTGCACGATGACACTGGGCCCCTTGAGGTCCAGCTTGTAGGACACCCGGGTGGGCATGAAGTCCTTGTCGTTCGTGATGAAGACCTGGAAACCGCCGCCCCCCTCGAAGAGCTCGGGGTGCTCCCGCAGGTTGGAGAGGAGGTAGGTGTCCCACCCCACCCCGGCGTAGACCCCGATCAGGCCGTCGAACCCCGAGGGGCTGTAGCCGGAGTCCTCCAGGGCCTCCCAGGCGTGCTCGAGGAAGAGCCGCTGCTGGGGGTCCATGATCTCGGCCTCCGCCGCCGTGTAGCCGAAGAAGGAGGCGTCGAAGAGGTCGGGGTCGTCGATCAGGCTCGCGGCCTTGACGTAGTCGGGGTGCGCCAGGAGGGACTCGGAGACCCCCGAACGGCGGAGCTCGTCGTCGGTGAGCGGAGTGACCGCCTCCTCGCCCTCCCGGAGGTTCCGCCAGAAGGCGTCCAGGTCCCGCGCCCCGGGGAAGCGCCCGGCCATGCCCACCACGGCGATCTCGCGTCCGGTGCGCTCGTCCCCGATCGTCTCGTCGATCTCGTCCATGGCTCCTCGCACGTCGGTTTCTCCGCTCATTCGTTCCCCGGTCCGGTGGAGGGGGCGGTGGGACCGGCCGCCCCCTGCCGGCGGCGACGGCGCGGTCTCCGGCCGCCCCGTCCCAGGGCCTGCTTCTTCTTCTCCGCCCGTTCCCGGCTCCGGGCGAAGGCTTCACCGCCGCCGTCGCCGGGGCGCAGGTGCCGGGCGAGGGCGGACACCGTCGGCGCCTCGAAGACGCTCACCGTGGAGACCTCCACCCCGAGCTCCTCCTTGAGCTCGGAGACGAGCTGGACGCCGGCCAGCGACGTGCCCCCCAGGTCGAAGAAGTTGTCGTGGACACCGACCTGCTCGACGCCCAGGACCCGCTGCCAGACACGGACGATCCGGGCCTCGAAGTCGTCCCCCGGCGCCACGAGCTCACCGGCCGCCTCGGGACGCGCCTGGGTGGGACGGGCCTCCGCCAGGCGCGAGAGCTCCCGGGCCAGGCGGTCGCGGGTCAGCGCCCGGGTCTCCGCCACCACCTCGTCCAGGGGCGGGCCGGAGACGACGATCTGGGGCAGGGCCCCCCGGTCGAGGATGCGCCGGAAGAGCTCGGCCCCGCGGCGCGGATCGATCCCCGGCCCGGAGCCGCCGCCGGAAGGCCCCGCGCCGTTCCCGGAGGCCCGGGCCGGGTCCGCCGCGCGATGGGCCTCTGCCTGGGCCTCGACCTGCCGCTCCATCTGGGAGAGGGCCTCGCGCCCGACACGCTTCATGGAGAAGCCCTCCATCTCCGCCACGGAGCGGCCGTCGGAGTCGAGGACGCTCACGTCGCAGGTCAGGGTGTCCGCGCCGGCACCGACCGGTGCCCGCAGGCGGCAGTGGCTGTACCCGCGCCGGGCGAAGGGCGCCCGGACCGTCAGCCGTTCGTAGGCCAGGGGCAGGTAGTCGCCCTCTTCCAGCAGGCGCGGGGCGCCGGCGGCCAGGTCCAGCAGCGCCGGGTGGAGCGGACAGGTGTCGAGGTCGCCGGCGAGCTCCTCGGCGAGCTCCAGCACGGCCACGACCTCGGCCTCCCCCGCGTGGAGCCTCTCCAGGCTCTGCCAGCGCGGGCCCGCCACCAGGAACTCCCCATCCCCGTTGCCGGCGGCCCCGGCGGGTTTCGAGGACCCCGGAGCACCCCCTGGGCTCGGCGCCAGCTCCCGCCGGTCGCAGGCCGCGATCAGCCGGTCCGGATCCCGGCGGTCCGGCTCGCCGCCGGCGGCAGCGAGGGCCACCTTCCCCCGGGCGTGCTCCTGCGGCTCCCCGGACCCGGCCGGCCGGCTCACGACGCGGAAGGTCTGGAATCGATCCTCCTCGCCCCCCTCGAGCACCAGCAGCACCTCCCGGGACGCCCCGTCGGGTACGACCAGGGGGTGGACGAAGACGACGTCGCGAATCTCCACCCCTCGAACGTCGGCAGCGGGCCCCATCCGGTACCGGAGCGCCGCCCGCGCCATCTCCAAGTAGGTCGTCCCCGGAACGGTGGGATGGCCCACCACCCGGTGCTCCGAAAGCACCCAGTGCCGGGCGGCGTCGAACTGCGTCGTGAAGACGTGGCGCTCCGGCGTAGCCGCCACGCAGGCCTGGAGGAAGGGGTGATCCAGTGAACGGGCCTGGCCGGGAAGCGCGAGGCCCGGCACGGCGCCGGCGGCGGCGGCCATGCCCACCCCCTGCCACCGGTCCCAGTCGATGGAGACCGTGTAGGTACCGCTCCGGGCGAAGCGCGCCTGGGCGAAAGCGTCCAGGAACGCGTTGGCCGCGCAGTAGTCGGTCTGGCCGAAGCCGCCGGCCACGGCCGTGATCGAAGAGCAGAGGGCGAAGACGTCGAGGGGGCGGTCCGCCAGGAGCCGGGCCAGCACGAGGGTGCCCTCGACCTTGGCGGCCATCACCTGCCAGGCGGAGGCGGAGTCCTTGAGCTGGGCCATTCCGCCCCCGGCGATCCCGGCGGCATGGACCACGCCCTGGACGGGGCCGAAGCGCTCTTCGGCCCGCCGGAGGGCCACGGCCATTGCGTCCGGATCCGTCACGTCGGCGGCGAGGGGGAGGACCTCGGCGCCGGCCTCCTCCAGCGCCCGGAGCCGGCGGATCGTTTCCGCCGCGGGCCCGCCGGCGCCGGCGATCGCGTCCCACTCCTCCCTGGGCGGGAGGCCGTTGCGGCCGGTGAGGACGAGCCGGGGACGGAGACCCGCGAGCTCCTCCGCCAGGGCGAGGCCGACCCCGCCGAGGCCCCCGGTGACCAGGTAGACGCCCCCGTCCCGCAGGCGCGGCCCGGAGCCGGAGCCCGCCGCCTCGCCCCCGGCGGGCAGGGGCTCGTAGCCCTGCACCCACCGGCAGCCGTCCCGCAGGGCCACCACGTCCTCCTCTCCCGGCCCGGTTTCGGCGGCCTTCACCTCCGCCAGGAGCGCCTCGACGAGCGCCCCGCCCTCCGCATCGGACGCCTCCGGCGCTGCCCCCCGGCGCTCTCCGGCCGCCGCGGAGACCGTCACGTCCACGGCACGACAGGAGAGGTACGGGTACTCCTGGGGCAGGACCCGGACCGGCCCGAGGAGGAGGGCCCGCTCCGGGGCCAGGTGCCGCTCGCCTGCAACCCGGTGGAGGTGGCTCGAGAGCACCGTCAGCCGCGTGAGTTCCGCCGCCCCCGCCCGCTCAAGGCCCTGGGCCAGGAAGAGCAGGCTGTCGTACGCCCAGAGACGGGCATCGGTGAGCGCCGCCCGGAGGCCCCGGAGCTCGTCGGTCGCTCCGGACCCGTGCTCCGCGCCTCCGGTCCCCGCCTCGGGCCCGGCGGCGCCGCCCGTGGCCGCCTCCGGCGATCCGACGTTCCAGGCGTGAATGATCTTCCGGGGAAGCCGCTCCTCCTCCGCCAGCTCCCGGAGCAGGCGTTCGTAGTCCTCGGCCCGCCCCGGGTCCAGGACGAAGCGGTCCCCGTCCCGGGCGAACGCGCTTCCGGGCTCCACCCGGACCACGGAATGATCCGCGCCCTCCAGGCGCTCCCCCAGGCGGTCGGCGACGCCCGCGCCGTCGGCGAAGAGGAGCCACGGTCCGGGCGCGTCGTCCAGCGCCGGATCGGGCGCCGGCGGCAGGGCCTGTCGCCACAGCGGCGCGTAGAGCCCCGGAGCCTCGCCGGCGCGCTCGCGCCGTCGTCCCGGGCGGCGCCGCTCCCGGGGCTCCGCGCTCAGCCAGTGGCGCTCCCGCTGGAAGGGGTAGAGGGGCAGGCGGACCCGGCGCCGGTCCTCGCCCTCCCAGTAGCCGTGCCAGTCGATCTCGACGCCCGCCAGCCAGAACCGGCCGAGGGCCCGCACCAGGTGGAAGGCCGCATCCCCCTCGTCCGGCTTCCGGGGGAGCGCGGGCACGACGGCAGCCCGGGTCCGGCCGCCGGCCGCCTGCTGGCGGACCAGGTTGGCCAGGGTGTGCCCGGGCCCCACCTCCAGGAGAACGCGGTCCGGCTCCGCCACGAGCTCCCGGACGCCGTCCCCGAACCGCACCGTGCGGCGGAGATGGCGGGCCCAGTAGGCGGGGTCGGTAGCCTCCTCGGCGCGGATCCAGGTGCCGGTGACGTTGGAGACGAAGGGGATCCGGGGCGCCTGGCGCCGCACCCGCGCCACCCGTCCGGCGAACTCCTCGGCGATGGGCTCCATCATCGCCGAGTGGAAGGCGTGGGAGGTGCGGAGGCGCCGGTGGCGGATCCCGTCGGCTTCGAGCTTCCGGGCGAGAGCCTCGACGGGCTCGTCCGGCCCCGAGACCACCGACGCCCTGGGGCCGTTGACGGCGGCCAGGTCGAGCCCGGACCCCAGAAGCGGCGCCACGTCGTCCTCCGGGAGCTCGACGCCCAGCATCGAGCCCCCCGGGAGGGCCTGCATCAGCCGGCCCCGCTCCGCCACCAGGCCGAGGGCGTCCTCCAGCCGGAAGACCCCGGCCAGGACCGCCGCCACGTACTCGCCGATGGAGTGGCCGATCATGGCTTCGGGGACGATTCCCCACCTCCCGAGCAGCTGGGCGAGGGCGTACTCCACGACGAAGAGGGCGGGCTGGGTGAGGCGCGTCTCCGCCAGCGCCGCTGCGGCCTCCTCGGACGAGGGGCCGTCCTCGAAGAGACCGGGGAAGAGGTACCGCCGGAGGTCGAGGCCCAGCTGCGGCTCCAGGGCCTCGGCGCAGGCGTCCACCTCCCGGCGGAAGACCGGCTCGGTCTCGTAGAGCTCCCGTCCCATGCCGGGGTGCTGTGCGCCCTGGCCCGGGAACAGGAACGCCACCGGCCGCTCGCCCTCCTCCACGTAGGCGTCCTCGGGCCCCGGGCCGGGGTCCTGCGCCGGGCCGGCTCCGTCCCCGGCGTCCGGATCCAGGGCCGCCGCAGCCTCCCCGGCGCCGCCGGCGATCACGATGCGGCGGTGCTCGAACGCCCGGCGTGCGGTCTGAAGGGTGAAGGCCACGTCCGCCAGGGGCTCCTCCGGAGCGTCCCGGACCCCTTCCCGGAGGCGGACCGCCAGGTTCCGGGAGGCCGCCGCCAGCGCCTCCGGCACCCGGGCCGAGAGCGTCAGGAGCTGCCAGGGCCGGCCGGACCGAGCGGAGGGCTCCGGCTCCGGCGCCTCCTCCAGGACCACGTGGGCGTTCGTGCCGCCGATCCCGAAGGAGCTCACGCCGGCCCGCCGGGGCGCCCCGTCCCTCGGCCAGGGCCGGGCTTCGGCGGTGATGAAGAACGGGCTCGCGTCGAGGTCGAGCTTGGGGTTCGGCTCTTCGTAGTTCGTGCTGGGCGGAAGCGTCCGGTGCCGCAGCGCCTGGACCGCCTTGATCAGCCCGGTGAGCCCCGCCGCCGTATCCAGGTGGCCGACGTTGGCCTTGACCGACCCCAGGGCGCAGAAGCCGCGGCGCTCGGTCTGGAGCCGGTAGGCGTGGGTGAGGGCCTCGACCTCCACCGGATCGCCCAGGGGGGTGCCGGTCCCGTGGCCCTCCAGGAGCCCCACCGTGTCCGGATGCACCCCCGCCTGCTCCAGGGCGGCGGCGATCACCCGGGCCTGCCCCTCCACGCTGGGAGCCGTGTAGCCCACCTTGAGGGCACCGTCGTTGTTGATCGCCGAGCCCTTGATCACCGCGTGGATCGGATCGCCGTCGGCCCGGGCGCGCTCCAGGGGCTTGAGGACCACCCCGGCGGCGCCGCTGCCGAAGACGGTCCCCTGGGCCCCGGCGTCGAACGCCCGGCAGTGGCCGTCCGGCGACAGGATTCCCCCCTCCTCGTAGAGGTAGCCCTCCTTGAGCGGCGCCCGGATCGTCACCCCGCCGGCCAGGGCCACGTCGCACTCCCCCGCTTCGAGGCTGCGGCAGGCGAGGTGGACCGCCACGAGGGAGCTGGAGCACGCGGTCTGGACGTTGACGCTCGGGCCCGTGAGGTCGAGCTTGTACGAGACCCGGGTCGGCACGAAGTCCTTGTCGTTGCCGATGAACGCCTGGTACCGGGCCGCGGTGGAGCCCTCCTCCCCCAGCCCGCTCTGGAGGAGGTAGGTGTTCATGCCCACCCCGGCCCAGACGCCCACGGCGCCGGGGGTGCGCCCCGGGGGGTACCCCGCATCCTCGAGGGCGTGCCAGGCGCACTCCAGGAAGACCCGGTGCTGGGGGTCCATCAGCTCGGCCTCCCGGGGGGACAGCTCGAAGAAGGCCGCGTCGAACCGGTCCGCACCGTCGAGCACGCCGGAGGCGCGGACGTAGGCCGGATCGGCCAGGAGGGACGGATCCACCCCGGCCTCGGCCAGCTCCTCGGCGGTGAACGTCGTGATCAGCTCGTCGCCGGCCGCCAGGCCGCGCCAGAGCTCGTCGACGTCGGCGGCCCCGGGGAACCGGCCGGCCATGCCGATGATCGCCACGTCCCCTCCGGCCGGCCGGGCTCGGTCCCCCACCGCGCCCGTCCGGAGGACGCCCGGCGCGCCCTCCCGGGCCGGCCCGCCGCCGCCCAGGTGGCGCGCCAGGGCCGACACCGTGGGGAACCGGAGCAGGTCGACCATGGTGAGCTCCCGGCCGAGCTCCGGCTCCAGCGACTCCCGCAGGCGCCGGTGGACCTCGGCGAGCAGCAGGGAGTGCCCTCCCAGGTCGAAGAAGTTGTCCCGCCTGCCCACCCGGTCGATGCCCAGGACCTCGCGCCAGGTCTCGGCGATGCGTCGCTCCAGGCGCGAGCGGGGCGCCGCGTAGCCCACGTCGAGCTCGGGACGCTGCTCCTCGCCGTCGCTCCGGCGAGCCAGCAGCGCCTTGCGGTCCACCTTGCCGTTGGCGGTCAGAGGGAGCTCCGGAACCGCGATGACGCGGGCGGGGACGAAGGCCTCCGGGAGCCTTTCGGCGAGGAAATCCCTCAGCTCGCCTTCGGCCGGCGCGTCCCGGCCGTCGGCCGGCCGGACGTAGGCCACCACTCGATGGCTCCCGGAGCCATCCCGGCGGGCCACGGCGACGCCTTGCCCCACGGCCGGGTGGGCGGCCATGGCCGCCTCGATCTCCCCGAGCTCCACCCGGAAGCCGCGCACCTTGACCTGGTGATCGAGGCGGCCGAGGTAGTCCAGCCGCCCATCGGCCAGGCGACGGGCCAGGTCGCCGGTGCGGTAGAGGCGTCCGCCGGGGAGCGCGGGGCGGGGGTCCGGGACGAAGCGCTCCGCCGTGAGGCCCGGGCGCCGGAGGTAACCCCGGGCCAGGCCGGCGCCGCCGATGAGGAGCTCTCCCGGCACCCCCGCCGGGACGGCGTGCATCCCGGCGTCCCGGAGGTGGATCGCCGTCCCGGAGATGGGCCGCCCCAGGGTGACCGGGGAACCGGCGACTCCCCGTGGGTCCCGGCCGGTTCCGGCCACCCGCTCGACCGCCGACCAGATCGTCGTCTCGGTGGGTCCGTAGAGGTTCCACACCGCAGGGCTGCTGCCGGTGAGCTCCGCCGCCAGGTCCGGCGGCAGCGCCTCGCCGCCGCACAGGACGGTGAGCCGCGGCTCGCCCCGCCAGCCGGCGGCCAGCAGCAGGCGCCACGTGGCCGGCGTCGCCTGCATGGCCGTGGCTCGTGAGGCGGCGAGGAGCCGGCGGAGGCGCTCACCGTCCCCGGCGGTCTGCCGGTCCACCAGGACCACGCGGCCTCCCACCGCCAGCGGCAGGAACAGCTCCAGCCCCGCGATGTCGAACGACAGGGTCGTCACGGCCGCCAGGGAGTCCTCCGGCCCGAGGCCGGGACGCTCCGCCATGGCGGCCAGGAACCGCACCAGAGCCCGGTGGGGGATCTGGACGCCCTTGGGCCGGCCCGTGGAGCCGGAGGTGTAGAGGACATAGGCCAGGTCCTCGGGCCGGGCCGCTTCATCGAGCGCGCCCTTCCCCTCCGGGTCCTCGCCCCGAGAGAGCGCCTCCACTGCGGTGGCGTCGTCCAGGACGAGGCGCCGCGCCCCGCCGTCGTCCACGGCGTCCAGGCGGTCGGCCAGGGCCCGCTCCGTGACCACGAGGGGCGCGCCGGCGTCCTCGAGCATGAAGGCGATGCGCTCCCGGGGATGGCTGGGGTCCAGGGGCAGGTAGGCGCCTCCGGCCCTGGCGACGCCGAGGAGGGTCTCCACCATCCTGGGCGAGCGCCGGAGGAAGACCCCCACCAGGACCTCCGGTCCCACCCCGAGGCGCCGGAGCCGTTCCGCCAGCCGGTCGGCCCGGCGGTCGAGCTCTGCGTACGTCAGCGCGGCCGGGCCCGCGACCAGCGCGACGGCCTCCGGAGTCCGCGCCGCCCGGCGCTCCACCAGGACGTGGAGGAGCCCCTCCCCGTCCCGGACGTCCGGGGAGTCGTTCCATTCCGCCCGGAGCTGGTGCTCTTCGGCGCGCGCGAGCAGCGGCAGCTCCCCCAGCGTGCGGCCGGGTGTGGCCACGGCCGCCGCCAAAAGGGTCCGGAGGTGGCCCAGCCAGCGCTCGGCGGTGGTCTCCTCGAAAAGATCGGTGTTGAAGCGCAGGGAGGCGGCCAGGGAGTCCCCGGTCTCGGCGCCCAGCTCGGCCACCACCAGCTCCAGGTCGAGCTGGACGGGCCTGTCGGGAACGGGCAGGGGCTCCAGCGCGAGGGGGCCGAGCTCGGTCCGGGCCGCGAGGTCTCCGAGGTCCTCGCCCAGGGCGAAGGGTGCGAGAGCGCGCTGTCTCCGGCCACGACCGCTCTGGAAGCTGAACAGGACCTGGAAGAGCGGGGAGCGGCTCGGGTCTCGGACCGGCCGGAGCCGTTCGGTCAGGAGCGGGAACGGGTAGTCCTGGTGCTCCAGCGCCCCGGCCACCGTCCGGCGGACCCGGGCGAGGAAGCTCCGGAAGTCCGGCTCTCCGGCGGCGTTTGCCCGGAGCACGACCGGGTTGACCAGGTACCCCACGAGGCGCTCCAGCTCCGGGACCGTGCGGCCGGACGCCGGGGTCCCCACGACCACGTCCTCCTGGCCGGACAGGCGGTGGAGCAGCGCCTGGAAGCCGGCCACCAGCAGGGTGAAGAGGGTGACGCCCTCGTCCCGGGCCAGGCGGCGGAGCGCGGCGCTCTCTTCCGGGTCCAGCCGCAGGGACCGCCTGCCGCCGCGGTCCGTCGCCACCGGCGGACGGGGACGGTCCGCGGGCAGGTCCAGGTCGGGCGACGGCCCCCGGGGGCCGTCGCGCAGCTCCTCGCGCCAGTACTCCCAGAGTCGCTCGCCGGCTTCCCCCGCCAGTCGCTCCTCCTGCCACCGCACGTAGTCGGCGTAGCTCACCGGCGCCTCGTCCAGCCGCGCCCGGCCCTCCCCGGTCTCCTCGCGGTAGAGGGCGTCCAGCTCACCGACCGCCACGGCCAGGGAGGTGAAGTCGGCCACGAGGTGGTGGAGCGCCACCAGGAGGGCGTGCTCGCCGTCCTCCCGGCGGAACACGGCGATTCGCACGAGGGGCCCCCGCTCCAGGTCGAAGGGCTCGACCGCGGAGGCCCGGAGCGCCGCGGCCAGGCGCTCCCCGCTCCAGCCGGCCGCCTCGGTGACGGAGAAGGCCAGCGCTCCGCCGTCTCCCCGGGGGTCCCCCTGGGAGTCCAGGCGCTGCACCGGGCCGTCGGGGCCCGGCCGGAACACCGCCCGGAGCGCCGGATGGCGCCGCACCAGCTTCCGGAAGGCCCGCTCCAGGGCGGGGGCGTCCAGCGGCCCGTGGACCCGGGCCGCGGCGGCGATGTGGTAGGCGGCGCTGTCGGGCGCCAGGCGCTGCAGGAACCAGAGGGCCCGCTGGCCGTGCGAGAGGGGGAGCTCCTCCGGGAGCTCGCCGGACCGGACGGGACGACGCCGGCCACGGAGCTCCTGGGCGCCCTCCTCCCCTGCCCGCCCGGCGTCCGGTGCGCCCTCGCGCACGTGAGCGACGACGTCGTCGAAGCTCAGCCCCTCCAGGAGCTCCCCCAGGGGGAGGGCCACCGCGAACCGGTCCTCCACCGCCTGCTGGAGCTCGGCGGCCGCCAGGGAGTCGAGACCGAGGGCCGTCAGGGGCCGGTCTCCCTCCAGCTCCGCCGGGTCGGTTCGGAGGATGCCGCTCACCAGGGGCCGAAGCTCCTCCTCTACCCTCCGCACCCTACGCCGATGAGTGTCGGCCCCCGGAGCGCTCGCCCCGTCGCCGCTCTCCTCCGGCGTCGCAACCCCTGCTCCGGCGGAGGTGTCGGCCCCGCTCCGGGCCACCGCCCGCAGGCTTCCGTCCAGGTACGCGTTCCGGCACGCGTGGCGCTGGATCTTTCCGCTGGAGGTCTTGGGGATCCTCCCCGGCGGCAGCAGCACCACCTCGTGGACCCGCGCCTCGTGCCCCTCGGCCAGCGCCTGCCGGACGGCACGGAAGACCTCCTCCGGCTCGGCGTCCCGGTGGCGCCGCTCGAGCTCCGCCACCACCACCAGCCGCTCCTCGCCTGCGGCGTCGACCGAGACCGCGGCCGATCCGCCGGGGTGGAGCGCCGGGTGCGCCGCCTCGGCGGTCCGCTCCAGGTCCTGTGGGTAGAGGTTGCGGCCCCGGAGGATGATCAGGTCCTTGAGCCGGCCCGTGACGTACAGCTCCCCCTCCGGCCCGTCCCCCACGAGGAAGCCCAGGTCACCGGTCCGCAGGTAGGCGGCGGGCCCACCGTCCGCGCCGGCACCACCGGGCCGGGCCCGGAAGTCCCGGACCGTCTCCTCCGGCCGGTCCCAGTAGCCCTGAGCCACGCTGGGTCCGCTCACCCAGATCTCGCCCACCCGGCCGGGAGGGCAGGGCTCCCCCGATTCGGGATCGGCGATCAGGACGCGGTGCCCGGGCCACGCCCGCCCGCACCCGACCAGGCGCCGCGTCCCGGCGGGCGGCGGCTCCTCATCGCCCGATGGCGCGGCCCGGTCGCGGGCCAGCTCCCCGGCGTCGAAGGCCTCGACGACGGGCGCAGCCATCCGGTCCCCGCCCGAGACGAAGAGGGTGGCCTCCGCCAGGCCGTAGCACGGGAAGAAGGCGTCGGAGCGGAAACCGCACGGCCCGAACGCCTCGGCGAAGCGCTCCAGGGTCTCCGCACGGACCGGCTCGGAGCCGTTGAAGGCGACCGACCAGCTCGAAAGGTCCAGGTCCTCGCGGTCCTCCGGCGGGATCCGGCGGACGCAGAGCTCGTAGCCGAAGTTGGGGCCGCCGCTGGTGGTCGCACGGTAGCGGCTGATCATCTCCAGCCAGCGTCGCGGCCGCTGCAGGAAGGCCACCGGCGACATCAGGACGCACCGGGCCCCGGCGTAGAGGGGCTGGAGCACGTTCCCGATGAGCCCCATGTCGTGGTAGAGGGGGAGCCAGCCGGCCACCACCGAGCCCTCCGACTGGCCGAAGGCCCGCCGGATGGTCTCCTCGTTCTGCAGGAGGTTGGCGTGGCTGACCATCACCCCCTTGGGAGCCGCCGTGGAGCCGGAGGTGTACTGGAGGAAGGCCAGGGCGTCGCCCTCGAGCTCCGGGGGCTCCCAGCCGCTCGCCACCCCCCCGTCGGAGTCGTCGGTGGCGTGCCACTCGATCCCCGAGAGACCGGGGAGGTGCTCCACGGCCCGGCGGTAGCGCTCGAGCTCCTCCGAGGTCGTGAGGGCCACGGCCGGCCGGCAGTCCCGGGCGATGGACCCGAGGCGCGGCAGGTTCCTCTTCGACGCGGGCGGGTAGGCGGGCACCGCCACCACGCCTGCGTAGAGGCACCCGAAGAAGGCGACGATGAAGTCGAGCCCCGGCGGGTAGACGAGGAGGGCGCGCTCCCCCTGGAGCGACCGGGCCGCCAGGAAGGCGCCGACGGCCCGGGCCCGGGCGTCGAGCTCCCCGAACGTCAGGTGGGCTCCCTCCTCCTCGCCGCGGTCGAGGAAGGTGTACAGGCGCCGGTCGGGCGCCTCCGCGGCCCGCCTGTCCAGGAGCTCTGGAACCGTGCTGACGTCCGGTGGGCTCGGCCCTCTTTGCATCTCTCGCACGTCGCTCAGCTTGCGCCGGACGCCGGGGCTCTCCTTCGCGCCGAGACGGTTCACCCCTCTCTCCCCCTTCCCGGGGGACGCGGCCAACGCCTCCGGTCGGTGTCAGCTCACCGAGCCGAGCCGGTAGCGTCGACGAGGCGAGTCCACGGCGCGACGATCCGCTACGCCCGAGGCTCTTCCGCCGACATCGGAGCTGTCCTGCTGGAAGAGTGCCCTGAAGTTCCCGGAGTCCACGCGGTCTGAAATTCACTCTCCACGTCGTGCTCCAGAGCGGTAAACACCGGAACAACCACATGGAAACTTTCGCTACACACAACATTAGTGCATGAGTGCCGGGGAGAGTGACATGGAGTCGCCGGCGCCCCGGCCCCGACGTGCTCACCGTGTCGGTGCCCAAGATCGCCGGGTCCCGGCCGCGCCGGATCGCCATGAGGGTTGACGGACCAGTGGCACGAGGGTCGGGCGGGGGTGTCCCTCTCCCACCTCCGAGGGGGGATCCGGAGGATCTCTGCTTGGCTGGATAGGGCTTCGAGGCGAAGCCCGACTACAAGCTGCGCTTCTTGCCGCGGATGTTGCGGCGGCTGCCCTTGGGCTTGCCGCCGAACCCGCCCCGCCCGCCACCGCCGCCGCCGAAGGGCCGGTCGCCGGGGGAGAACGACGGCACCCGGGGACGGCGCTCCTCGGCCATGTTGACCCGTAGCGAGCGCCCGGAGACCTCGTGACCGTCGAACAGCTCGATGGCCTTCTCCGCCTCGTCTTGGGAGGAGAACTCCACGAAGGCGAACCCGCGCGGCCGGCCGGTGCCCCGGTCGGTGGGGATGAAGACGTCCTGGATGTCGCCGGCTTCGGCGAAGACGGTCTGGAGCTCGTCCTTGGTCGTCTTGAAATCCAGGTTTCCTACGAACACTTTGGAAGGCATGCGACTCCTCGAAAATGGGTTGTCGTGGCGACCGGACACACGGTGGGGCCGCTCTCTGACTCGACTCTATCGCGATTGGTGAGCCGAGGCCCGACATTACGCGTGCAGGGGCGGAGCTTGCCTCCGCCCGGGGTCCATCGGCCACCGGCGCCCGGGCGGAGGCGAGCTCCGCCCCTACACGCGTCGCCGGGGCGTCGCCGGTCGAGCCCTTGCCGTCGCCGGCTTCGGCTGCAGCGCCTCATCCTGCCGCCACGGCACCGCGCCGCTCCAGGACCCGGCGCAGGTACCGCCCGGTGGAGCTCTCCTCCACCCGGGCGACCTCTTCCGGCGTGCCGGTGGCGATCACCCGCCCGCCGCCCTCGCCCCCCTCCGGCCCCAGGTCGACGATCCAGTCGGCGGTCTTGACGACCTCCAGGTTGTGCTCGATGACGATGACCGTGTTGCCGTGGCCCACCAGCCGGTGGAGGAGGTCCAGGAGCTTGCCCACGTCGTCGAAGTGGAGGCCGGTGGTGGGCTCGTCCAGGAAGTAGAGGGTCCGGCCCGTCTGGCGCTTGCAGAGCTCCCGGGCGAGCTTGACCCGCTGGGCTTCGCCGCCGGACAGCGTCGTCGCCGGCTGGCCCAGGCGGATGTAGTCCAGCCCCACGTCGGCGAGCGTCCCCAGGATCCGCTCCGCCGCCGGGATGTTGCCGAAGACCTCCCGGGCCTGCTCCACGGAGAGGTCCAGGATCTCGGCGATGTCCAGGCCCTTGTAGCGAACCTGGAGGGTCTCCCGGTCGTAGCGCCGGCCGCCGCACACCTCGCAGGTGACGTAGATGTCCGGCAGGAAGTGCATCTCGATCTTGATCTGCCCGTCGCCCTTGCACGCCTCGCAGCGCCCCCCGGGGACGTTGAAGCTGAACCGCCCCGGCTTGTACCCGCGCATCCGGGCCTCCGGGGTCTTCGCCATGAGCGAGCGGATGTGGCCGAAGACGTTGGTGTAGGTGGCCGGGTTGGAGCGCGGCGTGCGCCCGATGGGGCTCTGGTCGATGGCGACGACCTTGTCCAGGTGGTCGAGGCCCTCGATCCGCTCGTGCGCGCCGGGCTTGTCCTGGGCGCGGTAGAAGTGCCGCGCCAGGGCCTTGTAGAGGATGTCGTCCACCAGGGTCGACTTGCCGGAGCCCGAAACCCCGGTGACCACGGTGAAGACCCCCAGGGGGATCTCCACGTCCACGTCCTTGAGGTTGTTCTGCCGGGCGCCCCGGACCACCAGGGAGGCGCCGTTGCCCGTCCGCCGCTCCGCGGGCACCGGGACCTCCAGCTCGCCCCGGAGGTAGCGCGCCGTGAGCGACCCGGCCGAGCGCTCCACGTCCTCCGGCGGCCCCTGGGCCACCACCTCTCCGCCGTGGACGCCGGCGCCGGGCCCCAGGTCGATGACCCAGTCGGCGGAACGGATCGTCTCCTCGTCGTGCTCCACCACCAGGACCGAGTTGCCCAGGTCCCGCATGCTCTTGAGCGTCTCGAGCAGCCGGGCGTTGTCCCGCTGGTGGAGGCCGATGGACGGTTCGTCCAGGACGTACAGGACGCCCATGAGCTTCGAGCCGATCTGGGTCGCCAGGCGGATGCGCTGGCTCTCGCCGCCGGACAGCGTCCCGGCGGCGCGCTCCAGCGTGAGATACCCCACCCCCACGTCGTCCAGGAAGGCCAGCCGGTCCCGGATCTCCCGCACCACCTTGCCGGCGATCGTCTCCTCGCGCTCCGAGAGCTCCAGCTCCTCGGTCCAGGCCCTGAGGTCCCCCACCGACATCTCCGAGAGCTGGTCGATGGCGGCGCCGTCCACGGTGACCGCCAGGGCCTCCGGGCGCAGGCGCTTGCCCCGGCAGCCCGGGCAGGCGTGGACGGACATGTACTTCTCGATCTCTGCGCGCACCGCGGCGGAGCTCGACTCCCGGTACTTGCGCTCCAGGACCGCCAGGACCCCCTCGAAGCTCCCCTGGTACTCGTACTTCGAGCGCCGGCCCTGCATGCGGAAGGTCATGGGGCGCTCCGAGCCGTGGAGAACGGCGTGGCGGGCCTCCTCCGGGAGCTTGCGCCACGGGGTCTCCAGGGAGAAGCCCAGGGTCTCGGCCAGGCTCTCGATCATCTGGCTCCGCCAGGACCTGCTGCCGGCGGGCCACGGGGCGATGGCGCCGGCGGCGATGGAGCGCTCCGGGTCCGGCACCACCTTCTCCGGGTCGACGCCGGCGATCGTCCCCAGCCCGGAGCAGGTGGGGCAGGCGCCGTAGGGGCTGTTGAACGAGAAGAGGCGCGGGGTGACCTCCGCCAGGCTGGTGGCGCACTCGGTGCAGGCGTAGTTCCGGGACAGGGTCTCCTCCCGGTCCTCGTCCGCCTCCCCTTCCCGGCCGCCCACCGGTGCCAGGACCGCCAGCCCGCCGCTCACCTCGAGCGCGGTCTCCAGCGAGCCCGCCAGGCGCCCCTCGATCCCGGGCTTGACCACCAGCCGGTCCACGACGACGTCGATGGAGTGCTTCTTCTGCTTGTCGAGCTCAGGCGGCTCGCCGCCGAGCTCGACGGTCTCGCCGTCGATCCGGGCCCGGACGAACCCTTCCTTGGCCATCTGGGCGAGCTGGCGCTTGTACTCGCCCTTCTTGCCCCGGACGTACGGGGAGTAGAGGACGACGCGCGTGCCCTCCGGGTAGCTCATCACCCGGTCGACCATCTGCTGGACCGTCTGGGGCCGGACCTCGGACCCGCACTCCGGGCAGTGGGGAATACCGATGGAGGCGAAGAGCAGCCGCAGGTAGTCGTGGATCTCGGTCACCGTGCCCACGGTGGAGCGCGGGTTCTTCGAGACCGACTTCTGCTCGATGGAGATCGCCGGGGACAGGCCCTCGATGCCGTCCACGTCCGGTTTTTCCATCTGCTGGAGGAACTGCCGGGCGTAGGAGGACAGCGACTCGACGTAGCGCCGCTGCCCCTCGGCGAACAGCGTGTCGAAGGCCAGCGACGACTTGCCCGAGCCGGAGACGCCGGTGAAGACCACCAGCCGGTTCCGGGGGATCTCGATCTCGACGTTCTTCAGGTTGTGCTCGCGGGCACCGCGGACGATGATGGATTGCATGGGCGGATCGGATCGGGGGTCCTGGGGGCCACCGGGGCGCTCTTTCTTACCACACGGGCCTCGACGTGTGAGCCAAGCTTGTAGAACGAGGGGTGGGCGGGGGCGTCCCTCTCCCCCCTGTCGACCGTGTAGGGGAGGAGCTTGTCTCCTCCCGTGCCCCGGCTACCATCAACGCGGACCGAACCAAGGGCGGAGGCAAGCTCCGCCCCTACGCCGGGTTGCGGGCGGAAGCCCGTGTCAGGAGTCGATGCGGGCAGCGTTCTTACCACCACGACCGACGACCTTCGGCCAGGAGCGGAGCCTCCCTAAAAATCCACGTAGCCTTCGCGCACGCGGGCGCGATTTCCGAAGCCGTCCACCCGGACCTGGACCCGGCGCCAGCTGCCGTCGTGGCGCAGGTCGGTTGGGTAGTAGCCCAGGACGTACTGCTCTCTGAGCTCGGCCAGGATGCTCTCGAAGGCCCCCTCCACCTCGTCGATCCCCTGGATCGCCTCGATCCGCCCGCCGCTGTCCAGGACGAGCCGCTCCAGGGCTTCGTACTCGGCCTTGTTCTCGTCGGCGCTGCGCCACGCGGAGGTGAAGAGCCCGGGCTCGGCGCCGGGGACGGACCGGTCCTGGAGCTGGATCCAGTAGACGATCGCCTGGCTGCGCCGGGCCTTCCAGAGGACGTCCTCCATCCCCAGGGCGCTGTAGACGTCGAAGCCGTCGGAGAGCACCACCACGACCCGGCGGCCCTGCCGGCCGTCGAGGATCTTGAAGGCGGCGTACAGGTGATCCGAGAGGGCCGTCCCGCCGCCGGCCCGGGCCCCCGCCAGGGAGGAGCGGAGCGTCGCCGGCTCGTGGGTGAACGGCGAGGCCCGCAGCAGGCGGTCGGCGAAGAGCATGGTCATGGCCTCGTCCAGCTCCTTCATGCCGGCGGTGAACGCCTCGGCACCGCGAATCGCGGCCTGGAGCCGCTCGCCCTGCATGCTCTCGGAGGAGTCCACCAGCAGGACGGCGGTGAGCGGCGCGTCGCCGCCCTCGAAGGTGACCAGCTCCTGGACCTGTCCGTCGTCGAGGACGCGGAAGTCGCCCCGGTCGAGGCCGGTCACCCGATCCCCGCCCCGGGTCACCGTGACGTAGAGCTGCTGGAGGGGCAGGTCCAGCACCTCGTCCACCTCGATGGCCGGGGTCTGGACCGACATCTCGCCGGTGGCGCCGGATGTGGTGTGGGCGACCGCCCGGAAGAAGTGCTCCTCGTTCTCCTGGCCCAGGTCCACCTCCACCCGCCAGGGCGGCCCGTCGGTGAGGACCGCCACCCGCCGGCCGTCGACGTGGAGGTCAATCCGCACCACCGGGTCCGAGGGATCGGGGCCCTCCACCTGGAGCTCCACGGTGATGCGCCCGCTCACCGGGTCGAAGGGGCCCGGATCGACGATCGCCACGCGGACGTCCGGGGCCGCGACGGCACCCGGCGAGGCCAGGAGCAGGACGGCGGCGGCGCCCGCGGCGAGGCCCGCCGCGAGGAGCCGGGGTTGCACCGGAAGCGCCTCCTTCACCGGAGCCCGGCGGGGGCGTTCGGTCCGGCGTCCCATCAGGGCATCCCCGCGGGCCGGGAGAGCACCGATCCCGGTCCCTCCATCAGGCGCGCCAGGCGTGGCGTCCGGCTGGCGGCGCTCTCCTCGAGGCCCGCCAGGACCTCCTGGTAGACCTTCTGGGGCCCCATGCCGTAGAGCCTGCGCGGAGTGGGTTGGGCCACGTCGAGGGTGGAGTCGCCGAGCCCCGTCCCGGCGAGCTCCTGGACCACCGAGAGCGCCCGCTGGGGCCGGCGCCGCTGGTCGAGGACGAAGGCGAGCTGGACCCGGAGCTGCCCGTCGTCCGGGTACCGTTCCAGGCCCTGCCGGAGCACCTCTTCCGCCCGGGCGCTCCGGCCCGCCGTGCGATGGATCCGCGCCAGCTCCTGAAAGGCGACTGCGCCCGCCCAGTCCCCGGACGGCTCGGCCACGAGCTCCTCCAGGAGGCGGCGGGCCTGCTCCGGGGAGTCCAGGCGCCGCAGGTTGACCGCCATCCGCAGCCGGGCCTCCCGGTGCCGGGGATTCGCATCGAGGAGCTCCTTGAGGCGCTCCGCCGCCCGGTGGGTGTTGCCGCTGCGCTCGTGGACGGTGGCGATGCCCAGCAGCGCCTCCTCGTTGCCCGGGTCGTACTCCAGGGCGTGGAGCATGAGGCCCAGGCCCTGGAGCTTGACCCCGCTCTGCTGGGCGTAGATCCCCAGGCTCACGAGGGCCCGGGCGCCCAGGACCCGGGAGCCCTCGCTCCCTCCCTCCCGGGCGTAGAGGTCCGCCAGGCTGGCGGCCATGCGGGAGGCGTGGCCGGCCAGGAAGGGCTCGCCCTGCCGGACGTAGTGGGGATAGGCGTCGTGGTGGAGGACGAGGACCGGCACCAGGGCCTCGATGTCCCGGCGCCCGAGGCTCCGGACCACGTCCACCTCGGCTTCGAACAGCCGGTCGACCTCCCGGGGGCTCCGGCCCTCCATGGCCCCGGTCTCGAAGGCGTAGAGGGCCTCCAGGGCGTCGTCCCGGCGGCCGGCGGAGAGGACCGTCAGGACCGACCGGTAGGCCCGGGCGAGGGCGGCGGCGTCCTCCGAGGAGCGGCGCCGCGCGCGGTCCTCGAGCCCCCCTTTCAGCTCGTACTCGTCCTCGCTGCGGGTCTCGGCCGGGCGCGGCTGGCTCGCCGGCGGGATCACCAGCACGGTCGAGGCACCGTCCGATCCCTCCTCCGAAGACTGCGGCTCCTCCTGGGCCGGCGCGTGGGCCGCGGCGAGCAGGCCGCAGGCCGAAAGGACGGCGAAGGCCGTGCGACGGCAGGACCGCGCCGTGCGCCGCACGGCCTCGTCATCCTCGGCCGGCGCAACAGACCGGAGGGGCATCCTGATACGGGTCATGGTGCCGGCGATTCTACCGCCGCGCATCCGTCCGTGCTTGCGCAGCAGCCCATGCGCCCGGGACGACCCCGATCACCGGCCGTCACCGGATGGGGGCCGCCGGGAGCACCGGCCGCTCCTCGGGCCCGGGCCGGCCGGGGGCGGCGCCGGCGGGGCCGTCGCTACCGTCCCCATCGCCGGCGGTCCCCGTGACGCCCAGGACGTCCAGGAGCGAGCGCCCCGCCTCCCGGCTGAACTGCACGCCGGAGACCACCGCTCCCGGGATGGACGGGATCGCCGAGGCGTCCTCGCCGAACAGGAACGGGAACAGGTCCACCGATGGGATGTCGCCGCCGTAGGTCTCGTTGATCGCCCGGATGAACTCGTTCGCCGCCAGGGCGTAGCCCAGCGGCGTCGCATGGACCCCGTCCAGGGAGATCAGGCCCCCGGTGACGAGCTCCGAGGTGAACGTGATCCCGCCGAAGTTGAACCCCGAGGTCGCACCCCGGTTCAGCAGGGCGTTGACGTCGGCCACCGCGGCGCCCACCTGGCTCGCCGTCTCCCGGATCACCTGGTTGAAGGCGGCCACCCGGGCCTGGATCGCGTCCACCTCCGGGGCCGACAGGACCACCTCGTCCGGGAGGCCCTGCCCGGTCCCGCCGACGGCCGCCGGGATCCCGATGCCCTGGGCGAGGAGCTCGGAGGCCGTCAGCAGCACCCGGTCGTTCGGGCCCAGGGGACGCTCCCCGGGACCGAGGAGCGGGATCGGTTCCCCCCCGGGGCCCGGCACCGGCTCCCCGGTGGCCGGATCGACCACCACCGGCGGGATGGTGGTCACGAAGGGGATGGCCGTCACGTCGGGGACCGTCGCCAGCGCCAGGTCCGCTCCGGCGTTCGCCAGGGCCCCCACCAGGGCCGTGTAGTCGTCGGTGAACTGGTCCACCGGCGTCAGGGTCACGCCTTCGACCACCCTTCCCGAGGTCGCGGCGCTCAGGACGTCGTTGTTGCCGAGCCAGACCAGGGCGAACGTCGGCTCGAGTGCGAGGGCCTGCTCGAGCATGGTCGCGTCGACCCGGAGGATGAGGCTCGCCAGGTCGTCCCCCGGCCGGTCCCGGTCGCGCAGGGCCTCGCCCACGTCGAACCCGGGAACCGACAGGTTGTCGTACGGCCGGGGCAGGTCCAGGTTGAGCGGCTGGCCCAGGCCCGGCAGCGGCGCGATGACCAGGGGGGCGATGCTCTGGAGCTGGAGCAGCGGCGGGATCCCCGGCTCCGAGACCAGGGGCTGCTCGATGGTGGCGCCGGTGGCCTGGCGGGCCACCAGGGCCGGGACGCTGTCCTCCTGGGCGCCGCGGACCAGCCCGCCGCTGGTGAAGGCAGCCCCGAGGCTGTCCCCCAGGGCGACGAAGCGGCTGAAGTCTGCGCTTCCGGTGTCCTGGGCGCCGGCCGGGACCGGCCCCCCGAGCACCGGGACGATCAGCAGGACGAAGAGGGCGAGAGCGGCGGACGGTCGGGTGCGGATCACGGGAGCGCCTCCTTTTCGGTTCACGGGTTGAAGCCCACGGTTATGCCGAGGAGGAAGGCCGTCGTGTCGTAGGTGCCGTGGAAGACCGGCTCGTTCGGGAACTCATCGCTCCGGAAGGTCTCGTCCCGGGTGCGCTCGTCGAACTCCAGGTACATCAGGGCGACGTCGAAGTCCCAGCCGCCCCGGTAGCCGTATCCCAACGTCACGCCGTCGCGGTCGGCGTCGGGCAGGAGCGGGCCCACCGACGTCTCCGGCTGGGGGGTCTCGTCGTGGACGTAGCCGAAGCGCCACTCGCTCCGGGGGCTCGTGGTCCAGGACAGGCCCGCGCGGTAGGCGTAGACGTCGTCGTAGCGCTCCGGCAGAACCCGGGAGAACTGGGGGTTCTCGGGGAACTCGATGGGCAGCTCGTCGAAGCTCGACCAGCCGGTCCACTGGACGTCGGTCTCCAGCACCACGTTCCGGGTCAGGCCGAAGGCGAAGCCGAGCATCGCCAGGTCGGGAAAGTCGATGGTGGTCTCCACCGGCAGGTCCTGGTCGAAGGGTATCTGGGCCCGGACCCCGGCGTCGAGCTCCGGGATGCCGGTGAGGATCTGGGTGAAACGGCCGTCGCCGGAGTAGTCCACCTCCACCTTGCTCCGGTACGCCAGGCCCCAGGAGAAGCTCGGGTTCACCTTGTGCAGGATGCCGGCGTTCCAGCCGAAACCTTCCTCCAGGCCGCTGTCCAGGGTGGTGTCGCCCACCTCGGCGACGCCGCCGAAGGGGCTTGCCACCCCCACGCGCTGGTTGAGCTCGATGTCGGACCACCGGGCCACCAGGCCCAGGCCGACCCCCAGGTTCGGGGTCGCCTTCCAGGCGATCGTGGGGTTCAGGTCGAAGGTCCTCAGCTCCGCGTCGTAGTTGATGAAGCGCCCCGGCCAGTCGTTCACGTCGTCCCACTCCATGGCCAGGCCGAACGGATCGTTGAAGCCGAGGCCGAAGGTCCAGTTCGGCGCGATGGGCTGCACGTAGTAGGCGTGGGAGGGGAAGAAGACGGCGTCGGCCTGCTCCCCGGTGGCGCCGCGGCCGGGGAACGGCCCGAGCCCCTCGAAGTCGCCGGTGGTGTTGCTGATCAGCGTCGTGCCGACGTCGATGGAGCGGCGGTCCTGGAAAGCCAAGCCGGCGGCGTTGTGGAACATGGCCGACCCGTCGTCGGCCTGGGCGGTGAACGCCCCGGCCAGGCCCATGGCCTTGGTGCCGTGCTCGAAGATCAGGAATCCGGCGCCGGGAGCGGGGGCGGCGCTGAGGAGCGCGAGCCCTGCAGCGATCAGGGCCGTGGTGGAGACGGTTCGACGGCTGCGCTTCATCGGGTCCTCCTTCAAAGGTCGTGGGCTCCGAGCGAGCGTTTGGGCCGGCGAGTGCTGGTGAGCCGGACCGGAGTCGAGTGGACCGTCCCCGCGCCAGGGGCGGCGGACGCGCAATTGCGAGCGTAGCCGAGCCCTCAGGGGGTGTCAACGATCGGAGACGGAGGGCGACCGCCCACGTCCGGAGCGTCGCGATCCCTCCTGGCGTTAGACTCGCGGACGAGACGAAAGGAGCGGCGGATGGAGTTCGAGAGCGAGGGCCACAGGGAGACCTTCGAGGAGGTCCGCGAGTACGTCGACGACCTGTTCGACGACCCGTACCTGCACGAGGAGACCGGCCACTTCTACGGCCGCTACGGCTCCACCGTGCTCGAGGTCTCGGTGGAGCCCTACGGCCCCGAGGAGACGGTGGTCCGGGTGATGGCGTACTGCGTCCAGGGCGCAGCCGTGGACGAGAGCCTGCTGGAGGCGCTCCTGGAGCTCAACCACACGCTGCCGGTGGGGGCCTTCTCCCTGGTGGACGACGACGTCTTCTTCTCCCAGGTCCTCTTCGGCCGCGGCCTGGAGCCCCGAGCGTTCCTGAGTGCCGTGGCCGCCGTGGCCACCGTGGCCGACGACTACGACGACCGGATCGTTGCCGAGTACGGCGGCGAGACCGCCATCGACCGCATCGAGTCCACCGGCGGGCGCCGGCGGCGCGCCCAGATCACCTCCACCCCTTGATCGCCTCGCGCATCTCGCGCTCCTGGATCTTCTTCTTCTCCGCCCGGCGCTTGTCGTAGAGCTTCTTGCCCTGGGCGAGGGCGATCTCCACCTTGATCCAGCTCCCCTTGAGGTAGACCTGCAGCGGCACGATGGTCTGCCCCTTGATCATGGAGCGGCCCATGAGCTTGTCGATCTCCCGGCGGCGCAGCAGGAGCTTGCGCGGGCGTTCGGGGTCGTGGTTCTCGCGGTTGCCGTGGGTGTACGGGCTGATGTGGGCGCCGACGAGCCAGGCCTGGCCGTCGCGGACCTCGACGTAGCTGTCCTTGAGCTGAACCTTGCCGTCCCGGGCGGACTTGACCTCGGTGCCCGTGAGGGCCATCCCGGCTTCGAAGGTCTCCAGGATGTGGTAATCGAAGCGCGCTTTGCGGTTGCGCGCCAGGACCTTCACCGGCTCGCGCTTGGGGGTCGCCTTCGCCTTCGCCATGGGGTCACTCTAACCGCTGGGTGAGCCCCGGAATTCGCCGGGACACGTGGCCGAGGGTGCGTGGGTGGGTGCGTGGCCGGGCCGGGAAGGGCGGGGTCCGGGGGGCGGGCGGAGGGGCCGCGGCTGCGAACGCCGCGCGCTCGGAAACGGATGGAGCGCACGGCGCGCGGCTCCGCTCAGCCCCGGCGCGTCCCGTCCCATGGCTCCACTGACGTCGGAAAGCGGCCGGGGCTTCGAGGTCGCTGCCGCGGCCCCTCCGCCCGACCCCCGGACCCCTTCCGTCCGTACCGTTTTCGTACTTCGGCCCTCCCGGTCAGGCCGTCTCGTCCCTTTCCTGCCCTACACCGTCTCCAGTGGGTTCTCGTACCCCGCCCCCCGCCCCGGCCGAGGCAGAGCTCGGCCGCTTCACGCGTCGGTGCCCACCGACCGTTCGTCCCAGGACGTGTCGTGGGCCCCTCGCGACCGGTGGGGCGAACCGGACCATCAAGGCCCGGCCCAACGGGCCGATACACCACGACTGCGTGGCCGCTTCGAGACCGGAGTCCGAGGGAGTTTCAACGAGGGCGGGCCTCCCGGTCCGGGGACCTCTGGCCACCTAGAACGGTCCAGGGTCGGGGCGGGGTCTCCCGCCGGGGGGACGTCGAAGCCGGCGCTCCGCGCAGACCGGTGGGACGCCCAGCCCGCCCCGGGCGCCGGCTGAGCCGAAGCGCGCGCCGAGCGTCGGGACACCCAGGAGCGCGCGCTGGTCCCCCCGGCGGGAGACCCCGCCCCGACCCCCTCCCGCTCGGCCCAGTCGCCGGACGTCGCCGGACGGGAGGCCCGCCCGAGCTCCGGCTTACCCTGGTAGCCTTGGACTCCCGCATGCGATCCATCCCCCTGCTCGCCCTCCTCACCCTGTTCGCCCCCGCCGGGGCCCTGGCCGACGGCAAGATCCGGGGCCTGGACGTGGAGGTGGAGGGCCACCGCGTGCTCCTGAGCTTCCAGCTCGAAGAGGGCTTCGACCGGGACGTCACGGAGCGGGTCCGGAGCGGCCTGCCCACGACTTTCACCTACGAGCTCGAGCTCCTCCGGGACCGCAAGCGCTGGTTCGACCGGCCCCTCAAGAGCACCACCCTCCAGGTGATCGCCATGTTCGACGCGGTCGCCCAGGAGTACCTGGTGAACTACAAGCTGGACGGAAAGCTCGTGGAGAGCCGCATGGTCCGCAACCTGGACGAGCTCCGGGAGGCCATGACCCGGTTCCGGGACGTGCCGGCCTTCACGCTGGACCCGCTGCCGCGGCGCTGGCGCATGCTGGTCAAGGTCCGGGCGCTGCTGGGCTCGCGCACCCTCTTCGCCCTGATCCCGACGCGCGTGACCACCGACTGGCAGGAGTCGGACAAGTTCTGGGCGCCGGAGGACCTCATGCCGCCGCCGTGACGCCGCGCCCTCCCCCACCCGCTGCGCCATAATCCCCCCGGGTCCGCGGCTTCGCGCTTCGCCCTGAGCGACGGAAGGGAGCCGAAGGGCCGCGCCCCACAGAGCTCATGCCGATCAAGGAACGACTCCGCCGCCACGGGAAGGACGCCCGGTTCGTCGTCGGCGGGCTCACCGCCCTGCTGGCCGCGCTGCTGGTGGTCTTCTACCTGATCCAGCGGGGCCGGGACGTTCCGGAGACGCTCCTCAACAACCAGGTCGTCCTGTTCGCCCTGTGGTACGCGAACGTCGTCCTGATCCTGACGATCCTCTTCGTCCTCCTCCGGAACCTCCTCAAGCTCCTGGTGGAGCGGCGCAACCGGTTGCTGGGGTCGAAGTTCAAGATCAAGCTGGTCGCCACGTACATCGGCCTGGCGCTGATCCCGGTCCTGCTGCTGTTCGCCTCCGCCACCGAGCTCCTGCAGGGCACGGTCGACCGCTGGATCAATGCGCCGGTGGCCGAGGTGCTGGGCCAGTCGTACACGGTGGTGGAGGGCTTCTACGGACGCCTGGAGGAGCGCACCCTGGCGGAGGCCGAGCGGGTCCTGGGGGAGGTGGCGGACATCGATCTCCAGGATTCCGCGGAGCGTCCCGAGCTCGGCCAACGCCTGCAGGGGCTCCTGGCGGAGCGCGACCTGGACTACCTGGCCCTCTACGCGGGCACCGAGTTCATCCACGCCGTGGTGGACCCGGGCAGCGGCATCACCGACCTGCCGGAACCGGGCAGCCGGAATCTGGAGGCCGCAGGCGCCGGCGAGCGGATGGTCCGCCGGGTGAACCCCCAGGGAGCTGAGGGCCGGCTGATCCTGGCGGTGGCCGCCCGGCCGCCGCCTCGGCCCCTGGAGGGCGAGCCGGAGGCGGAAGGGGACGGCCCGACCGCCGCCGAGCCCGAGGCCACCCTCGTGGTCGCCGGCACCCTTCTCGAGCCCCGCCTGGCCGCCCTCGCCGACGAGCTGGTCCAGGCGCACCAGCGCCACCGCCAGCTCGAGGTGCAAAAGGAGGCCCTGAAGGCGAGCCACCGCCTCCTCTTCCTCCTGGTGACGCTTCTCATCCTGCTCGCCTCCTCCTGGGTCGGCCTCTACCTGGCCCGCCGGGTGACGGTCCCGATCCAGGCCCTGGCCGAGGGCACCGAGCGGATCGGCCGGGGGGAGCTCGGCCACCGGGTGGACGTCGAGGCGGACGACGAGCTGGGTGTGCTGGTGCGCTCGTTCAACCGCATGAGCAGCGAGCTCGAGCGCAACCGCCAGCTCATCGAGCGGAGCAACCGGGAGCTCAAGCAGGCGAACGCCCGCCTGGCGGAGGAACGG
Organism: Thermoanaerobaculia bacterium; assembly: GCA_046538065.1. GTDB lineage: Bacteria > Acidobacteriota > Thermoanaerobaculia > Multivoradales > DATKCC01 > JBKHJP01. The sequence goes on along the minus strand of JBKHJP010000006.1, from coordinate 1,277 downwards.
GCCCTGATCGCAGCCGTGGTGGACAGCGTGGCCGCCGGCGTCATCGCCTCGGACCGGGAGGGCCGGATCCTGACCTGCAACGGCGCCGCGCTGCGCATGCTCCGCCAGAGCCGGGACGAGGTGGTGGGGCGCCCCGCCCGGGAAGCCTGGAAGGACCCGGAGCGCTCCGGTCTGGCAGAGCTTTTGGAGTCGACCGCCGGGCCGGCGGACGGCGCGGTCACGCGGGAGATCCAGCTGGTGCTGGGGGGCGAGTGGAAGAGCTTCGAGGTCAAGGTCACCCCGATGGTTTCGGAGGACGGGGACCTCCGGGGTCGCGTCATGGTCATGGAGGACCTGACCGAGCTCATCCGGGCCCAGCAGCTCGCCGCCTGGAACGAGGCGGCCCGGCGGATCGCCCACGAGATCAAGAACCCCCTGACCCCGATCCGGCTGGCGGCGGAGCGCATCCTGCAGAAGTACCGGCGGGGCGACCCGGAGCTGGGAGAGGCCCTGGAGACCGGGGTGGACATCCTCCTGCGGGAGGTCGAGGCCATGCAGAGCATGGTGGACGAGTTCTCCCGCTTCGCCCGCATGCCCCGGCCCCACCCGAGCCGGGTCGACCTGGCCCGGCTGGTGGAGGAAACGGTCCCGCTGTACGAAGGCCTCAAGGAGGGAGTGGCGCTGACCACCCGGGTGGCGCCGGGGACCGGTGCCCTGATGGCGGACCCGGAGCAGATGAAGCGCGTGCTGATCAACCTGCTGGAGAACGCCCTGGAGGCCACGGACCCTCCCGGCTCCGTGACGGTGCAGGCCGCCGCCACGGACGGCCACGCCCGCCTGGAGGTGGCGGACACCGGGCGGGGGATTCCCGACTCGGCCAAGGACAAGCTGTTCCTGCCCTACTACTCGACCAAGGGGCGGGGAACGGGCCTGGGGCTCGCCATCGTCCACCGCATCGTCGCCGATCACCGGGGGACGATCCGGGTGCAGGACAACGAGCCCCACGGCACCGTCTTCACCGTGGAGCTACCTCTCAGCTGAAGAGCTCAGGGCTCGGGCGGGCCTCCCGCGACTGCGGACGTGAAGCGGCCGAGCTCCGCCTCGGCCGAACGCCGCAGGGATCACGGCGGCCCCGCCGCACCGCAACCACCAGAAGCGAGCCACCGGCACGGAACACTGGATCGAGACCCCGGAGCCGCACCCGCCGATCGAAGCCGGGTGGACGAACCCCGCGCCGGAGCCCACGGCGGAGCGGGCCCCACCGGGCCCACGCGGCGGCACGCCGGGCGACTCCAGGC
>JBKHJP010000173.1:0-8677 GCA_046538065.1 Thermoanaerobaculia bacterium | reverse complement strand
GTCCGGGGGGTCTCGTTGCGGCGCCGTGGGGTCAGATGCCAGGCGCCGCGACGCAGGCGATGCCGAGCCATCGTCGAGGAGCGGCAACGCCGCAGATGGCCCCACGCCGCCGCAACCCGAAGGGCGCAGGGGGGTTGCGGGCGTCTCCGGCGTTGCTCGTCGTCGACGATGCTACGGCATCGCCTCCTCCTCGCGCCTTGGATCCACTCCGCAAGACCCCTGCGCGAGACCCCCCGGACTTCGGACTCAGGACACTAGGAGTCTGCGGCCGGGCTGCTCACACCCTGGGTGCCGGCGGGGTGACCTCCCTGTCCGCGCCGGCCGCCGCCGGCACGTGGGGCCCGTCGTGGTCCACCCGCCCGTCGACCAGCTTCACCACCCGGTCCGCCAGGTGGTAGTAGCGGTCGTCGTGACTGATGACGACGACCGCCTTGCCCCGCCGCCGGAGCTCGGCGAGGATCTCGCGGTAGAAGACCTCCTTGAACACCGGGTCCTGGTCGGCGGCCCACTCGTCGAACAGGTAGACGGGGCGGTCCTCCAGGTAGGCCGTCAGCAGGGCCAACCGCTTGCGCTGACCCTGGGAGAGCTCGGTCGTGGAGAGCCGGCCGTCCCGGACCTCCACCTTGTCGTCGATGCGAAGCTCCTGGAGGTAGCGTCCGGCTCTCTCCTCCAGATCCGGGCCCTCCAGCCCCAGGAGCTGCTCGAACAGGTAGAAGTCGCCGAAGACCACCGAAAAGAGCTGACGGTAGTCGTCCAGACGATCCCCGTCCACCGGATTTCCGTCGACGCGGATCTGCCCCGACTCGGCCCGGTACAGGCCCACGAGGATCTTCGCCAGGGTGGTCTTGCCGCTGCCGTTTCCGCCGACGAGGAAGACGACCTCTCCGGGTTCCAGCGTCAGGTCCACCGGGCCCAGGTGGAAGTCGAGGTCGCGGCCGGCCCGGCGGTAAGTGTGGGCCACCCCGGCGAGCTCGATGCGCCGGAACGGCGGCTCCTTGGTCCCGTCGCCCTCCGGCGACGCCAGGTCCCCCCCGCCCGCCGGAGCCAGCTCGAGGCCCAGGTTCCGGATCTTGTCCACGGCCACCCCGGCCCGGCCCAGGTTGGGCATGGCGTCCAGGAGCCCCTGGAGGGGACCCATCATGTAGAGAAGCACCAGGGTGTACCCCGTGAGCACCTCGCGCCCGGCCTCGATGAAGGCGGGCCGGGCGAAGAGCAGGACGCCGATCACCACGAAGAAGAGCAGGTGTCCCCAGGCGGCGGCCGTGCCGTAGACCACCACCGCCGTCACCCGGAGGTGCCGGACCCGCTCCGTGGTCGCCTCGAGCAGGCGGGCGAAGCCGTTGCGCCGGCGCCGGTGGAGCTTCAGCTCCTTGATCCCTCCCGTGAGGCTCCGGAAGTGGTCGAACAGGTCGTCCTGTTCTTCGCGGGCCTCCCGGAACTTTCGGATGCCGAAGGTCGCGGGCAAGCGGTAGCTCACCATCCCGAGAGCCACCACCCCCAAAAGCATGAGGAAGAGCTGGGCGTCGAGATGGGCGAGGTAGGCGAAGCAGCCGATCACGATCGTGCCGTTGACCGTCAGCGTCGGGACGATCATCAGGGCCTGGGTCAGGGAGTTGACGTCGTCCGTCAGGGTGGCCAGGAGGCGGTGGGCTCCGAGCTCCTCGAGGCGTGCCAGAGGCGTCGCCAGCATGCGGCGGCTGAGCTCGATCCGGAGCTCTTTGACCAGTCCCTGGCCCAGGAGGGAGAGGGACGCGAGCGACCCCACCCGCGCCAGGGTGACCAGTCCGCACAGGCCGGCGAAGATCAGGCCGACACTGGCGAACGACGGGCCGTCGAGGCCCTCGATGCTCCGGTGGACCAGGGCCAGCAGCGAAACGCTGGAGAGCCCCGCCACCGCGCCGACGACGACCGACAGGCCCATGAGTCGCCGGGCGCTGGCCGTGCGGCCGAGGACGAACTGGAGGAAGTGCATTCGGGGAGCGCTCCACGGACCTTCGCTCCCCTAGGTGCGCCGGAACCGCGGCGCGGGACGGTGCAAGACGAGACGACCCGGCCGGAGGCGTCCTCAGTCCGACCGGGACCTGGACGGATGAGTCAAGTCTGTGGGCATGCGGGCCGGGTGGGGGGCGGAGGGCTCGCGTCCCCTCGAGTCACCTCCGCCGACCCACCCTCACGCTCTCAGGCGAAGCCCCTTTTCATAGATCCGCACCCTTGATGCTCGCCGTGAGCTCTTGGACGACGGGCTTCATGACCTTGTCGAACATGCGGTCGTCGCGGTCCACGCCGCCGCCGAAGCCGCCCACCGAGACGCGGACGTTCGACTCCTCGCCCCGGGCCTCGTCGGCCCACAGGATCTCGCCGGTCTCGGCGTTGATGATCCGGGCGTTGGCCGCGGCGACGAAGGTCCTCTTGCCCGCCCGGAAGCCCGGCAGCCCGCGCCGGCTCCGGCCGTGGGCGCCGGCGTCGGTGGCGCCGTACTCGGTCACCGAGCCGACCAGGAAGTACTCGACTCCCAGGAGCTTGCCCGCCTCGACGGCGGTGGACGGGTCGATGTCGCCGGACAGCGACAGGTTCTTCTCCCGCATCAGGGCGTCCAGGCGCTCCCGGTCGATGACCCGGAACTTCTGGGCCTTGACCAGCTCGGTCACGAAGACGTCCTGCATCGCTTCGGCGCCCCGGTTGCGCCACCAGCTCCGGGCGGCCTCGGCCTTGTTCTCGAACTCCAGCACCGCGATCCGCGGCTTCTCGGAGGCGAAGGCGGGGCTCTCACCGAGGGTCCCGAGTGCCGCAAGGGCCACGAAGAGCACAGCGAAGACGAAGGTCAGGGTTCTGCGCATGTTGACTACCTCCTACGTGGTCGGCTTCCGAAGAATGTCCTCTCCGACCGGCTCCAAGCCGGCCTTCCGGGCCGCCGGCGGGCTCGGACTGGGCTCCCGTTGTGGCGCTCACGGTCCGGCAGGGGTGGGAGCTCGGAGGGACCTCCTGTCGCGCCGATCAGCGACGATTCTAGCGAGAGTGCGCCGCGGACCGCAAGGCAGGGATGATCCCTCCTCAGGGGATCCCGGCCGGGATCCGCCGCGCCGCCCGGGCCAGGACGTCGGCGCCGTCGAGCTCTTGGGCGTCGACGGCGCAGATCGCCGCCATGTTGACGATGTCGGAGACGTCGACGCCGCGCTGGAGCACGTGGACCGGCTTCGCCATGCCCAGCAGGATCGGGCCGATGGCTTCGGCCTCGGCGAGGCGCCAGATCAGCTTGTAGGCGATGTTGGCGGCGTTCAGGTCCGGGAAGATGAGGACGTTCGCCGCCTCGGAGAGGTCCGACCAGGGATAGGTCTCGCGGAGGATCGACTCGAGCACGGCGGTGTCCGCCTGCATCTCGCCGTCCACCTCCAGGCTCGGGTCCCGGTCCTTGACCCGGTGCGTGGCCTCCCGGACCTTCTGCGCCTCGGGGTGGCGGTTCGAGCCGAAGTTCGAGAACGAGAGCATGGCGATCCGGGGCTCGACCCCGAAGCGCCGGGCGAAGCCGGCGGTGAGGACGGCCATCTCGGCCAGGGTCTCGGCGTCGGGGGTGATGTTGACCGTGGTGTCCGCCAGGAAGAAGAGCCGTTCCTTGAGGATCAGGATGTAGGCGCCGGAGACCCGGTGCACGCCGGGCCGGGTGCCGACGATCTGGAGGGCCGGGCGGATGGTGTCGGCGTAGTACTGGGTGAGCCCGGAGATCAGGCCGTCGGCGTGGCCGGCGTGGACCATCATGGTCCCGAAGTAGTTCCGGGAGCGCATGAGCTTCAAGGCGTCCTCGTAGGTCACGCCGTCGCGACGGCGCAGCCGGTGGATCTCGCGCGCGTACTCCTCCAGGTGCTCGGAGCTCTCGGCGTGGACCAGGGTGACGGCGTCCTCCGGCAGGTCGAGCTCCGCCAGGCGTTCGGCCACCACCTCGCGCCGGGCCATGAGCACCGGGTGGGCGATCTCCTCGTCCACCAGGACCTTGGCGGCCCGCAGGATCTTGTCGTGCTCCCCTTCGGGGAACACGATCCGCTTCAGGTGGTGCTTGGCCTGCTCCTTCAAGTCGTGCATCAGCTCCAGGCGCCGGGAGATGATGGTCCTCAAGCGCCGCTGATAGGCGTCGAAGTCCTCGATGGGCACCTGGGCCACCCCGGTCTCCTGGGCTGCCCGGGCCACCGCCGGCGGCACCCGCAGGAGCACCCGGTGGTCCATGGGCTTGGGGATCAGGTACTCCGGACCGAAGCGGAGCGTCTCCAGCCCGTAGGCCCGGAGCACCGAGTCCGGCACGTCCTCCCGGGCGAGCTCCGCCAGGGCCCGGACCGCGGCGAGCATCATCTCGTCGTTGATGTCCGTGGCCCGGGCGTCCAGGGCGCCGCGGAAGATGAACGGGAAGCCCAGGACGTTGTTCACCTGGTTCGGGTAGTCGGAGCGCCCGGTGGCCATGATCACGTCCTCGCGGGCCGCCACCGCCTCCTCGTATCCGATCTCCGGGTCCGGGTTGGCCATGGCGAAGACGATGGGGCGATCGGCCATGGCCTTGAGCATCTCCGGGGAGACCACGCCGGCCACCGAGAGGCCCACGAAGACGTCGGCGCCCTCCAGGGCCTCCGCCAGGGTGCGGGCGCCGGTCTCGGCGGCGTATTCCTTCTTCATCGGGTCCATGCGCTCGGTGCGGCCCTTGTAGATCACCCCGGTGGAGTCGCACAGGACGACGTTCTCCCGCCGGACACCGAGCTTCTCGTAGAGCCACAGGCAGCCGAAGGCGGCGGCGCCTGCGCCGGAGAAGACCACCTTGACGTCCGCGAGCTCCTTGCCGGCGACCTCGACGGCGTTCAGCAGCGCGGCGCCGGAGATGATCGCGGTGCCGTGCTGGTCGTCGTGGAAGACCGGGATCCCCATCTCCGCCTTGAGGCGCCGCTCGATCTCGAAGCACTCCGGGGCCTTGAAGTCCTCCAGGTTGATGCCGCCGAAGGTGGGTTCCAGGGCCTTGACGATCCGCACGACGTCGTCCGGGTGGGCGGCGTCGATCTCCAGGTCGAAGACGTCGATGTCGGCGAACCGCTTGAACAGGACGCCCTTGCCCTCCATGACCGGCTTGCCCGCCAGGGCGCCGATGTTGCCCAGGCCGAGCACCGCGCTGCCGTTGGAGACGACCGCCACGAGGTTCCCCCGGGCGGTGTACTCGTAGGAGGTCAGGGGATCGGCGGCGATCTCCTTGCAGGGCTCGGCCACGCCGGGCGTGTAGGCCAGGGAGAGGTCCCGCTGGGTGGTGGTGGGCTTGGAGGGGACGACCTCGATCTTTCCCTTCCGCCCCTCGGCGTGGTACGCCAGGGCGTCGTTGCGGCTGGTGCGTTTCATGGTGGGTGGAGTGTATCCGGAGCGGGTGGGGCTCGGTCGGGGTTCGGTCCGGGGCTCGCGGCCGGTCGGACGCCGCGCGCGTGGCCCGGACCGAACCCCGACCTCGTTGCAGCGGCCGTGGTCTCCGCCCACTACGGCAGGGTGCGGAACGCGGTGCTGAAGAAGCCCGGTCTCCAGTCCTGCGCCTGTAGGGGCGGAGCTTGCCTCCGCCCAGGGCGAAGCGATCGGGGAGTGGCGGAAGGGCGGAGCTTGCCTCCGCCCGGGGTGAAGCGACCACCGGCGGCAGCCGAACCCCGGGAGGAGTCAAGCTCCTCCCCTACAGGCGCCGGGCCGGAGGGTATGCCTCGCCTGCCCTGAGCGGAGCCGGCGCACCCGAGGCGCACCCTACGAACCCCTCACACCTCCCGAAACCGCGCCGTAAAGTGGCGCAGCACGGGGGCCTGGTCGACGATCTCCAGGCCCCGGAGGCGCTCCCTGTGGTCCCGGATCCGCGCCAGCACCTCCACCACGTACTCCAGGTGGGCGCTGGAGTAGACCCGCCGGGGGACCGCCAGGCGCACCAGCTCCATGGGCGCCGGGACCGGCTCGCCGGTCTCCGGGTCGTCGTGGCCGAACATGACCGAGCCGATCTCCACGCCGCGGACGGCGCCCTCCCGGTAGAGGGCCACGACCAGCGCCTGGGCCGGGTAGCGCTCCTGCGGCAGGTCCGGCAGGAGGGAGAGGGCGTCCAGGTAGACGGCGTGCCCCCCGGCGGGGCGCATCCGGGGGATCCCCGCCCCGTCCAGGGCCTCGGCGAAGGCCGCCACCTGCCCCGTCCGGTAGCGCAGGTAGTCCTCGTCCAGGACCTCCCGCAGCCCCCGGGAGACCGCCTCCAGGTCCCGCCCGGCGAGCCCGCCGTACGTCGGAAAGCCCTCGATCACCACCATGCGGCGCTTGACGGCCTCGATCAGCTCCCGGTCCCGGGAGGCCAGGAACCCGCCGATGTTGGCCAGGCCGTCCTTCTTGGCGCTCATGGTGCACCCGTCCGCCAGGGAGAAGACCTCCCGGACGATCTCGGCCACGGAGCGCTCCCCCTGGCCCTCCTCGCGCTCCCGGATGAACCAGGCGTTCTCGGCGAACCGGCAGGCGTCGACGTAGAAGGGAATGCCGTGCTCCCGGCAGAGCTCGGAGGTGGCCCGGACGTTCGCCAGGGAGACCGGCTGGCCGCCGCCGGAGTTGTTGGTCAGGGTCAGCATGGCCAGGGGGATCCGCTCGCCGGGGGTCGACTCGAACAGGCGCCGGAGGCGCTCCAGGTCGATGTTGCCCTTGAAGGGGTGCTCGGAGGCCGGGTCCCGGCCCTCCGGGATCACCAGGTCCAGGGCCTCGCCGCCCTGGGCCTCCACGTTCGCCCGGGTGGTGTCGAAGTGGTTGTTGTTGGGCACCACCGAGCCCGGCCGGACCAGGTGGGAGAAGAGGAGGTTCTCCGCCACGCGCCCCTGGTGGACCGGCACCATGTGGGGAAAGCCGAAGACCTCCCGGACGGTCTCCTCCAGCCGGTAGTAGTTCCGGGCGCCGGCGTAGGCCTCGTCGCCGATCATCAGGCCCGCCCATTGGTGGTCCGACATGGCCGAGGTGCCGGAGTCGGTGAACAGGTCGATGAACACCCCTTCCGACGGAACGAGGAACAGGTTGAACCCGGCCTCCTCCAGGCGCCGCTCCCGCTCCTCCCGGCCGGGCAGGCGGATGGGTTCGACCACCTTGACGCGCCAGGGTTCCGGCAAATTCTTCACAAAAACACCTCCTGTGACGGAATCGTGTCGTGCCGGGGGAGGACGGGACAGCGATCGGACGGAGCCGATTGTAGCCGGCCGGAGTCGCTCGCCACCCTTCCGGTGCGACAGGGTCGCACCCTACACTCGGCCCATGATCGTGGCGCGGGACGGCGAGGCGCTCCGGGTGGTCACCCAGCACGACCACGCCCGCCTGGCGGCGGAGGTCCTGGCCCTCTGGCGGGCCGACGCCCTGCCGGGGCACCCCCGGCGCGAGGAGATCCTTTTCGCCGTCCGGGAGCACGACAACGGCTGGCGCGAGGCCGACTCGGCCCCCCGGGTCGACCCCGAGAGCGGCCGGCCCCGGGACTTCACCTCCATGCCCCGGGACGTCCGGTTCGAGATCTGGCTCCGGGGGGTAAACCGCCACGCCTCGGAGCGGCCCTGGACCGCGCTGCTCATCGCCCACCACGCCCTGGCCCTCCACCGGGACCGCCGGGGCGAGGCCCCCTGGGACGAAGGCTTCTTCGAGCCCCTCGACGAGCGCTACGCCGAGCTCCTGGACAGCGTGGAGGCGGGCGACGGCCCGCCGGGGGCGACCCGTGCCGGCAGCATCCCGGCGGCAGTGGAGGCGGACTACCGCTACCTGGACCAGGGGGACACCCTCTCGCTGGTCGCCTGCGGACGGTGGGACGGGCCGGGGGAGCGCCGCGGATACCGGTGGAACCGGAGCGACGGCGGACCGGACGTGGACGAGGTCCTGGCCCTCGGCCCCTTCCCCCTGGCCGGAGCGACCACGTTCCGAGTCGCGTGCCGGCGCATCCCGGACCGGCGCTACCGGGGGGACGCGGAGCTGGGGGCGGAGCTCGCGGCGGCGCGCTGGAGCGCGTTCCGGGTTCGGCTGGCGCCGGCCGGACGGACGGCGGAAAGGCCCGCTTGAGGCCTCCGGCGGCATGATACCCTGAGCCCATGCTCGACCAGGAGACGGTCGCTCCTGCGCCGTCCGTCCTCCGTGTCCTCTTCCCCTCGGCCCTGGGCCCCCTGGGGATCGAGCTCCGGGGCCAGACCATCACCCGGCTGGTGATCGAGCCGGAGGGCGAGGAGGCGGCGACCTACACGCCCTTCGCCGAGATCGACGGATCCGACTTCCTGGACGAGGTGTTCGGCCGCCTGTCGGAGTACTTCGCCGGGGCCCGGAGATCCCTGGACCTCCGGTGGGACCTGCGCCCGTCCCGGCTCCCCCGCTTCGACGCCCGGATCCTCCAGGAGGTGGCGAAGATCCCCTACGGCCGGACCCGGACGTACCAGCGCATCGCCACCTCCGCCGGTCAGCCCGACGGCTACCGGCAGGTGCTCTCCGTGCTGCTGGCGAACCCGATCCCGGTGATCATCCCGTGCCACCGGGTGGTGACCAACAAGTCCGGCCCCGGGAGCTACATCGGCGGCCAGGAGAGGAAACGCTGGCTCCTGGAGCTGGAGAGGAGCTCCGTCGAGGACGCCTCGTAGGGCGACAACCGTAGGGTGCGCTGCAGCGCACCAGGGGAGCCCCGGCCATCGTCCCCGGTGCG
>JBKHJP010000172.1:0-8747 GCA_046538065.1 Thermoanaerobaculia bacterium | reverse complement strand
CCAGAGCAGGAGCCACCGTCGGGAGGAAGCCCGCTCCCCGACGGGCGGAGGCGAGCTCCGCCCCTACACACGGGTTTCGGGGGACGGCGGATCGGGTGGATCGGTCGGTCAGCGCTCTGGAGTCGGTGCATCGCTCGCTTCGGTCTCCTGGGAGAGGGTGCCGGTGTAGACGCAGACTGCGCCGAAGGCGAGATCGCGGAAGGCGGTTGCGGTGAAGCCGGCGGACGTCATCCGGGCCAGGAAGGCCTCCCGCTGGGGAAACTCGACGACCGAAGCCGGCAGGTACTCGTACGCGCCGGCCCGCGGCGAGAGCAGCCGGCCGAGCCACGGTAGCACGCGCCGGCACCACAGGCCGTGGACCGCCCTGAGGAGCCGGTTGCGGGGGACGGCCGCTTCCAGGACCACCAGCCGGCCACCGGGGACCAGGGCCCGGGCTAGCTCCCGGAGCGCCCGGTCCAGGTCCGCCACGTTGCGCAGTCCGAAGGAGACGACCGCCCCGGCGAAGGCGCCGCCGGGGAAGGGCAGCTCCAGGGCGTCGGCGGCAAGGGGGGCGGGGCGGGGTGAACCCAGCCCGGCGAACTTGCTGTGGGCGAGGGCGAGCAGGGGCACGGTGAAGTCGGCGGCGGCGACGCGGCGGCCCAGCCGCTGGACCGCCCGGGCCTGGTCGCCGGTGCCGGCGCACAGGTCGAGGACCGGGCCCGGAGGCGCGTCCGCCAAGGCCTCGGCGGCCCGGCGCCGCCACCGCTCGTCCAGGAACCCGGAGATGAGGCGGTTGAGCAGGTCGTAGCGGGGCGCGACGCCGGCGAACATCTCCCGGATGGCGGTGCCGCTCTTGTCCAGGGGGTCGGCGGCTCCGGGTGCGGTGCCGGGGCTCATGGCCGGCGTAGTCTACCCGCGGGGCCGGAGCTTCGTGGAGGGCGGGGCGGTCCGCTCCCGCCCGCCCCGCCCTTCAGCGTCCGGTGGTCCGAGCTCCGGGGAGGGGGGCCCGGTCCGCCGGGAGGCCATTGCTCCGGCGTTCGCGGCGTGCTACCCTTCGCGCCGCCCGCGGGTCGCGAACCTTGACAGGGCCTGCGAGCACACCCTAAGATCAGTGGCCCTCTGCGCCGCAGGGGGTGGTTCGGTCTGCGCGCGCATCTCCCTCACGCCTGCGAGGAGGAGCGCGCCCCTGTCCCGAACGGCCGGAGCGTCGGGGCCGGACCCCGGAGGAGCGAGCACGAGGATGAGCAACACGACCTACAGCCCGAAGCGGGACGAGATCGACCGCGCCTGGCACGTGGTGGACGCCGACGGCGTCGCCCTGGGCCGGCTCTGCTCCCACGTCGCCCGCCTCCTGACGGGCAAGCACAAGCCGACCTGGGCGCCCCACGTGGACACCGGCGACTTCGTGATCGTCGTCAACGCCGAGAAGGTGCTCCTCACGGGGAATAAGGAGAGCGACAAGCTCTACTGGCGAACCACGACGCGCCCGGGGTCGATCAAGAGCCTGACCGCCGCCCAAAGGCGCCGGAAGCACCCCGAGCGGCTCATCGAGGACGGCGTGTGGGGGATGCTTCCGAAGAACCGGCTGGGGCGCAAGCAGTACACCAAGCTGAAGGTGTACGCCGGCCCGGAGCACCCCCACCAGGCCCAGAAACCCCGGGAGTTCCCGGTGGAGAAGAGGGTCGCGCTCCGCCGCTAGCGGACCGGCCCGCCGGGCCGGCGCGGCGCCCCGGGCGGGGCCTGCGCGCCGGCCGAGGAGGAGAGAGCTTTGGCGAACGACGTTCAGTACTACGGCACCGGCCGGCGCAAGAACGCCTCGGCCCGGGTCTTCCTGCGCCCGGGAGCCGGCGAGATGGCCGTCAACGGCCGCGACCTGGACGACTACTTCCCGAGCGAAGTGCTCAAGATGGTCATCAAGCAGCCCCTGCAGCTCACGGAGACGGCGGAGAAGTTCGACATCCACTGCACCGTGGCCGGCGGCGGCAACTCGGGCCAGGCGGGGGCGATCCGCCACGGCATCGCCCGCGCCCTGCTCGAGTACAACGGGGAGCTCCGCGACCGGCTGAAGTCGGCCGGCCTCCTGACCCGCGATCCGCGCGAGAAGGAGCGGAAGAAGTACGGTCAGAAGGGCGCCCGGGCGCGCTTTCAGTTCAGCAAGCGGTAAGGAGGGAATCCGTGGTCGAGGTCACACTGAAGGAGCTGCTGGAGGCGGGTGTCCACTTCGGGCACCAGACCCGCCGGTGGAACCCGAAGATGAAGCCCTACATCTTCGGCAAGCGCAACGGCATCTACATCGTCGACCTGCAGAAGACGGTGGCCCTGTTCCGGGAGGCGGCGGAGTTCGTCGAGGAGCTGGGCGCCCGGGGCAAGCAGCTCCTCTTCGTCGGGACCAAGAGGCAGGCGCAGGAGGCGATCCGAGAGGAGGCGAGCCGCTGCGGCCAGTTCTTCGTCACCCACCGCTGGCTCGGCGGGACCCTGACGAACTACGTGACCATGCGCGGGTCGATCCAGCGCCTGAAGGAGCTGGAGCAGCGCCTGGAGGAGGAGGACAGCCCCCTCACCAAGAAGGAGAAGCTCCGGCTGGACCGCGAGCGCGAGAAGATGCACCGGAACCTGGAGGGGATCCGGGAGATGGACGGGCTGCCCGACGCCATGTTCGTCGTCGACCCGAAGCGCGAGGACATCGCCGTCGCCGAGGCGAACAAGCTGGGCATCCCGGTGATCGCCATCGTCGACACGAACTGCGACCCCGAGTTCATCGACTACGTGATCCCGGGCAACGACGACGCCATCCGCTCCATTCGCCTCTTCGCCTCCAGGATGGCCGACGCCTACCTGGCGGGAGCCGGCCAGCTCGAGGAGCAGAAGATGCTCGAGGCCGAGGGCGAAGGCGAAGAGGTGGCCGCCCCCGTCGCCGCCGAGGGGGGTGGGGAGGCCACGGGCGAGGGCGCTTCCGCTTCCTGAGCCCGACGGCGCCTTCAGCGAGCAGGACCCCGAGCGGCCGGCCCAGCGCCGGCCGTTCTTTCGAGCGAAAGCGTAGGGTGCGGCCCGGCGCACCGGCCCGTCCTCACCGGGTCCGCGCCCGGTGCGGCACGAAGGCGCACCCTGCCGCCTGGAGCTGCTTCCCGGAGTGAGGGTGGGCCCGGCGGGTCACGCGGACCGACAGGGCGAGCACAGACCGACGAGCGCCTCGCCGGCTCGAGGCGCAGCTTCGCGAGGAACGCACCGATGAAGATCACAGCCGAGATGGTCAAGGACCTGCGCGAGCGCACCGGCGCAGGGATGTTGGACTGCAAGAAGGCCCTGGAAGAGGCCGGAGGCGACCTGGACAAGGCGGTCGAGGCCCTGCGCAAGCGGGGGCTCGCCGCGGCCGCCAAGAAGGCGGGCCGGGTGACCGCCGAGGGAGCCGTGGGCTCCTACATCCACGCCGGGGGCAAGATCGGCGTGCTGGTGGAGGTCAACTGCGAGACCGACTTCGTGGCCCGGACCGACGAGTTCCAGGAGCTGGTCCGCGACGTCGCCATGCACATCGCCGCCGCCGAGCCCCGGTTCGTCTCCCGCGAGGAGGTGACCGAGGACGCGCTGGAGACCGAGCGCCGGATCTACCGCGAGCAGGCCCTGGCCGAGGGCAAGCCGGAGAACATCGTGGACCGGATCGTCGAGGGCAAGCTGGGCAAGTTTTACTCCGAGGCGGTCCTCCTGGAGCAGCCTTTCGTCAAGGACCCGGACAAGAAGGTCGAGCAGCTCCTGGCCGAGAAGGTGGCCACGATCGGCGAGAACATCCAGGTCCGCCGCTTCACCCGGTACAAGCTCGGCGAGGGCATCGAGCAGCGCTCCGAGGACTTCGCCGCCGAGGTGGCGGCCCAGGCGGAGCAGGGCGGCTGACGTGGGTGCTGCGCCGGCCTACCGCCGGTTGATGCTGAAGCTCTCCGGCGAGGCCCTCATGGGGGCCAAGAGCTTCGGCATCGACGAGGAGGTGGTGGCGCGGATCGCCCGCCAGCTCGCCGACCTCCACGCCCTCCGGGTGGAGCTGGCGGTCGTCGTCGGCGGCGGGAACATCATCCGCGGCCTGGCCGCCAGCCACCGGGGGATCGAGCGGGTCACCGGCGACTACATGGGCATGCTCGCCACGGTGATCAACGCCCTCGCCCTCCAGGACGCCATGGAGAAGCTGGACGTCCCGACCCGGGTGCTCACGGCCATCGAGATCCGGGAGGTGGCGGAGCCGTTCATCCGCCGCCGGGCCATCCGCCACCTGGAGAAGGGCCGCGCGGTCATCTTCGCCGCCGGCACCGGCAACCCCTTCTTCACCACCGACAGCGCCGCCGCGCTGCGGGCCGCGGAGATCCACGCCGAGATCCTGCTGAAGGCCACCCAGGTCGAGGGCGTCTACACCGGTGACCCCAAGACCGACCCGGACGCCCGGCTGCTCGCCGAGGTGACGTACCAGGAGGTCTTGGAGCAGGGCCTGCGCATCATGGACGCGGCGGCCATCTCCCTGTGCCGGGACAACGGGATCCCCATCGCCGTCTTCGACCTGGAGGGTGAGGACAACCTCCGGCGCATCGTTCGTGGCGAGCGCGTGGGGTCGATCGTCCGGGAATAGCAGAGCAGCAGCCGGATCCATCCACTCCGGAACGCCAGGGCGAGGGCGACCGCGCAGTCCGCGTGGACCGGTGACCCACCTCGTCCGGTGACGGTACAATCACGCCGCCGTCGTCGACCCACCCACGGAGGAGCTGCGATGCAAGAGATTTTCCGGGAGACCGAGATCAAGATGAAGCATGCGGTGGACCATTTCCACCGGGAGCTCAGGACCCTGCGGACCGGCCGGGCCTCCCTGGCGATCCTGGAAGGGGTGACCGTCGACTACTACGGGACGCCCACCCCCCTCAACCAGCTCGCCAACCTCTCCGTGCCGGAGGCCAACCTGATCGTCGCCCAGCCCTACGACCCGACCCAGATCTCCGCCATCGAGCGGGCGATCGTCCAGGCGGATCTCGGCCTCAACCCCTCCAACGACGGCAAGCTGATCCGCATCCCCGTGCCGCCCCTGACGGAGGAGCGGCGCAAGGAGATCGTCCGCAAGGCCCACGACATGGCGGAAGACTCGCGCAACGGCGTGCGCCAGGGTCGCCGCGAGGGCAACGACCGGCTGAAGAAGATGCAGAAGGACAAGGAGATCAGCCAGGACGACGAGCGCCGGGGCCACGACGAGATCCAGAAGCTCCACGACCACTACATCGCCGAGATCAACAAGGCCCTGGAGTCGAAGGAACAGCAGATCATGGAGGGGTAGCGGCTCCGGCCCCTTTCGTCGTGGCCGCCGGCCCGGTCCCCGCCCTCCCGTGCGGGGCCGGCCCCGCCCCGTGGCCGCGGATGCCCCCACCCTGCAAGAAGTTTGCATCGCGTCTCTCGGGTGGAATGCTGGGCCCGGCAGAAAGGAGCCGACGATGACCACCACCCTGGAGAAACTGACGTTCCAAAACGGCCGAACGCTCACCGCGCAGGACGTGATGACCAGCGGGGTCGTCCGGGTGCCGGCGGACCTCACCCTGGCGGAGCTCGCCGACGTCCTGATGGAGAACGAGATCTCCGGGGCGCCGGTGGTGGACGAGGACGGGACCCTGGTGGGCGTGGTGTCGCTCTTCGACGTGGCGCGCCAGCTCACCGGTGAATCGTCCGTGATGACCGACCGGGGCAGCCCGGAGTTCTACGTCCGGGGCTGGGAAGACCAGTACGCGGCGGAGGAGTTCCGCAAGCTCCGCATCCAGGAGGGGGAGCTCACCGTCCGGGACGTGATGACGCCGGCGATCTTCTCCGTGGCCGAGGACGACCCGGTCGAAAACGTGGCGCGGACCCTGGTGGACGGCCACATCCACCGCCTCCTCGTGACCCGGGGCAGCGAGGTCGTGGGCATCATCAGCAGCCTCGACCTGCTCCGGGCCTTCCTGGGCGACGCACCGGGCCGGCGGTGACCGGACGGACCGTGCCGCGGCACGCGGGAGCTCCGGCCGCTGGATCCGATCGACGAGCTGGCCTACCTGTCCCTCGAGTGCGACCGCCTGGGGGCACCCTGGGTGGGGCAGCGGTTCGTCGCGGCCTACCGGGTCGAGGCTGAGGACGGGGCGTCGGTGGAGCTCCTCGTCTTCTACCAGGCCTTCCGGTGGCGGAGACCACCTCCAGGTGCTCTGCCGCCACGGACGGTTCCAGGCGGAAGGGGGGCACCGTGTCGCTCACCACGGTGCCGGCCGCGTACCGGGTCGTCACCGGGTCCCGGGACTTGGTCTTGCGGTCCTTCCGGGCGTAGCAGAGGTACGGGACGACGGCCGTCACCCGGCCTGCGGCGGCGTCGCGGAGGCTCCCCAGGAAGAAGAGCAGGCGGCAGAGCTTGTCGTTGACCCCCTCGTCCGGCCCGCCGTGGAGGGACTGGAACCTCCAGCGAGGTTCGTGTCCCCTCCGCCCCACGCTATCGGAGCAACCGCTCCGGCGCGCCGCCCCGGGGGGCGGTCACTGGACCCGGCGCACCCGGCCGCCCGGAGTGGCGTCGGACGGTGAGGTCCCGGAGGCCGGGCGATGGAGACCGAGAGCTCCACGGGCCTGAAATCCTTCGGCCCGCAGTGCCACTCCTGGGTGAAGAGCCATGGTCGCTACAGCACAGACGGGCCGGATCACCCGGGTCCTGGGAGGGCGGTTCCGCATCGTCCGCCTCCTGGGCGAGGGGACGCTGGCCGAGGTCTTCGAGGCCGACGACCTCCTCCTGGGCGGGCGGGTCGCGGTCAAACGGCTGCGGCCCGTCTGGGCCCGCGACCCGCGCCTGGTGGAGCGCTGCAAGCGGGAAGTGCTGTCGGCGCGGCGCATCGGCCACCCCAACGTCTGTCGCGTCTTCGATCTCCTGGTCGGGGGCGGCGGGGCGGACGAGCCCGAGCTCCTCCTGGCCATGGAGCTGGTCGGCGGCGAGACTCTGGCCGCGCGGCTCTCAGAACGGGAGCGCCTGCCGGCCGAAGAGGTCCTGCCGATCGCCCGCCAGCTCTGCGCCGGCCTGGAGGCCGCCCACGCAGCTGGCGTCGTCCACCGGGACCTCAAGCCCGCCAACGTCCTGCTGGAGCCCCGGGCGGGCGGCGGCGAGCGGGTGGTCATCACCGACCTGGGCACGGCCCGGCAGCTGTCCGGCCCCGGCGCGACCCTCACCGCTCCGGGGGACCTCCTGGGCTCGCCGGCCTACGTCGCCCCGGAGCAGCTCGAAGGCGAAGCCGTCACGCCCGCGGCGGACCTCTTCTCCCTGGGGGTCCTCCTGTACGAGGCGCTCACCGGGGTCCTGCCCTTCGAGGGCGAGACCGCCTTCGAGACCGCCATGGCGCGACTTCACCGGGCGCCCCCCGCGCCGGGCGCGCTCGTGCCGGCCCTGGACCCGCTCTGGGACCGGGTGATCCTGTGCTGCCTGGCGCGCGATGCCGGAGAACGCTACTCCGGTGCCGGCGAGGTGGCGGAAGCGCTCGCCGACGGCCGGCGGCGCCGGCCCTCCGGAGGACGCTTCACGCGTGGGCTCCGACCGGTCCCGCGGGCGGGGCTCGGGTCCCGCGGCCTGGTGCTGCCGGCGCTCTCGGCGTTCCTGGTCACCGTCACGGTGCTGGTCCTGGGCGCGGTGGCGGGTCCGAGGGACCCAGGGCCGGTGGCGGCGGAGCCCGCCGCGGGCGCCGGCCCTTCCGACACGGCGTCGGAGGGTGCGGCCGAAGGGTTGGATGAGCTTCTCGACGAAGCCCACGAGCATCTGGCTGCCGGCGAGCTCGACGGCGCGGCGGCACTCTTTCAGGAGGCCCTGGACCGGGCCCGGGACGCGGGGGACGAGCGGTGGGTCGCCCGGGGCCTGGCCGGCCTGGCGCTGGTCCACTCCCGGCGCCGGGATCTCGCCCAGGCTGCGCGCCTCAACCGGCAGGCGCTCTGGCACATGCGCCGGGTGGGGGACCAGCGGGGGGTGGCGATCCTGCTCAACAACCTGGGAGCCGTCCTGGTCCAGGAGGGTCGCCTCCGGGAGGCCGAAGCCTTCTACCGCGAGGCCGCCACCGCCTACGCCGCCGCAGGCAGCCCGGGCGGTGTCGCGGTGGCCCTCAACAACCGGGGGGAGCTCCTGCTGCGCCAGGGCCACCTGGGCGATGCGGAGGAGCTCTACCACCGGGCCCTCGAGCGGCGGCGCGTCGCGGAGGATCCCCGGGGCGAGGCGCTGACCCTCCTGGGACTCGCCCGGCTCGACCTGGAGCGCTCGCGCCCCGGGGACGCCGAGGCCCGCTCGGACCGGGCCCTCGAGCTGTTCGACGAGGCAGGTTACCCGGACGGGGTGAGTGAAGCCCGGATCGTGCACGCCCAGGCGGCGCTCCTCCGCGGCGATCCCGGGAAGGGCCGCCGGCTCCTGGAGGCGGCACAGGCCGCCGACCCCGAGGGCTCCGGCAGCCGGCGCCACGTGACCGTCCTGACCCTGCTGTCGGCCGCCGCCCTCGCCGACGGCGAGCCGGAGCGCGCCGAGGCCCTCGCTCGGGACGCCCTGCGAGCGGCCGAGGAGGCCTTCCACCCCGAGGGCAGGACCCGAGCGCTCCTCGCCCTGGGGGCGGCGCTCACCGCTGCGGGAAGCCACGCCGAGGCCCTGCCGGTCCTGGAGCGCGCCCGGGGCACGGAGTGGGGGCGGCAGGACCGGCGGCTCCAGCTCCGCCTGGCGGTGGCCACGGCCCGGGCCGAAGCCGCCTCGGGCCGCCACGGCGACGCGCGCCGCCGGC
>JBKHJP010000171.1:0-8776 GCA_046538065.1 Thermoanaerobaculia bacterium | reverse complement strand
GGCTCCGCCAGCCGCACGGTGCCGCTCTCCAGGGTCCAGGTGGCGGCGTCCCGCTGAATGGTGACCCCCTCCACCGGCACCCCCTGGGCCGCGTAGCGCCACTCCAGCAGGCGCTCATAGTCCTCTTCGTCGGCGGCCCCGGTGGTGGCGTCCGGCTCCGGGGGCAGGGGCTCCACCACGGTCTGGGACGCCTCGCCCTCCGCCCGGGGCTCTTGGGCCGGGGCGGCCGGGGTGGCCGGGCCGATCCCGCTGGAGAGCGCGGCGACGGTCGCGAGGACGAGCAGGCGGGCGCAGCGGGCGGCGAACGGGACGCGGACCATGGGCGGACCTCCTCCGGGCGGGGCGACGAGAGATCTCGTCGGCCGTCTACCCGGGAGTGTACTCAAGGGCCGGAGTATTTCCGCCGCACTTCGGTGGCCCCGGCCACCCGGGCGACGGCCGGCGACCGGGATCGGGCAGGCCGACTCCACCCAGGACCCTCGGCGGCCCTGGGCGAAAGGCTCGAGGTTCAGCCCGGTGGGGTACGCTAGCGGCAGATGGAGTGCCCCTACTGTGGCGGTCCCTCGCGGGTCGTGGACTCCCGGCCGATCCCGGAGGGCATCCGGCGGCGCCGGGAGTGTCAGGATTGCCGTCGGCGCTTCACCACCCACGAGCGCCTGGCGCCGGCGGAGCTCCGGGTGGCCAAGCAGCCCGGCCGGCCGCCGGAGCTGTTCCGGGGCGAGAAGATCACCCGGGCGGTGCTGCGGGTGGCCCGGGACGGCCGCCTGAGCGAGGCCCAGGCGCGGGAGGTCGCCCGCCGGATCGAGGCCGAGCTCGTCGACCAGGGTCGCACCACGGTCCGGAGCGCCGAGATCGCCGAGCGGGTCCTGGCGCTGCTGACCGAGCTCGACCGCCTGGCCGCCACCCGCTTCGCCGCCGACTACACGGATCTCGAGGGCAACCTGGTCTTCCAGCGCCCCGGGAAGGTCC
Source organism: Thermoanaerobaculia bacterium (assembly GCA_046538065.1). GTDB lineage: Bacteria > Acidobacteriota > Thermoanaerobaculia > Multivoradales > DATKCC01 > JBKHJP01. The sequence continues at coordinate 7,807 of JBKHJP010000171.1, read as the reverse complement.
AGGAGCCGGAGGAGGAGCAGTTCGCGCTGTTCCGCGAGTAGGGGCGGAGCTCGGAGTAGGGGCGGAGCTCGCCTCCGCCCGTGGGCGTAGGGCTGGCCCTCAGATGCTCACGCCCAGGCGGTTCCTGAGGGCGAAGGCGAAGGCGATGGACAGGATGAAGAAGACGACCATCCAGTGCGTCCGCCAGCCGAAGAACCAGACCTCGGCCCCCGGGTAGGAGACGCGGATCGACTCCACAGGGCCCCTTGGAAGGGGTGGCTCCGCCGGGTAGACGAGCTGCAGCAGGGCGCTGCGGGGCGGCCGGATCGGTGAGAGCAGCCCGGCGGCCGCCACACCCTCCCCCGCGCCCACCCGGAGGCGCTTCGTGATTCGCTCGCCCCCCAGCTCCAGCGCCACCTCGTGGTCCCCCGGGCGCTCGCCGGAGACGCGCCACGACATCTCGCGCACGTCCGGGGCCCAGACCCCGGGGGTCTCCACCCGGAGGCCCTCGGGGGCGACGAGCTCCGCTGCCGGCCGGGGAAAACCGTCGATCACCTCCACGGCCTCCTGGGGAAGCGCCTCCTCCCAGCCCTCCACCAGGGCCATCTCCACGATCGCGGCCCGCCCGGGTGCCAGGGGTTCGTAGCCGTACTGGAACTGGAGCTGGGCGATCAGCAGGAACAGCGGCACGATCATCCACAGCAGCGGCACGATGGAGAACTTCAGGTACCTGAGGTTGTGCCGCAGCAGCTCCCCCTGGGCCCGGAGGATCGCCCGGAGGTCGTCGTTGAACAGCCGGATCTCGAACAGGCAGGCGTGGATCTGGCGCTTGACCGCGGCGATGCCGCCCTGGTTCGAGGTGGCCTTGAAGACCAGGAGCATCCCCACGGCGGTCAGCAGCGACACCACCGTCAGGCCCACCAGGGGCGGCAGGCCCCGGAAGGGCCAGAGCAGGGCCGAGACGACGGCCCGGAGAAGGGCGTTCAGCAGTTCCATGGCCTAGAGATACGTCTCCCCACGGCGCTCACGAGATGTACCCCAGGCCTTGGAGGCGCTTCTTGATCTCCTCCTCGGAGTCGGCGTCCTCGAGCTTGGCCAGCTCGTTCTCCAGGGCGTGGGTCACGAATTCCGCCGGCGACGAGTAGCCGGCGATGTCGGCGTAGCGCTTGACCTTGTCCCACAGGTCCTTGTCGATCTTGACGGTACGTGCTCCGAACATCTGCTCGATCCTCCGTGCTCTGCCGGGTCCCTTTACCGCTCCATGGCCTTCACCGGATCGCCGGGTTTCGTGCGTTCCTCGGCCGCCGGAAAGCGCTCCACCCCGAACTCGGCGAGGATCGCCTCCGCCAGCTCCTCCAGGCTGACCGCCGGCTTGGCCAGGGACCGGTTCGTGAACAGCACCCCCGGCACCAGCTCGTGGTCGTTGCCGTGGTCGCCGCTCCAGGGCTCGGTGTTGTCGGAGTAGACCTCCGGGGTGAGCTCCCCCAGGCTCGACTCGTTCGCCACGTGGTAGTAGCGCGCGTAGCCCACCTGGATGTCGGGACCGATCTCCAGGTGCCCCCGGTCGTCGTAGGCCTCCTCGCGCAGGTAGACCTTGGAGACCGGCGGCCGGCCGGTCTCCGGGTCGACGGCGTCCAGGAGGTCCCGGGCGATCCGGCGCATGAGCTCCTCGCGCTCCGCCGGGGGCACGATGCCGTTCTTCTCCCGGCCCTGGAGGTTGACGTAAAGCCCGTTCAGACCCAGGCCGTAGGCCTTCGTCCGGGACCAGTCGACGTTGGCGTAGAGCCCCGGGTCGCTGGTGAGATCCGGGTCCTTGACCGCCAGGTATCCCTGGTCCCGGAGCCAGGAGTTCAGGTGCATCGACCGGCGCCAGCTGAGGAAGCCGTGGTCGGACATGACGACCAGGGTCGTGTCCGGCCCGCCCTCGGCATCGATCCGGTCCAGGGTGTAGCCCACCAACCGGTCCATCCCCTCGTAGAGCGACGGGATCACGTCGGCGTACGCCCCGTCCACCTCCGGGTCGTAGGCCGGGTGCTCCGGGTCGAGGGAGCGCCACATCATGTGGGAGACCTGGTCGATGTGGCCGAAGTAGTAGAAGAGCAGGCCCTGGTCGAAGCGCTCCAGGGCGTAGGGGTACTGGTCGATGATCTCGCGGGCGGAGATCTCCGCCTGGGCCAGGAACTCCTCCCGGTCGAAGACGCCGTCGGACAGCGCCTTGGTGTCCTCCGGCATGCCCTGGGTGTAGAAGCGCCCGGTGTGGTGCGCCAGCTCGGCGGCGAAGCCCGGCGGGTGGGAGACCGGCATCGCCGGGGCGAAGGGATCGATGTTGAGCGGGGAGACGTACATCTCGAACTCCGGCCGGACCTGCTTCAGGTAGAAGCGGGCCATGGCCGGCACCGACTGCGTGGGCACCAGCGGGAGCTCGAACGGCACCCAGTCGCTCCACTCGCCCAGCTTCAGGATCCGCTCCTCGTCGCCCAGGACCAGCTTCGCCACGTCTTCCTTGGGGTCCAGGTAGACGGTGAACGGAGCCTCGACCTTCTCCGGTTCCGTGAGGAACGGGTTGTCCGGCCCGTACAGGCTGGCGTGGACCACGTTGTCGAAGGCGTCCACCTCGTAGACGTCACCGCCGGAGAGATCCTGGCCGGAGAAGGCGAAGAGCTCCGAGGTGTAGAAGCTGAACATCCCCGGGGTGCCCCGGATGTCCGTGGTCCCCATGCCCGAAAGCTCCCAGCTCGCCTCGCCGGAGGGCGGGAAGTTCGCCGGCATCCGGAGGATCGCCGTGGGCACGCCCCGGTCCTCCAGAACCCGCCAGAAGGGCTCGCCCTGGCGCAGGAGCTCGATGTCGCCGGAGCCCGGGATCTGCCACTTGCCCAGGGTGAGGATGGGCTCCTCGCTCGAGGTCCGGGTGGTGGAGAAGAACGGGATGATCGTCTCCGGGTCCCGGTGGAGGAAGTCGAAGATGCCGTGGCCGCCGGCGTCCATGCCGGTGATGAAGTCGGACCAGGCGACGGGGCTCAAGGGCGGAACCGCGGTGTCCAGGGCCTGGAAGCCCCCCTCCTCGGCCAGGCGCTGGAAGTTGGGCAGGCGGCCTTCGGCCATGAGCTTCTCGGTCAGGGCGTGGTCCATGCCGTCGATGCCCAGCACGATCACCCGCTTGTCCGGGGCGGCGGCCTCGGAGTCGCGGCCGCACCCGGTGGAGACGGTGGCCAGGGCCGCCAGGATCGCGGCCAGGGCGATGGAGAGCGCCGCCTTGGCCGCGCGCCGGGGCCTGGCCCGGCCGGCCTGGAAGCTCCGGCGGTCGAAGAGGGCCTTGCCCTCCATGTGAGCCGGCACGTCCACGTCGAAGAGCTCCAGGGCGCTGGGAGCGACGTCGATGAGCGCCGGGTCCTCGGCCTCGATGGGCCGGTTGGAGAAGATCACCCCCGGCACCAGGCGCGGGTCGATGCAGTGGTCGCCGCTCCAGGCCTTCGTGTTGTCCTCGAAGACCGGCCCGGCCACGACGCCGGTGGCGCCGTCCCAGGAGATGCGGTAGCCCGCGTTGTAGCCGATCAGGAGGTCCGGGGCGTTCCTCTGGTAGGGCCCCTTGTAGAGCTTGGCCGTGTCGAAGGCCTCGCGGATCCCCACCTCGCCCTTCGCCTCGTCCTTGAGGCCGGAGAGCTTCCGGACCAGCTCCGTCTTCAGGGCCTCCGCCTCCTCGCCGGGCTCGACGATGCCCTCCGCCTCGCGGCCGCGGACGTTGAGGAACATGCCCGTGAGCCCCAGGGCGTAGGCCTTCGTCTTCGACCAGTCCACGTCGCGGAGCCACTCGGCCGTGCCGTCCGCCCCCTCCTTCAGGTGGAGGTAGCCCTCCCTGAGGAGCCAGGCGTTCAGGTTGATGCCCCGGCGGAAGGAGGAGAAGCCGTGGTCCGAGCAGACGATCAGCACGTCGTCCTCGTCCAGGCGCTCCATGACCTTCCCCACCAGCTCGTCGTTGTGGTGGTAGAGCTCCTCGATGGCGTTCCGGTGGGGGCTCTCCCGGCCGTCGTCCGCCGGGTGGCCGTCCTCGGTGTAGCGCCAGAACATGTGCTGGATCCGGTCGGTGGCGTCGAAGACGCAGACCAGGGCCCCCCGGCGCAGGCGGTCCAGCGCCGCGAAGAACATGTCCTGGCGCTCCCGGTCGATGTCGTAGGAGAGCTCGAGGAAGGTGGCGTCGTCGATCACCTCCTCGTTCAAGGCCCAGGTGTCCTCCGCCAGGCCCAGGGTCGAGTACGGCCCGATCCGCTTCGCGAGGTACGTGGCGTAGTACCCCGGGTGCGAGATGGGCATGGCGGGCTTTTCCGGGTCGATGGCGACGGGGGTCACGTAGAGGGAGAAGTGCTCGTCCATCTCGGTGACCATCATCCGGGCGATGCCCCGGACCTTGATCCCCGGCGCCGCCCGGAAGGTGAGCGCCACCCAGTCGGAGAGCTTCCCGGGCTCGAGCTCCAGGCGCTCGCCGCCCACGGACAGGTGCACGCGGCCGGCGCCGCGGTCGAGCTCCGCCACCAGGGGGATCGCCATCGGGGGCTCGCCGGCCACGAACAGGTTGGGCGGGCCCTCCAGGCGCGCCTCCACCCGGTCGCCGTCGCGCTCCACCGGCACGCGCATGCCGCCCTCCTTGAACTCCGCGCTCGCCGGGCGGGTGGTGAACAGCAGGAACGTCCCCTGGGTGCCCAGCAGGTCCGGCACCGACATGGCCGAGAGCTCGGCGCCGTAGAACTCGTCCGGCGGGAAGGTGATGGGCACCCGGAGCACCGTGCTCCAGATCTCGTGCTCCCCCAGGATCGACCAGAAGGGCTTCGACTTGCGCAGCAGCCGCAGCTCCGGCTTCTTGAGGGGGATGCGGAACCGGCCGAGCTTCAGGAACTTCTCGACGCTGCCGATCTTGGCCGAGGAGAGCCGGGGGAGGTACGTCTTCGGGTCCCGGTCCAGGAAGTCGAAGATGTTGTGCTTGGCCGGCGAGGTGCCGGTGGAGAACGACGACCAGGCCACCGGCGAGACCGACGGGAAGGTGGTCGCCAGCGGCCGGTACCCCCCCTCCTCGGCCAGCTTCTGGAAGTTCGGGAGCTTGCCCTCCGCCATCAGCCGGTCGGTGATCTTCGGGTCCTGGCCGTCCAGGCCCACCACCACGAAGCGCCGGATCACGGGCTTGACCTTCCGGCGGCGCCGGATCAGACGCCACAGGAACCGGAAGGGCAGCACCAGCAGCGAGAGCATCGCCAGGACGATCGTCGTCAGCAGGACCAGGAATGACGACAGCAGGGCGAAGCCGGCGCCGGGGCCCACGTAGGCGGCAGCGGGCGTCGCCAGGGCCACCAGGCCGGCGGCCAGGAGGAGGCCCGGGAGCAGCGCCCGGCGCCTCCCGGGCTCTTCCGGAATCCGCTCCGGGCCGTGCGCCACCGAAGCGTGCTTCGCGTCTGGAACTGCTGGATTCATGGTTCGTTTCCGGGTTGGAGGTGGAAGCCGGCGCCAGCGGAGGCTACCGCGCCCGGCTGCACACTTCAAGACGGCGTCCGGCGGGCTCACACCTCCGGCCCCGGACGACGGCGGCTCCACCGGTGGAAGCCGGCGCGCCAGAGGAAGCCCGCCAGGAGCAGGCCGACGCCCGCCAGCCACACCGAGCGCTCCACCCAGAAGGCCAGGAGCAGGCAGGCCACGAGACCCGTGCCGGCGATCCACCGCGGGTAGAGCCGGTCCTCCGGCGCCAGGAACAGCGCCGCCAGGTTGGTGAGAGCATAGTAGACGAGCACCGTGAAAGCGCTGAAGGACCAGGTGGTCTCGACGTCCCCCAGGAGGGCGAGCCCCAGGACCACGGCCCCGGTGACCAGAACCGCCACGTAGGGCGTGGTCCCGGAGGCGTTCAGGCGCCCAACGGCCCGGGGCACGTCGCCGCGCCGCCCCATGGCCAGGAGCACCCGCGAGAGGCCCAGGATCAGGTTCAGGAGCACGCCCAGCATCGCCGTCATGGCACCCACGGCGACCACGGTGCCCACGCCCGGCCAGGGGAGGGGCCAGGCGAGGGGCCAGTCGAGCTGGCGCGCGGCGACCTCCAGGGGGGCGGCCTGGGTGCGGGTGACGGTGCCGAGGGTCGTCGCGCCCACCGCACCCACCGCCACGGCGCCCACCGCCACGTAGAGGACCATGGAGACGACGAGGGTGGCGACGATGGCCCGGGGGATCGTCCGCCGGGGCTCCCGGACCTCTTCGCCCAGGGTGGCGATGCGCCCGTACCCGGTGTAGGCCACGAACATGAGCGCCGTCGCCTCCAGGAGCGCCGGCCAGAAGGCGGTCTCGGCCGGCGTTCCGGCGAACCGGGTCAGGTTCCCCGCCCCCTCGGCCCACGCCCGGGGAAGGCCGGCGAGGACGAAGGCCAGGAGGCTCGCCAGGGTGACGGAGACGATGACGATGTTGGTGACGTTCGAGCGCCGCATCCCGGTCAGCACCAGGAGCGTCAGCGCGGCGACCACCGCCGCCGCCACGGCGGTGAGCACCGCCCGCTCGCTCTCCCGCAAGCCCAGGGCGTTCAGCAGGTACCCGGCGAAGCCCAGGGCCGCCGTGGCCGCCGAGGCGCTCTTCGCGCACAGGAACATCCACCCGGCGGTGAAGCCCGTCCAGGGCTCCAGGTACCGGTAGCCGTACTCGTAGGTGCCGCCGCTCACCGGGTGGCTGGCGGCGAGCTGGGCGCTGGACAGTGCGTTGCAGGTGGCGACTCCCGCCGCCAGCACGAGGGCCAGGACCACCGCCGGCCCGGCGATGCCCGCCGCCACCCCGATGCTGACGAAGACCCCGGTGCCGACGATGGCGCCGAGGCCCATCCAGGTGGCGCCGAAGACGCCCAGCTCCCGCCGGAGGGTGCCGGGGGCCGACGGTGCCGGTCTCACGGCGTGCCTCCAAACGGGGCCCGGGGCCTCGCGGGGCCGACGGAGCCTGGGAGAGCGTCACGGGGCATGAACGGAGGCGCCGGTGGGCGGCGCCGCACGAGTCTACTCCGGCGAGGACGGTGTAGGCTTACGCCTCCAGCGGCCGGAGAGGCCCGCGCCGCGAATCGCTTCAAACCCCCTCGACCGGCGAGACACGACGTGGAACCACTCCAGCAGATCTACCGCAGAGCGCGCTACGGCCGGCCCGTGGTCGTGGTCTCCGGGCTGCCCCGATCCGGCACCTCCATGGCCATGAAGATGCTCGAGGCCGGGGGCCTGGAGCTGGTCACCGACCACCAGCGCACGGCGGACGTGGACAACCCGAAGGGCTACTTCGAGGACGAGCGGGTCAAGGACCTGGCGGAGGCGGAGGACGCCTCCTGGGTGACGGAGGCCCGGGGGCGCGCGATCAAGGTGGTCTCGTCACTCCTGCCGCACCTGCCGCGGGAGCTCAACTACCGCCTGCTCTTCATGCGCCGGCACCTGGAGGAGGTTGTGGCGTCCCAGAACAAGATGCTGGAGCGCCGCGGCGAGACCTCCGAGACGCCGGACGACCGGATGATGGAGCTCTACGCCGGCCACCTGCGCCGGGTGGACGCCATGCTCCGCCACGCGCCCCACTTCCGGTGGATCGACCTCCACTACAGCTCTGTGCTCGAGCGCCCGTCCGAGGCGGCGGAGCGGGTCCGCAACTTTCTCGGCATGGACCTGGACGTGGAGCGGATGGCGGGGGCGGTGGACGAGGGGCTCTACCGCAACCGGGCGGAGGCAGCCGCGAGCGCCGCGGCCGGCGGCGGAGCCTGAAGCGGCCCGACCTTCGCGGCGGTCCCCTCCCCGGCCGACCCTTCGGCTTCGCTCAGGGCATGCGCAGAGCTCGGCCGCTTCAG
>JBKHJP010000170.1:0-8788 GCA_046538065.1 Thermoanaerobaculia bacterium | reverse complement strand
GTTCGGACCCGTTCGGTGGTCGCTGAGGCCCGGGAGGAGACAAGCTCCTCCCCTACATGTTTCGTGGAGAATGCTCGCGCCGCACGGCGCGCCTCCAAAGCAGCCAATCAGGAGTCGGGTGCTACGGAGGATCGACGGTGCCGGCCTCGGTCCAGGGGCCGCAGCGGGCGATGCGCCAGGCGGCGCGGGCGGCGCCCGCCAGGGCGCCGTCTTCGGCCACGGCCCCCTCGGCGTAGTGGCTGCAGGACGGCTCGAAGCGGCAGCGGGCGCCGGTGCGGGCGAGCACCGGTGACAGGGTGGCCTGGTAGAGGTCGACAGCCCTCAGGAGCGCCCGTGCGGAGAGCTGGTCCGCCGGCGGGCGGGCCAGGTCCGCCGCGCACCCGGCCGCGAAGAGGGCCGTCGCGGCGAGGACCGCCAAGCGGGGGCGGAGGGGATGGGTCATCTTCGGCGGCGGACGATCCGATCGCCCCCCGGAGCGGACCGGGGGACGACCGGTTCAGGGCCGGGCCCGGTCAGGGCAGCCGGTCGGCGTACTGGCTCACGTTGGGGATGATCAGCCGCTCGCCGTTGAGGGCCTTCATCATCCCCATGACGTGGAGCACCAGCAGGCCGACGAAGTACGCCAGCCAGATCAGGTTGAAGACGCAGCCGATCGGCGGGGCGATGGCCGTCAGGATGGCGCCGATGATCGCCAGGACGATGCCCAGGACCACCTCCGCCACCAGCCAGACCAGCCCGTGGCGCGAGTGCCAGCGCACTTCGGGGTCCTTCTGCTCCACCAGGTAGGGGACCAGGGCCAACACCCCCAGGTACGAGAGGACGAGCATCAGCTTGCGGTTGTCGCTCGCCCCGCCGGCGGGGGGCGGCGGCGGGGTGCCGGCTCCCTGTCCGGTGGCACCGCCGGCGGGCGGAGGCGGGGGCGCCGCGCCCTCTCCGCCGGACTCCGGCGGCGGCGCCTCTCCGCCGGCCCCGGCACGGGCTTCGTCCTCGTTGGGCGGCTTCGGGGGGACGGATTCGTCGGTCATCTCAGGCCATCTCCTTTCGAGCGAAAGCGAATCTCCTTTGGAACCGGAGAGTTAGGCGCAGTCTAGCGCGAGCGCGGCCGCTCCTCAAGCGGGGTCACTCCCAGGTCCGCCAGGGCCGCTTCCAGGGCTTCACGCTCCGGCTCGTGGACCGCCAGCGTGAGCCGGACGACGTCGGTGTACTCCTCGTCCCGGAGCGTCACCTGCGGTGGCCGGACCAGGCGCTTGACCGCCCCCAGAGCCTCGTACGGCAGCTCCAGGGCGAGCTCCGCGGTGGGCACCCGCCGGGCCACCGCCAGGGCGTCGACCGCCTCCCGGGCGGCGGCGGCGTAGGCCCTGGCCAGCCCCCCCTTGCCCAGCTTGGTGCCGCCGAACCAGCGCACCACCACCGCCACCACGTCCGACAGCCCGGCGCCCCGGAGGACCTGGAGGATGGGGACTCCCGCCGTGCCGGAGGGCTCGCCGGCGTCGGAGCTCCGCTCCAGGGGCGGCCAGCCGGCCCGGGAGGCCCAGCACAGGTGGGTGGCGTCCCCGTGCTCCGCCGCGAGGGCGTCCAGGGTGCCGCGGGCCGCCTCCCCGGAGGGTGCCGGCCGGATCACGGCCAGGAACCGCGAGCCCCGCTCCCGGAGCTCGGCCACGGACTCCCCGGCGGGCACCCGGTACCCGGGCCGCTCTGGCCCCGCCCCCTCTCCGGTGCTCCCTCCGGCGCTCATTCGTCCCGGGGGCCGGCCGCCAGCCGCGACGGCCCGGCGCTCCCGACGGCCACCGCCTCCTGCCTCGCCTCGGCCACCACCCGCTCGTAGATCTCCCGGTACCGGGCCACGACCCGGTCCTGGTCGAAGTGCTCCACGGCCCGGCGCCGGGCGGCCCGCCCCATCCGGGTCCCCAGACCGTCGGCCGAGAGGATCCGCAACGCACCGCCGGTCATGCCCTCGACGTCCCCCACGTCGTAGAGGAACCCGGTCTCACCGTCGGTCACCACCTCCGGCAGGCCGCCCACGGCGGTGGCGATCACCGGCACGTGGCAGGCCATGGCCTCCAGGGCGGCCAGCCCGAAGGACTCGCTCTCCGACGGCAGCAGGAAGAGGTCCGCCCCCACCAGGACCTCCTCGATCAGGGGCAGGCTCCCGAGGAAGGTGATGGCGTGGCAGATCCCCTGCTCCCGGCAGCGGCGCTCGACCTTCACCCGGTCCGGGCCGTCGCCCACCAGGAGCAGGCGCGCCGGCACGTACTCCAGGACGCGGCGGAAGACCTCCACCACGTCCAGCACCCGCTTGACCGGCCGGAAGTTGGAGATGTGGACCAGGAGCTTTTCTTCCGGCCGGGCCCAGCGCCGGGCCCCGGGGCCCTTGTTGGCGTCGGCGAAGCGCGCCGGGTCGATGAAGTTCGGCACCACGTCGATGGGCTTGTCCACCCGGAGCTGGTGGTGGGTCTGGGCCCTCAGGGCGGCGGAGACGGCGGTCACGGCGTCGCTCTGCTGGATGCCGAAGCGGGTCGTCTCCAGGTAGTTGGGGTCGTTGCCCACCAGGGTGATGTCGGTCCCGTGGAGGGTGGTGACCACCGGCAGGGGCTGCGGCGCCAGGATCTGCCGGGCCAAGACCGCCGAGACGGCGTTGGGCACGGCGTAGTGGACGTGGATCAGGTCCAGGTCGTGGTGGCGGGCGACCTCGACGATCTTGGTCGCCAGGGCCAGGGAGTAGGGCGGGTACTCGAACAGCGGGTAGTGGGTCACCCCCACCTCGTGGAAGAAGACCCGGGGGGAGGCGAGGGACAGGCGCGAGGGGAGCGAGTAGCTCACCACGTGGACCTCGTCGCCCCGGCTGGCCAGGGCCATGGCCAGCTCGGTCGCCACGATCCCCGAGCCGCCGTACGTGGGGTAGCAGCTGATCCCGATCTTCATCGCACACCTCCCGGCAGGAGCCCGAGGAGCGTGGCGGCGTCCCCCACCGCCAGGGGCAGGCGGCTCCAGAAAGGCTCGCCGTGGGCCGCCCCGATCATCAACCCGAAGTGGCGGGCGCGGCCTTCCATCGCCAGCCGGAACTCCCGGGTCGCCACCTTCGTGGCCGGCTCGTCGCGCCGCTCGTCGCGCTGGTAGATCTGGCTGCGGTAGCAGTCGAGGGCCCGCTCCTTGACCTCCCAAACCGGGCTCACGTCCACCACCAGCGACGGCTCGAAGGGGTCGTGCTGCATGTAGGCCAGCACCGCCGCCGGGCGGTGGGGCGGCAAGTCCGGCGCCCCCGGCGGCTTGCGGGCCGCCAGGCCGGCGTAGAAGGCCCCGTCCGCCACCAGGCGGTGGGCCCGGCCGTGGTCCGGGTGGCGGTCTCCGGGCGTCGGCGCCAGGACCAGCTCCGGCCGGTGGCGCCGGAGCAGCGCGATCAGGGCGTCCTCCTCCTCCGGACCGTTCCGGAACCTGCCGTCGCCGCAGTCCAGGAACAGGAGCTCCGCCGCCCCCAGGGCGCTGGCGGCGGCCTCGGCCTCCGCCCGGCGCTCGTCCGCCGTGCCCCGGGTACCGGCCTCGCCCCCCGTCAGGTGGAGGATCCCCACCCGCCGGCCGGCCCGGGCCAGCAGCGCCACGGTGCCGCCGCAGCCCAGCTCCACGTCGTCCGGATGGGCGCCCACCGCCAGGACGTCCAGGGCGCCGGCACCCCTCCCCTCCGACCCGCTCATGGCTCGATCACCTGCAGGTGGCGCCCGTCGAGCTCCATCTGGTCCCAGAGGGCCTCGGCGAAGCGCTCGCCGTACTTGCCGGGGAAGTGGGCCGCGGCGACGGTCCGCTCCTGGAGGGAGCCGCCGGGCAGGCAGACCTGGCGCAGGCGCTTCACCCGCCGGGAGCGGACCTCGTCGCGCCGGGCGGCGGCGGTGGTCGCCTTGCCGGCGAAGGTCTCCAGCGACCGGCGCACGTGGTCCCGGGTCTTCTCCAGGGGGCGCTCCAGGTTGGGGTCGAGCTCCAGGGCCTCGGCCCGGAGGCCGTCCAGGGCTTCCTCGATCCGTTCCCGGGCCCGCTCCACGAAGTCGGCCCCGTTGCGGCCCGCCAGCAGGCGCTCGAGGGCGTCCGCGGGGCCCAGCAGGGCGGCCAGGGGGACCTCCATCTCCTGGAGCTTCTCCCGGTGGTGGCTCTCCAGGACCAGCACCTGGGGCCGCGCCGCGACCCACGGCCCGTCGAGCTCCAGGGCCCGGTACGTGGCGGCGGCCTGGCCCATGTAGGAGAGCTCGCCCGGGCCCAGGAGCTGGAGGCCGGTCCCGAGGATGGCGTCCTGGATCGCCGGCCGGGCGAGGACGCCGGGGCTCACGACCCCCGGGTTGTCGGCGATCGTCTCCAGCAGGTCGTCCACCGACCGCTCCGGCCCGTCCGCCCCCCGCAGGCGGTAGCGGTCCCCGCCGGAGCCGAGGGCGCCGCCGCCGGGGAGCCACTCGATCCGCCGCCGCTCACCCCCGTGGAGCTGGAAGAGGGGGCTCACGCCCCGCTGGGGGTGCACCTGGAGAGCGTGGCCCCGCGCCTCGATCCGCCCGTCGGCGGCGGCGGAGGCCTCCTCCCAGGTGGCCCGGCGCTCCACCAGCCGGGCGAGCCACGGCGCCTGGGCCGCCTTGACCGACGGATCCATGGCGTCCAGGAGCAGCGGGCAGCGCTCCCCGAGGACCGCCACCGCCAGGCGGCAGAAGGCCTCGCCGAAGCGGGCGTCGGGGCGGTAGATGCGCCGGAGCGTCTCCACCCAGGAGGCGAAGCGCTCGGAGGCGCGGAGCGCGGCGAGCTCGTCCAGGATCGCCGGGATCCCGGGGCCAAGGGTGCGCATCCCCACCGGCAGGAGGGGGTCCGGGTCGTCCCCCAGGTCGTAGGTGCGCGGCCCCTGGGGGGTCAGGAAGGTCGCCCGGGAGACCTCGCGCCAGTCGTGGTCCTCGTCCGCCACCCAGAACACCGGGACGGCCCGGCGGCCCGCCGCTTCCAGGGCGTCGGCCGCCCGGGCGGCGGCCACCATCTTCGACAGGGTGTAGAGCGGTCCGCCGAACAGGCCCGGCTGCTGCCCGGTGACCACCACCTCGGTCTCCGGCTCGGCCAGGCGGGCGGCCAGCTCGTCTGCCGCCGGGTGGCCGTAGGCCCGGTTGTTCGACCCCAGGGCGGCGGCCAGGCGCGGCCGGTCGGAAGGTGGAGGGGTCCGGCGGCCGTCCGGAAGCTCCCCCGGAGCAAGGAAGCGGAGCGGCTCCAGGAGGTCCCGGTCCCGGCCCTCCAGGAAGGCCCGCGGCAGGGCGGAGACGAGCCCGGCGGCCACCAGGTCCACCGCCGGCCGGCCCTGGGATCCGGCCGATCCGGCCGGGACCTCCGGCGCCGCCGGCCCGGCGGAGGGCTCACCCGCCCTTGCGGGCGACGAGGATGAGGCGTTCGCTGTCACGGCTGTAGGGGTCTCCTCGGAAGTTGCCGTAGGTGCCGGTGACCCGGAGGCCGGCCCACTGGAGGCCCATCACGACCTCGCCCAGGCGGTAGGCCCGGACGCTCTCGCGGTAGGTGCGCTCCTCCCGGCTCGGGCGGCGGATCGTGATCCGCTTGTTCACCCGCTTGGTCTCGGTGTCGTACCAGCGCTCGACCTCCACGTCGCGGCCTTCGCGCTGGAAGCTCTCGCGGGGGCGGAGGCTCTCGATCACGGGCTCGGGGTTCATCAGGTCGATCAGCAGGCCCCCGCCGGGGGCCAGGATCCGGACCACCTCCTGCAGGACCCGGAAGTTCTCCCGCTCGCTCTCGAAGTAGCCGAAGGAGGTGAAGAAGTTCAGGACCCAGTCGAAGGCCCGGTCGACGAACGGGAGGCGGCGCATGTCCCCCGCCACCCGGGGCAGGTCCGGCCGCAGGGCGAGGAGCGTCACCGAGAGGTCCACCCCGAGCACCCGCTGCCCCCGGGCCCGCAGCACGTCGGTGTGACGGCCGGCGCCGCACGCCAGGTCCAGGACGGCCCGGGGCCGCAGACGTCCGAGCTGGCTCTCGACGAAGTCGGCCTGGCGCTCCGCCTCGTCCCGGTCCCGGTGGGCGTAGAGCGCGAGGTAGTCCTCCCCGAACCACTCCCGGTACCAGGCCATCGGCGGCCATCATACCGGGGGGGGCCCGGGCGACTATACTGCCGCGACCACTGGCCCGACGGCGAGGCACCGCCCCGGTGAACCCCATCCGGAGCTCCGCGCCGCCGGCAGCCGAAACCCGTCCGCCGATGATCCGCCCTTTCCAGCTCCGCCGTTCCGGGGCGACCCTCCGGTGGCTCCTCGCCGGGGTGCTCCTCGCCGGCTGCGGAACCGGCGGGGAGGGCGCCGGGGGTCCCCTCACCACCGGCCGGGTGGTCACCGGCGCCCAGGTGCTCTGCGGGATGAGCCGGGACTGGACGCCCCGGGAGGACGGCCAGGGCTGGGAGTTCCGGGGCATCGCCGAGATCCCCTGCTGGGTGGCCGAGGCCCCCACGGGGGGCCTGACCGTCCGGCTGACAGCCGCCGGCGGCACGGAGGAGCACCTCTTCGAAGCGCGCTGGGACGACGCCCCGCTCGGTCCGGCGGACCGAAGGGCCGGCGCGGAGCTGGTGCTGGAGGTCCCGCCGGAGAGCCTGGGCCCCGGACGCCACCTCCTGACCCTGGAGCGCCGGTACCGCCCCGAGGACCGCGAGCAGCCGGAGAATCGATTCCGCAGGGTCCAGGCGGTGCCCCGAGGGAGCGGGTCCGGCGGGGTCCTGGCGCCGGCGGAGGCCGACCGGCTGCACCACCTGGCCGACTTCCTGAGCCTGGGCTCCAGCGGCCTGGGCACCCTCAAGATGGACGGCTGGCTGGTCGACGGTCCGGGCACCCTCGACGTCGAGCTGCCGCCCGGTCCGGAGCGCCGCCTGCGCCTGCGCCCGGAGAACGCCTCCGCGGCCGCCGCCCGGGTCTCGGTGGAGGTGGCGGGCCAGCGCCGGCACCTGGAGCTGCCTCCCGGCGAGCAGCAAGCCGTCGAGGTCCCGGTGCCCGCCGGCGCGGAGCGGGTCCGCCTGGCGGTGGAGGGGCTCCGGGACGGCCTGGTCCTCCTCGGCGCGCCGCGCCTGGTGCCCCCGGAGCGACCCACCCGGCTGCCCCCGATCGTCCTGGTGACCCTGGACACCACCCGCCGGGACGCCCTGGGCGCCTACGGCGCCCCGCCGGGGTCCACGCCGACGCTGGACGCCTTCGCCGAGACCGCCACGGTCTACGACACCGCGGTCTCCACCACGTCCTGGACGCTGCCGTCCCACGTCTCCATGTTCACCGGCCTCTACCCGAGCCGCCACGGGGCGGGTGTCTCCGGGCGGCGGATGCGCGACGACCTGCCCAACCTGGCCCGGCTCCTCCGGCAGCGGGGCTACGTGCCCGTGGGCCTGGCGGGCGGCGTCATGATGGGCCACCACTTCGGCGCCGGGCGCGACTTCGCCCTCTACCAGGACCCCCTCCGGGGACGGCGGACCGACGCCGCCCGCCTGACGGACCTGGCGCTCGAGCTCCTGGACGGCCTCCGTGGGGAGACGCCGTTCCTGTTCGTCAACTACTTCGACCCCCACGCGCCCTACGACGCTCCGCGGGCCTTCCAGGAACAGCGCGGCGTGCCCGAGGCCCGGGCGGCCCTGGAGCACCCCGCGTGGCGCCGGGCGGCCCGGGGCCAGCAGCGGTGGTGGAACACACTGGTGGAGGGAGAGGCTCCCCTGACGGAGGCGGGGCTGACCTGGGCCCGGGCCGCCTACGCCGCCGAGGTGGCCTTCATGGACCGGGAGCTCGGGCGCCTGTTCGCCGGCTTGCGGGAGCACGGGCTGTGGGAGGACGCCCTGGTGGTGGTGGTCTCCGACCACGGCGAGCTCCTGGGCGAGTGGGGGTATTTGACCCACGCCTACCGGCTCGACCCGGAGCTGGTGGAGGTGCCGCTCCTGATCAAGCGGCCCGGCCAGCGGGAGGGCTCGCGCTCCGGGCTCCTGGTCTCGGTCGTGGACCTGTTCCCGGAGCTCCTCGCCGCCGCCGGCGTGACGCCACCCGCGAGCGACGGCGTGGCGCTGACCGGCGCCGCCGAGGACCGCCGCCACGTCCTCTTCGAGGAGCACGTGAGCCGCATCCACGGGCTGCAGTCGGACCACCTGCGCATCGCCAAGCACCTCTGGGGACTCCAGAACCGTGGCACGCGGCAGGTGGTCTGGCAGGGCGGTGGCGAGTGCGCCGGGAAGGGGCCGGACGGCTGGGAGCTCCGCCCCTGCTCCGGGGATCCGCAGGCGGTGCTGGAGGCGCTCCTGGGCATCCTGGGCCACCCGTTCGAACGCGGCGGTGAGGTCGCGGGCGAGCTGGGGGAGGAGCAGCGCGAGATGCTCCAGGCCCTGGGCTATCTTTGACGGTGGGGGCTTCTCCGGCGGCGGTAGACTGACCCCCGTGGAGCCCTCGAAGCAGGAGGTAGAAACCGGCCGCCCGTCCCGGCGTCCACGCAGCCGCGCCGTCGTGGCCACGGCGGTGGGCGCCGTCGTCCTCCACACGATCGCGGTGCTTTCCATCTGGTCCTCGTGGGAGCCCGGGATCCGGAGCGGGTGGCTCGTCTGGATGGACCTGCCGGTCTCGCTGCTCTTCGCCGGGACCCGGGGCGGCGCCGTCCTCATCTGGAGCCTAGTCCTCGGCGGGCTGTGGTGGGGCGTTCTGGGTGCCCTGCTCTCGGCCCTCGTCGGGGCCCTCGCCGGCCGCCGCTGGGAGTGACGACCGCCCGCCGGGCTCAGAGCTTGTGAATCAATCTCCGGCCGTAGCGAGGGCGTTCCCGGGCGCCC
>JBKHJP010000169.1:0-8813 GCA_046538065.1 Thermoanaerobaculia bacterium | reverse complement strand
CGGAGGACCCGGCCACGCTCCGCAACAAGTCCGGTAAACATCCCTGTCGAAGGCCTGTGAGGACGATGTCGGGGCCCCGGCGGCGGATCCGGAGCCGGTCGAGGCGCGGGGCGTTCCCGAGGGCCGCCACCCCCTCGCCCCCCAGGGGTCCGGGGGCCTCCGACCCACCGATGAGGAGCGGCGCGCAGCCCACCGCCACGCGGTCGAAGAAGCCCTCCCGGGCGAAGGCCGCCGCCACGCCGGCACCGCCTTCCACCAGGACGCTGCGGACGCCCCGGCGGTGGAGATCGGCCAGGACGGCGCCCGGCTCCACCCGCTCCAGGGGGACCACCTCCGCACCGGCCCGCTCCAGGGCCCGGGCGGCGCCGGACCTGCGCCCTGGATCGGGGCCGTCGCCAGGTCCGGTGTCGCTTCCGGGCTCCCCGGCGGGCTTTCCCCGGGGCCCGGTCCCCGCCCCGTTCTCGCCCGGGCCGCCGGCGGCAGTGTACACCAGCACCGGGCCCGGGATGCTCAGCATCCGGGCCGCCGGGGGCAGCCGGAGTCGCCGGTCCAGCACCACCCGCAGGCCCGGACCGGCGGCCCGGCCCAGGCGCCGGTCCAGGCGCGGATCGTCGGCGAGGGCGGTGCCGCTCCCCACCAGCACGGCGTCGTGGCTCTCCCGCTGGGCCAGGGCCCAGCGCCGCCCCGCCGGCGAGGAGATCCACTGGCTCTCGCCGGACGCGGTGGCGATCCTGCCGTCCAGGCTCATGGCCCACTTGAGGGTCACGGCAGGGCGATCCAGGACGTGCGAGACCAGGAAGGCCAGGTTGAGCTCCGCAGCCTCCGCGGCGAGGAGGCCCACCTCCACGGCGATTCCCGCCTCCCGGAGCCGCCGGAAGCCGGCGCCGGCGTTCCTTGGGTCCGGATCGCCGTGGCAGGCCACCACCCGGGTGATCCCCGCCCGGACCACCGCCTCGGCGCACGGGCCGGTGTTGCCCCGGTGGGCGCAGGGCTCCAGGGTGACGTACAGGGTGGCGCCCCGGGCGCCGGCGCCGGCGCGCTCCAGGGCCACCGTCTCGGCGTGGGGCCCGCCGTAGGCCCGGTGCCAGCCCTCCCCCACCACCTCGCCGTCCCGGGCCACGACAGCGCCCACCATCGGGTTGGGGGAAACCCGATACCGGCCCCGGGCGGCCAGGCGCAGGGCCTTGCGGAGGAGCTCGGAATCGGTCGCGGAGCGTGCGGTCACGAGGGCGTCGGCGCTCGGGGCCGGCGAGGAGCTTCCGGCCCTGGAGAGGAGTCTTCAGCCCAGCAGGGCGGTGGCGAACTCCCGCGGGCGGAACTCCACCAGGTCGTCCGGCGTCTCGCCCACCCCGAGGTAGAGGACCGGCAGCCGGAGCTCCCGGGCGACCGCCACCGCCATGCCTCCCTTGGCCGTGCCGTCGAGCTTGGCGAGGAGCACGCCGTCCACCGGTACCACCTGGCTGAAGGTCCGGGCCTGGGCCAGGGCGTTCTGCCCGGTGGTGGCGTCGAGCACCAGGAGGGTCCGGCGCTCCCAGTCCCCGGCCTCCCGCTCGATCACCCGGCCGATCTTGCCCAGCTCGGACATGAGGTGCTCCTTGGTGTGGAGCCGGCCGGCGGTGTCCACCAGGACGTGGTCGATACGCCGCGCCTTGGCGGCCTGGAGGGCGTCGAAGACCACCGCCGCGGGGTCGCCCCCGGGCTTGGAGCGGACCACCGGCACCTCCAGGCGGTCCCCCCAGAGCTGGAGCTGTTCGATGGCGGCGGCCCGGAAGGTGTCGGCGGCGGCCAGGAGGACCGACTCCCCCTGGTCCAGGGAGCGCCGGGCGAGCTTGGCGATGGAGGTGGTCTTGCCCACGCCGTTGACGCCCACGACCAGGGTGACCCGCGAACCCTCCCCCAGGGGCCGGGGCCTGGGGGTGTCCAGGAGCAGGATGGCCATGCGGTCGACGAGCTTCTCGCGGAGCGTGAGGACGTCCGCCGGCTCGTCGCCGCGGACGTCGCCGCGGATCTCCTCGACCAGCTCGAGGCTGGTCTCGACCCCCAGGTCGGCTCCGATCAGGGCCTCTTCGAGGTACTCCAGGGCCTCCTCGTCGAGGGTGGTCTTGCCCTCGACGGCGGAGCTCACCCGTTCCATGACCTCGTCGTGGGTCATGAGGAGCCCCTTCTTGAGCTTCTTCCAGAAGCCCTTCTGGGGCACCTCGGGCATCTCGGCCTCGGGGGCGAGCTCGAGGAGGTCGGGGGCGCGCGGCTCGTCCGTCATCGGGGCGATTGTATAGGGGTGCGGGGCCGGGGCGGCCGGGTGTGGGCCGGGCTACGGAACGGCGCGGCCATCTGGGAGCGTTCGGCGTCGGGCCGCGCCTCGGCTTCGCCCTCCCGCCACCGGTTGTGGCCTCCCGACGTCGGTGGCCCGGGTCGGGCTCAGACGTCCTCCGCCCGGCCCACACCCGGCCGCCCCGGCCTTCGACGCCGGTGGAGACCGCCCCGAGGACGAACGGTTCGCGCGCCGGGAAACCAGAAGCGATTTTGGGTGCGGCTTGCCGCACCGGACGAACACCCCGCCGTCCCCACGCCGGTGCGAATGGGCGCCCAGACCATTCGGGCGAGCGGCAACCATAAAGGCACGGGGAAGGGGAGGAGGAGGCCGGGTGCGGGCCGGGCGGAGGCCGAGGGAGCTCCAACGAGGGAGGGCCTCCCGCGGCTGCGAACGCCGCGCGCGGGCCGTCGGCGCCCCGGCGGGTGCCCGGTGCGCGCGGGGCGATGTAGGGTGCGGCTTGCCGCACCGGACGAACGCCTCGCCGCCCCAACGCCGGTGCGCCAAGGCGCACCCTACGGCGCACGAGCGCCGGAGAATGGGCACCGAGACCAGTCGGACGAGCGGGGATTACCAGAAGCACGGGGAGGGGGAGGAGGAGGCCGGGTGCGGGCCGGGCGGAGGACGTCGAGGCCCGACCCGGGCCACGGGCTGCTCGGAAACCTCCCCCTCCCGCGGGAGGGCCGAGCCGAGCCGCGGGCCCTGCGCAAAACCGTCCGACCAGCCCGCGGCGGTCCGTAGCCCGGCCCGCACCCGGCCTCCTCCGGGGGAAGGGGACCCCGGTCAGGCCGCGAAGAGGTGCTCTTCCAGCTCGTCGGCCGCCGTCTCCAATGCCCGCTGGGCGGCGGCGGCGACCGCCGGCTGGCGCTGGACCAGCACCAGGTAGTAGCCGTCCGGCAGCGGCGCCGCGTAGACGTGGAGGGCGTCCTTCTCGATGTGGATGCTCCGGGGGGCGCCCAGGCGGTTGCCCTCGAGGATCTTCTCGAGCTGGCGCATGTAGATCCCCAGGTAGGCGCCCAAGACCCGCATCTGGTACGGCGTGTACTCGGAGCACGAGAGGTCCACCGTCTCGCCGCTGTCGTCCAGGAACAGCACGCCCACCGCCCCTTCGACGTTGGCGAGCAGGTTGGCCAGGATGTACTGGAAGGGCATGTCGTTCGCCTAGCTCAGAGCCCCGAGGCCGATGCGCGAGACCTTCGCCGCCTCCTCCCGGGGCGCCGGACCCGGGTCCGGCAGGCGGACCTCCCCGTTCTCGTACGCCCGCAGGAAGGCGGTCACCACCTTGGCGTCGAACCGCTTGCCGGTGAGCTTGGTGAGGATCGCGATGGCCTCCTCCAGCGAGTACGCCTGCTGGTAGGGGCGGTTCGTCGTGATGGCGTCGAAGGTGTCGGCCACGGCGACGATCCGGGCGGACAGGGGGATCTGCTCCCCCTTCTTGCCGTCCGGGTACCCGCTGCCGTTCCACGACTCGTGGTGCCACCGGATGACCGGGATGGCGTCCCGGAGCTGCTCGATGGAGCTCATGATCTCGGCGCCGATCACCGTGTGGCTCTTCATCTGCTCGTACTCCTCGTCGGTGAGCTGCCCGACCTTCCGGAGGACCCGGTCCTCGATGCCGATCTTGCCCACGTCGTGGAGCAGGGCGGCGATCCAGAGCTTCTGGCGCGTCTCCTCGGGCAGCGACAGGTGGCGGGCGATGGTGCGCGCCAGAGCCGCCACGCGCTCCGAGTGGCCCCGAGTGTACGGGTCCTTGGCGTCGATGGCTGCGGCGAAGGCCCGGATCGAGCCGATGAAGAGCTCCCGGTTGACCCGGGCGGCCTCCTGGAGCTTCGAGACGTAGCTCTCCACGTGGCCGGACATGCGGTTGAAGTCCCGGGCCAGATCCGAAAGCTCCGCGGGCAGACCCTTCGCCTCCACGCGGCGGCCGAAGTTGCCCTCGGCGATCTCGTGGCTGGTCTCGGCCAGGCGCTGGATCGGCAGGCTCACGCGCCGGGCGGCGGCCACCGCGAAGCCCAGCGCCAGGAGGACCAGCAGGCCCGTCGCCGCCGCCGCGCTCATCACCATCCGGTCGATGGCGGCGAAGGCCGCCGAGGCGGGCTTCTGGACCACCACCGCCCAGCCCGTCTCCCCCACGGGGCTGACCTGGGCGAGCATGCGGCGGGAGCCGCCGGGGCCGGAGGCCTCGTACTCCGTGGTCAGGGCCAGGGGGACGCCGCCGGTGAAGCGCTCCCCGATCCGCGAGCCCTCCAGGCCCTGCCGGCCGCCGGCGGCGCCCTCGGACCAGAGCACGGTCCCGTCGCCGTCGATCAGGAAGATCCCCACCTCGCCCTGGGCCTCGCGGCGGAAGACCGCCTCCATCAGGGGCAGGCGCACCAGGGCGTCGAAGACGAGCCCCACCTCGCCCCCGTCGTCACCCACCGGGACCGCCATGGCGACCATGGGCTCGTTCGCCGGGGGGAGGACGACGAAACCGTAGGCCGCCCGCCCCTCCCGGGCCGCCGCCTCGAACGCACCCTCCCGCCGGCTCTGGACCGCCCTGGGCAGCTCCTCCGTCCCCAGGCGCACGCCGGTGCCCTCCGGGACGAGCACGCGCAACGCCACGAGGCTCGGGTCTCCGACCATGAACTCCTGGAGGTAGCGGACGACCCACTCCCGCCTCAGCCGCTCGCCGGCCTCCTCCGGGCCGGGCGCGACCAGCACCCCCCTGCCCACGTTGTGGAGCGAGGCCCGGACCGAGGCCACCTGCTCGCTCACCTCGCGGGAGAGGGCCTCGGCGGCCTGCGTGAGCTGGGTGCGCTCCTCGGTCTCCAGTCGGCCACGGTTCTGCTGGATCAGGAGGGAGTTGGAGATGACCAGCGGGATGATGCCCGAGAAGAGGAGGACCAGGAAGAGGAGGTTTCGGAGCTTGGGGCGCTCGAAGAGCTTGCGTGGGGACATCGCCTGGGCCTGTGCGGGGTCTCGGATTCCGTTCTGTCGAGTATAGCCTGGAGGCGGCGGCGGTCGAACCGTTCCGGGCGGGAGCCGGCGCGGGAGCGCTCCCCTCCGGGGACCGGCGCGAGCATCCGGGAAGCCGAAACGCTCGGCTCGCGCCTGCGCTCAGGCCGCGCGCCCCGTGAACGTGCACTCCTGACCGGCCGGAAGCGGCGCGGCCTTCGAGCTCCCCGGAGGGGAGCGCTCCCGCGCCGGCTCCTGGACCGGGGTCGGTGGCGCCACGTACGTTTCGGCCTTGTCCAAACGGGGGATGGCGTACGGTGCGACCCTGCCTGCCCTGAGCACAACCGAAGGGGCGCACCGTCGAGGGCCTCTGCAGCGCGGGCACCGCGCGATGAGATCGCCCCTACGCCCACGGGTCCGGGAGGAAGGCGTCGAGCTCGCGGCGGGTCTCTCCGGGGGAGACGTCGGCGACGACACGGCCCCTCCCCAGGCGCTCCGGGAAGACCCAGACCAGGCCGCTCTCCCGGGCCTTCTTGTCCCGGGCCATGGCCTCCACGAGGTCGCCGGCGGGAAGCGCCGGGAGGGGCGGCAGGTCGAGGCGGGCCAGCAGCGAGCGGAGGCGCTCGGCGTCGGCCGGGGGCAGGCCCCGGCGGGCGGCGAGGCGCAGCGCGAAGAGCAGGCCGTAAGCCACCGCCTCCCCGTGGCGGAGCTCGCGGTAGCCCAGGACCGCCTCGATGGCGTGGCCCAGGGTGTGGCCGAAGTTGAGCAGGCGCCGTTCCCCCGCCTCGCCGGGGTCCTCCTCCACCACGGCGATCTTCGCCCCGGCGCCGCCGGCCACCACCGGGCCCAGGGCCTCCGGGTCGCCGGCCAGGAGCCGGTCCAGGGCCGCCTCCAGGCGGTCCAGGAGCGGCGGGTCGTGGAGGAAGGCCATCTTCACGACCTCCACCAGCCCGGAGCGGAGCTCCTCCGGGGGCAAGGTGGCGAGGAGCGCCGTGTCCGCCACGACGAGGTCCGGGTGGTGGAAGACCCCGACGCTGTTCTTCGCCGCCGGCAGGTCGACGGCGGTCTTGCCGCCGATGGCGGCGTCCACCTGGCCCAGGAGGGTGGTGGGAACCTGGACCAGCCCGACGCCCCGGAGGAAGCAGCCCGCGGCGAAGCCGCCCACGTCGCCGCAGCTCCCGCCGCCGAAGGCCACCACGCGGCTGTCCCGCTTGCCGCCGGCCGCGAGCATCTCGCTCCACAGGCGCTCCGCGGTCGCCAGGCTCTTCGCCCCCTCCCCGTCCTCCACCTCCAGCGTGACGGCGCGCCCGGCGGCCCCGCGCACCCCGTCCAGCGCCGCCCCGTGGAACCCCAGCACCCGCGGCGTCGAGACCACGAAGAGCGTCCGCCCCTCCACCCAGGCGGCGAGCTCCTCCCCGGCCTCTTCCAGGGCCCCGGCCCCGACGAGGATCGGAGTCGTGCCAGACGGGTGACGGAGGGAGAGTCGTCGGATCATGGAACGTCTGCTCGTGTCAGGAGCGTTTGCTCCTGTCCGTCGTAGGGTGCGCCTCTGGGCACCGATGACCGGCCACGATGCGTTTCGGCGACTGTAGGGGCGGAGCTTGCCTCCGCCCCATCGCCTGGAGCCCTGCGCTGCGCCGCGGACCGAGGGAGGAGGCAAGCTCCTCCCCTACACCCGCCGGAGTGGGCCGCGGCAGACCGGATCCGGAAGTTCCCCGGTCGTCCCGGCGGACCGGACCGCCCGTTACGACCCATCCCCCTCGAGACCCAGCTCCCGCAGGTGCCGCGGATCCACCGGGCTCGGCGCCTCGGTCATCAGGTCCTTCGCCGACGCCGTCTTCGGAAAGGCCATCACGTCCCGGATCGACGGCGCTCCGGCCATGAGCATGACCAGCCGGTCCAGCCCCAGGGCCAGCCCGCCGTGGGGCGGCGCCCCGTAGCGCAGGGCCTCCAGGAAGAAGCCGAAGCGCCGCTCCGCCTCCTCCGGGGTGATCCCCAGCACGCGGAAGACCCGCCCCTGGACCTCCGAGTCGTGGATACGGATCGAGCCGCCCCCGAGCTCGGTGCCGTTCAGAACCACGTCGTAGGCCCGGGAGCGGACCGTCCCGGGCTCCTCCTCCAGGCTCTCCAGGTCCCGCGGGTCCGGGGCCGTGAACGGGTGGTGGTTCGCCTCCCAGCGGCCCTCGTCCTCGTTCCACTCCACCAGGGGGAACTCCGTCACCCAGCAGAAGGCGTGCTCGCCGGCGGGGACGAGGTCGTACGTCCGGGCGAGCTCCAGGCGGAGCGCCCCCAGGGCCGGGGCGGTGGTCGACTCCGGCCCCGCCACCAGCAGCGCCAGGTCCCCCTCCCCCACCTCCAGGTCCGCCGCGGCCCCCGCCACCTCGTCGTCCGTGAGGGCCCCCTTCACCTGGAACTCCGGCGAGCCGTCCCGGTTGCGCAGGTAGAGCACCCCCGCCGCCCCGAACCGCCGGGCGGTCTCCGCCCAGCCCTCCAGGTCCTTGCGGCTGGCGCCGGCGGCGCCGGGCACGGTGAGGCCCCGGACCACCCCGCCGTCCGAAACCGCGGAGGCGAAGCCCCGGAAGCCGCTCGAGCCCAGCCGGTCCGAGAGGTCCCGGATCTCCAGCCCGAAGCGCAGGTCCGGCCGGTCCGTGCCGTAGCGGGCCATGGCCTCGGCCCACGGCAGGCGGGGAAAGCGCCGGGGGGACTCGATCCCCGCCAGGGGGAAGATCCGGCCGAAGAGGCCTTCCACGAGCTCGATCACGTCCTCCTCGGTGGCGAAGGACATCTCCAGGTCCACCTGGGTGAACTCCGGCTGGCGGTCGGCCCGGAGGTCCTCGTCCCGGAAGCAGCGGGCGATCTGGACGTAGCGCTCGATGCCGGCCACCATGAGGATCTGCTTGAAGAGCTGGGGCGACTGGGGCAGGGCGTAGAACTCCCCCTTGTGGATGCGCGACGGCACCAGGTAGTCCCGGGCGCCCTCCGGCGTCGAGCGGGTGAGGATGGGGGTCTCCACGTCCACGAAGCCCTGCTCGTGGAGGTAGCGCCGGGTCTCCAGGGTCACCCGGTCCCGGAGGATCAGGTTGTCCCGGAGCTCCCGGCGGCGGAGATCCAGGTAACGGAACCGCAGGCGGGTCTCCTCGGTGGCCCCTTCGGCCTCCCCCTCGCCCGACTCTGCAGCCGCTCCGGGCCCCACGGCGAAGGGCAGGGGCGCCGAGCGGGCCAGGACCGCCGCCCGCTCCGCCTCCACCTCGACCTCGCCGGTGGGGAGCTCCGGGTTCGGGCTCTCCCGCAGCGCCACCGTGCCCTCCACCTCGACCACCCACTCGTTGCGCACCGGGTCCAGGACCCGGGCGACCTCGGCGTGGTCGTCGGGGCGGACCACGACCTGGGCGATGCCGCTCCGGTCCCTCAGGTCCAGGAAGACCACTCCCCCCAGGTCCCGGCGCCGGCCCACCCACGCCTGGAGCTTCACCCGGCGCCCGGCGTCGCCGGCCCGGAGCGTTCCCGTTTCGGTGCGCTTCATCGCTCCTCCCCTCCTTCGGTCGCGCTGCCCTGCATCGTAGGGTGC
>JBKHJP010000168.1:0-8822 GCA_046538065.1 Thermoanaerobaculia bacterium | reverse complement strand
CAGCGGAGGAACCATGATCGAGCCCATCCTCGTGGCCGCCGTCCTGTGGGCGGCCGCAGCCCCGGCCCCCGACGCGCCGACCGGGACGGTTGCCCCGTCTGCCGGATCCCACGTCCCGGAGGCCGCCGCCGACGACGGTTCCGGCGGCCTGGTGGACCAGTACCTGGAGCGCCACTTCGAGTTCTACCCGTCCCGTGCCACCGGCGCCGGCCGCCACGACCGGGACCGGGAGCTGGAGGACTTCTCGCCCGAGGCCGTGAACGCCTGGGTGGCCTACAACCGGAAGGTCGCGACGGAGCTGGAGCGGCGCCTGGCGGAGGCCGGCGGGCCCCGCCACGACCGTCCCGACGCCCTGGACCACGAGCTCCTCCTGACGCGGGCCCGCCAGGAGCTGGCCCGCTTCGAGACCCTGGAGCGCCACCGGACGGACCCCCTCTTCTGGACCCGCGTGCCGAGCAACGCCACCGTCTTCCTGCTGGTCCGGGAGGACCTGCCGGAGGTGGACCGCCTGGAGCGGGCCGCCGCCCGGGCGGCGGAGATCCCGCGCTTCGTGGAGCAGGCGGTGGCGGCCCTCGAGGCCGCCGACCCCGGCCGGGTCGCTCCGGAGCTCACCGGGATCGCCGCCGGCCAGGCCCGGGCCTCCGCCACCTTCTACCGGGAGGGGTTCGCCCGGGTGGCGGACCGTCTGGCCGCCCCGACCGGTACGAGCGCTGGTGGCGGAGGTGCGGAGGCACGAGGAGGCGAGGACGGGGGCGACGGGGACCGACGGGAGCAGGACGAGGCAGACGGTGCCGAGGACGGCGAGGCGGCCGAGGTCGCCGCGGACCTCCGGAGCTCCGGTGAGGCGGCGGCCGAGGCCCTGGACTCGTTCGCCTCGTTCCTGGACGACCTGGCGGGCAAGGCGACCGGCTCGCCTCGGCTGGGGGAGGAGCACTACCGGCTGCTCTTCCGCCTCCACACCGGGATCGAGCGGCCGCCGGCCGAGGTGGCGGAGGAGGCGGAGGAGGCCCTCGCGGCCAAGCGGGCCGAGGCGGCGGCCTACGCCCGGGAGGTCTGGCCCCGGTACTTCCCGGAGGCCGAGCCCCCGGCGGACGACCGGGCGCTGCTGGCCCGGATGTTCGACCGGGTGGAGGAGGACCGGGCCGCTTCGGTGGACGAGTTCGTGGCCGACTACCGGGAGCAGGTGGAGGCGTCCATCGACTTCGTCCGGGACCGGGAGCTCATCACCCTGCCGGACCCCCTGACCCTCTGGACCGGTCCGTCGCCCTCGTACTTCGTGGGCCAGAGCGTCGGGGGCGTCTATCCCGCGGGGCCGTACGCCCCGGAGGCGGAAACCCTCTGGTACCTGCCGACGCCGCCGGACGACGCCACGCCGGAGGAGCGGGACGCCTTTTTCCGGGACTTCAACCACCATTTCAACGTCATGATCACGCCCCACGAGATCGTGCCGGGCCACTACCTGCAGCTCAAGCACGCCGCCCGGCACCCGCGGAAGGTCCGCTCACTCTTCGGCGACGGCGTCTACATCGAAGGCTGGGGGACGTTCTGCGAGCGCCTGATGCTGGACCTGGGCTGGGGCGGCCCCCTGGACCGGCTGGCGCATCTTAAGAAGCAGATGGAGAACATCGCCCGCACGGTGGTGGACGTGCGGGTCCACGTCGCCGAAATGGAGCGGGACGAGGTGCTGCGGTTCGTCAAGGAGGAGGCCCTCCAGGACGACCAGTTCGCCGGCAACATGTGGGTCCGGGCGATCACCTCCAGCCCGCAGCTCACGTCGTACTGGCTGGGCTACCGGCGGGTGATGGGCCTCTACGAGGACGTGAAGGCGGCCCGGGGGGAGGAGTTCGACCTGCGGGAGCTCATGGACGGCATGATGGAGCTGGGGCCGGTGCCGGTCCGGCATTACCGGGAGCGCATGCTGGGGAACCCTCCCTAGGGTGCGACCCCGTCGCACCGGAGGGCCGCCCGAGCCCCGGGACCTCTACGGCGACGTCTCCACGACCCGGACCCGGAGGCGCCCCACCAGCGGCACGATCCGCTCCAGGTCCGCCACGCCCTCCGGTCCCGAAAGCTCCGAGGTCGCCAGCGCGATGTGGGTCGGGCCGAATCCTCCCGGCAGGGTCGCGTCCAGGTCGAGCCAGCGGCGGCCGACGCGCGCCTGGACCCACATGTGGTACCCGAAGACCCCCCGGGCGCCGGCGAGCTCCTCGAGGTAGACCAGGCCGGCGACGGTGCGGGCCGGGATGCCGGCGGCACGGAGCAGGGCGGCCAGGAGGACGCTGTGCTCGGTGCAGTCGCCGGCGGCGGTGCGGGCCACCTCGGAAGCGGTGGCGAAGCCGGTCCCCAGGTCCTTGCGCGCCAGGTGACCGTGGACGAACCGTTCCAGGGCCCGGGCCCGCTCCCGCACCCGGGCCGGATCGGTGGCCTCGGGCGCCGCAGGCTCCGCCGGGCGGGGGTCGGCGTCCGGCGGCCGCTCGCGAGGCGGCTCGGCCGCCGGAGAGCCGTCCTGGTCGTGGTCGTCCGCGTGCAGGGCGCGCTCCAGCAGGCGGCGGATCTCCGGGTCCCGGTGGTCGAGCCACGGGCTGCTCGCGAGGAGCCGGGAGCGCGCCTCGGGGGAGAGGGCCGCCGGCGGGCGGGCCCCGCCGGAGGGCTCGGCTTCTTCGCTGTCCGGCCCGTGGGCGCCCCTCCCGGGCGCCACGGTGACCCGCACCCCGCCGGCGGTCCTCGTTGCATGCTGGGCGCCCTCGGAGGGCAGCTCCGGGAGGGAGGCGCCCCCGTCCGGTTCCCCCCGGGCGTTCACCGGGTCGTCTGTCCGGGCCGCCACCGGGGCCAGGGAGAGCTCGTAGACCGCCCGCTCCAGCCGGTCCGGGTGGTGCAGCCGCCGGTCGGGACGGACCAGGGTGCCCAGGAGCACCTCGGGGCCTGGCCCCGACTCCAGGGCGGCCGTGGCGCTCTCCCGGTCGGTCCGGCGCAACGTGGCGTCGAGGCCCAGGATCTCGGTGGTGCTCCGGAGCACCTGGCCGTCCGCGTCCAGGTCCACCCGGCTCACCACCCCCGGGGTGCTGCTCGTCTCCTCGCGCCACAGCCCGTCGCCCCCCGGCAGCTCCGACGGGCCGAGCCGGGTGCGGGTGAGGCGGACCGGCTCGAACCCTTCCAGGGGATCGACGGCGCGGACCCGGTACGCCGCGGCGTCGGCGCGGTGGTGGCGGCGCACGGCGCGCCGTGCCGCCGCCGGCGTGAGCCACTCGCCCTCCGGGAGCGACAGCACGTCCCGGAGCTCGCGTCCTTCCTGGAGGGTGACGGTGCGCACTCCCCGGGTGCCGTAGCGGTAGGTCGCCTCCACGGGCGTGTTCCCGAGGGTCCTCCGCGTCCACAGGCTCACCGGCTCGCCGACGGAGGTCTCGACGAATCGCCCCGCCCGGTGGATCCGGATCTCCTGCCGGCCCCGGCTCAGGCGGACCGAGGTCTCCGCCTCGGTGATCCAGCGATCGCCGTCGCGCCACCACCGTTCCACGGCCCAGCCGGCGGGCCGCCCGCCGAGCTCCAGGA
Organism: Thermoanaerobaculia bacterium; assembly: GCA_046538065.1. Taxonomy (GTDB): domain Bacteria; phylum Acidobacteriota; class Thermoanaerobaculia; order Multivoradales; family DATKCC01; genus JBKHJP01. Next base: position 5,273 of record JBKHJP010000168.1, on the reverse strand, counting down.
CGTACCAGTGCTCGGCGGGCGCGGGAGGGACCGGTGCCCCGGCCCGGGTCTCGGAGGGGGCCGCCGCCTCGGAGCCTGCGGCCGGAGTGTCGGCCCCGGCGGGGCGAGCCGCGGCGCCGGCCGGCGGGAGCACCGGCGCCAGCAGGGCAGCGGCCACGATCCAGCTCTGAAAAGGTCTCATGATGCTCTGGAATGCAGGGGACCGGCGAACCGTTGTTCAGGTCCAACGGAGGCAAAGAACCCGCTGCCGACCGGAACCGTGGTGCCGACGACTCTACAGGAGCTTCCGGGAGCACCGCCCCGAGGGCGGGGGTGCCAAGCCTTCGCAGAATTTTGTATACTAGGATCCGCTCGTCTGAGGACGAGGGGCTCGTTCCCCTCCGGATCGCCGAGCCCGGCCCCTGGGGCCTGAGACACCGGTGCCGCGCACCCGACCGACATCGAACTGGGGGTGGCGGCCAGGGGGCTCCGCGATCGAGGACTGAAGCGGCTCACATGCCGCCAACCGGCCCGCCCGTGAGCCTGCCTCCGCGGTGGAGGCGGGACGCCGGCGAGGACGCGGCGGTGACACAAGAGGTTCTCTAGACTGGAGGAAGCTCATGAAGGCACGATCTGCAAGTGCTGGCGAAGCCAGTGACATCCGTTCCATCCTCGACGGTTCGCCCGATCTCGAGACGTCGGCCGAGCTGCTCAACCTGGCCGGCAACTCCACGCGGCTCAAGCTGCTCTACCTGCTCGAGAACGCGAAGGAGATGTGCGTGTGCGACCTGGCCGAGATGCTCGGCGTCTCGGTGTCGGCCGTCTCGCAGCACCTGGCCAAGCTTCGGGCCTACCAGCTCGTGGCCCCACGCCGCGATGCCCAGACGATCTACTACCGACTCACCGACCACCAGTTCAACGAGAAGCTTCGCCAGAACTTCTTCAACTGATCGGTCGTCGGTTTGGACGCGGCGGCGGGCTCCGGCCCGCCGCCGCCTACCCTCCCCTCCGATCCGCTCCCGGAGCGCCGCGCCCCACCGTGCATGCGGTGCTCCCGCTTCTCCGCGCGCTTTTCCCCGGTCCACCGCGTTGGGTACAATGACGTCCCGGATCGACCCCGATCGACCCTGCTCGGGCTCCGGAGCCCTCAGGGCGCCCCGGGACGAGCTGGTTCGTTCCCAGACGGGAACCTTCTCGATGGAGGAGCCGTGACGATCAACAACCATCCCCGGCCGAGGTTCACCTACCTGGGCCACGCCACGGTACTGTGCGAGCTGCCCGGCGGGCAGACCGTCCTGATCGATCCCTGGGTGCAGAACAACCCGGCCTGTCCCGACTCGCTCAAAGAGCTGGACCGGGTCGACGCCGTCCTGGTCACCCACGCCCACTTCGACCACATCGGCGACGCCCTGGACATCTGCCAGCGCCACCGGCCGTCCAAGGTGGTGGCCAACTTCGAGATCTGCCAGTGGCTGGAGTCGAAGGGGGTCGAGAACTGCTCGGCCATGAACATCGGGGGCTCCCAGGAGGTGCTGGGGACCCGCGTGTCCATGGTCCGGGCCGACCACTCCTGCGGCCTCCTGGACGGGGACCGGATCGTCTACGGTGGCACCGCCGGAGGCTTCGTGGTCCGCCTCCCGGAGGGCTACACCTTCTACCACGCCGGGGATACGGCCCTGTTCTCGGACATGCAGCTCATCGCAGAGCTCTACCGGCCCGAGCTGGCCTTCCTGCCCATCGGCGACCTCTTCACCATGGACCCGCAGCAGGCCGCCCGAGCCTGCCGGCTCCTGGGGGTGCGGGAGGTGGTGCCCGTCCACTGGGGCACCTTCCCGGCGCTCACCGGGACCCCCGAGCAGCTCGAGAGCGAGTGCGGGGACCTGGGGATCAACTGCACCGTGATCACGCTGCGTCCGGGCGAGAGCCATTGACCCGGTGCGACCGCCGGTCGATGGTCCTTCCGCCCGCCCCCCGCAACCGAGCATCCGCCCCGCCCCCCGAACGGGTGCGTGGGGCCGAATTCTCTTTCCGCCACCGCGCCCCGGCGTGTCGCCGGCGGCACGGGTGACCCTTCGAGAAAGGAGACGACGATCGCCGCGAACCAGCAGAGGAGGAACGAGCCCAGGATCAACCAGCAGATCCGCAAGAGCCCGGTCCGCCTCATCGATGAAGACGGAACCCAGCTGGGCATCGTGCCCGTGGACGAAGCCCGGGAACGCGCCCGGGACAAGGGCCTCGACCTCGTGGAGGTGGGGCCGAACGCCGATCCGCCGGTCTGCCGGATCCTCGACTGGGGCAAGCTTCGCTACGAGAAGCAGAAGAAGGACCGCGAGGCGAAGAAGAAGACCCAGACCGTCGAGGTCAAGGAGGTCAAGTACCGGCCCACGATCGACCAGCACGACCGGGACCGCAAGACCGACCGGGCTCGCAAGTTCCTCGAGCAGGGCAACAAGGTGAAGGTCACGGTCTTCTTCCGCTACCGTCAGCTTCGGCGCCCCCAGCTCGGCCACGAGATCCTGGACCACGTCCAGAGCCAGCTGGAGGACGTCGCGTCCGTGGAGCATCGGACCCGGGGCCTGGAGGGACGCCAGATGACGATGATCCTCGCCCCCCGGGCCCAGAAGAAGGAGAAGGAGAAGCAGGCGGCCTCGTAAGGAGCCTCTCGGATCGCCGGCGAACCTCGGACCCGGGAGGGGCGTTCCTCTACCCCCGGAGGGGGGAGAGGCAACGAGAGGGGGGCGGTCCGATGGATCTCTCTACCCGAGTGGATGCGCGAGCTCGGGGCCGCCGGCCGCTTCCGCCGCCCGGGCTCCCGCCGGCGTCAGGCGCAGGCCGCCCGGTTCCCGCTCCAGCCACCCCCGGCCCTGGAGCTCGCCCAGCACCCCTTCGAGCCGTTTTCTGGGCCACCCGAAGCGCCGCTCTACCACCCCCGCCGGCACGGGCTCTCCCTCCTCCCGGAGGTGCAGCAGCACGATCCGCCGGATGAGCCGGCTCCGGAGCTGCCGGTACCGGACGGCCCGGGCCACCACCCCGTGCCGGGGCGAGGCGGCGAGGCCGAGGACGAACAGGAACCCCGCCACCGACGCCATGGCTCCGGCGATCGACGCGTCCAGGGCGTGGGCGACGGCGTAGCCGGCCACCGCCGAGATCACCCCCAGGGCCACCGCCAGCGCCAGCATGCGGCCGAGCTGGTCGGTGAGGAGGTAGGCGGTGGCCGGCGGGACCACCAGCATGGCCACCACCAGGATGGCCCCCACCGCCTCGAAGGCTCCCACCACCGTCACCGAGACCGCCCCCATCAGGAGGTAGTGGAGCAGCACCGGGGAGAAGCCCAGGGACGCCGCCAGGGCCGGGTCGAAGGTGGAGAGCTTCAGCTCCTTGTAGAAGAGCAGGACGAAGGCCAGGTCCAGGAGGAGGACGGCGCCGTTGACCCACAGGGCCCGGGGGCCCAGGGACGCGTCGCCTACCAGCCACAGGTCCCAGGGCACGTAGGCGATCTCCCCGTAGAGCACGCAGTCCAGGTCCAGGTCCACCTGGGACGTGTAGCGGGCGATCAGGAGGACGCCGACGGAGAACAGGGCGGGGAAGACCACGCCGATGGAGGCGTCCTCCGCCAGGCGCCGGGAGCGGTGGACGAGCTCCACCAGGAACACCGTGACCAGGCCCAGCGCCCCGGCCCCCAGGACCATCGGCAGGGCCGAGCGCTCCCCGGTCAGGAGGAAGGCCAGGACGATCCCCGGCAGCACGGCGTGGCTGATGGCGTCGCCCAGCAGCGCCATCTTCCGGAGCACCAGGAACGAGCCTACGAGGGCACAGCTCGCCGCCACCAGGCTGCCGGTGACGAGGATGGTCACCGTGGGGCTCACGGCCGGACCTCCGCGGGGCCCGGGCGCCCCGGCGCCCCGGAACGCTCCGGCGGGGACGGGATCGGTCGCCCGTGGGGATCCACCTCCGGGTGGCCCAGCAGCTCCGCCAGTCGGTCGGCGTCGGCGTCGGAGAGGGCGTGCTCCATGGCCTCGGCGTCCCGGTGGACGTGGTCCCGGGCGAGCTCCAGCCTGCGGGTGAGGTAGAGCTCCCACAGGCGGTGCTTGCGGACCACCGCCGCCGCCTCGTCCCGGCCGGCGGGGGTCAGGCCCAGGGCGTCGCCCCGGCGCTCCACCAGGCCCTCCCGCTCCAGCTTCCGGGCGGCCCCCGCCAGCGCCGAGGCGCTCTGGCCCCGGAGGCCCATCAGGTGGGGCAGGGAGACGGAGCGCTCCCGGTCGGTCCGGGGGAGCTCCGGGCCCCGGGGGGAGCGGGACCGCACGGCGTGGTCCTCCTCCCCCAGGCGGTAGAGGTCCTTGAGGAGGTTCTCGCGGCGGATCCGGGCGTTGACCCGGCGCTCCCGGAGCCGGGCGTGGACCAGCCCCCGCCGTGGCGCCAGCAGCAAGGAGACCACGAGGACCGCGCTCGCCACCAGGACGATGACCGGCCCGGTGGGCAGCCGCGCGGCGCCGGCGCTGACCAGGGCGCCGCTGGCTCCGGCGCCGCCGCCGATGGCTCCGGCGAGGAGCAGCATCCGCCCGAGGGAGTCGGTCCACTGCCGGGCCGCCGCCGCCGGGGTGACCAGGGTGGCGACGATCAGCACCACGCCCACGGTGCGCAGCCCCACGACCACCACGACCACCAGGAGGACGGTGACCAGGACCTCCAGCCGGCGGACCGGCAGGCCCAGGCTGTGGGCGAAGTCCCGGTCGAAGATCAGGAGCTTGAGCTCCTTGTAGAACAGGACCAGGGTCAGCAGGACCACCGCCGCGAGGCCTCCCATGACCTGGAGGTCGCGCTCCATCAGCGTCGCCGCCTGGCCGAACAGGTACTTGTCCAGGCCGCTCTGGTTGCCGGTGGGGAGGCGCTGGATGTAGGTCAGCAGGACGATCCCGAAGCCGAAGAAGACCGAAAGGACGATGCCGATGCCCGAGTCCTCCTTGATCCGGCTCCAGCGCACCACGCCGAGGATCACCAGGGCTCCGGCGAGCCCCGCCGCCATGGCGCCGGCCGCCAGCGGGAGGGGGTCCTTGCTGCCGGTCACCAGGAAGGCCAGGCAGACCCCCGGCAGCGCCGCGTGGGCCAGGGCGTCGCCCAGCAGGCTCTGGCGCCGGAGGAGGGCGAAGCAGCCCAGCACACCCGCCAGGAGGCCGAGAAGGGTCGACCCCAGGAGGACGTTCTGGGCGGTGAAGGAGAGATCGAGCATTTTGGACCGCTAACGAGGCTCCGCCTCAGACCGTGAGGGTTTGCCGACGAAGGTGACTCCGGGCAGC
>JBKHJP010000167.1:0-8853 GCA_046538065.1 Thermoanaerobaculia bacterium | reverse complement strand
GCGCCCGGATCAGGAACCGGGTCAGCCGGGTCGCCTTGCCCAGGGTCAGCAGGAGCAGACCGGTGGCGTTCGGGTCCAGCGTTCCGCAGTGGCCCGCCTTCTTCTGGCCCGTGGCCCGCCGGACCTTCTGGACCACGTCGTGGGACGTGAGACCGGGCTCCTTGTCCACCAGGAGCAACCCGTCCCGGATGCCGACGGCCCGGCCTCGTGCCGGGGCGGTCGCGGCCACGCTCGTCGTCTTGGTGTTCGCTCGGGTGTCGGTGCTCACGCGCTCGCCTCCTCCCCGTCATCCGCTTCCAGGACCTCCTTGAGGGCCTGGACGACCTCGGGCCGGACGTCCTCGGGGGAGCCCTCGGCCTCGAAGCCGGCGGCGTTCTTGTGGCCTCCGCCGCCGTAGCGGCGGGCGACCCTCTCCACGTCCGCCTCGCCCCGGCTCCGGAGCGAGACCTTGGTCTTTCCGTCCTCGCGGCTCCGCAGCAGCGCGACGCCCTGGACGCCGGAGATGGTGCGGGGGTAGTCCACCAGGCCCTCGGCGTCGGTGGCGTCGGCGCCGGCTTGCTGCATCATCTCCCGGGTCAGGAGGACGGTGGCGATCCTCCCGTCCTCGTGGAGCTCCAGGCTGTGGAGGACCTCGCCCAGGAGGCGCACCGCCGCCTCGGGCCGGTTCTCGTAGATCCACTGGGAGACCAGCTCCGGCCGCGCCCCGTCGCGCACCAGGCTGGCCGCCGCCTCGAAGGCGCCCTCGGTGGCGTTGGAGAAGCGGAACCCGCCGGTGTCGGTGACGATGGTCATGTAGAGCAGGTTCGCCGTCTCCGCGTCCAGGGTGGCGTTCAGGCCCTTGGCCAGGCGATAGACCATCTCGCCCACGCTCGGGGCCGCCGTGTCCACCCAGTTGACCTGGCCGTAGTGCTGGTTGCCCAGGTGGTGGTCGATGTTGAGGACCGGCAGGGCGCCGACATGGTCCTCCAGGCCGCTCCGGTCGAGGCTCGGGCACTCCAGGACGATGTTCGCCTCGAACTTCTCCGGGTACCCGGCGGGGGGCTCCGCGCCGGCGTGGATCCGGTCGGCACCGGGCAGCCGGGCGTAGACCGCGGGAGCCGGGTCCCGGACCCAGATCACGGCGCCCTTGCCCATGCTGCGCAGCACCCGCGCGAGCCCGAGGGACGACCCGATGGAGTCGCCGTCCGGGCTGACGTGGCTGGTCAGCAGGAACCGGTTGCCCTGGCGGATCTTGGCCAGGAGCGCTTCAGGGGCTTTCGTCGTGCTCGTCGTCATGGAGGCTCTCCAGCAGGTCGGAGATTCGCTGGCTGCGCTCGGGACCACGGTCGAGCTGGAACCTGAGGTCCGGCACGTTCTTGAGCCGCACCTTCCGGGCCAGGCGCGAGCGGAGGAAGCCACGGGCGCCGCGGAGGACCTCGACGGCCTCGAGGCGATCCGTCTCGTCCCCCAGGATCGAGATCCCCACGTCCGCGTGGCGCAGGTCGGGGGAGACGTCGACCCGGGAGACGGTGGCGCCCCGGACCCTCGGGTCGGCGAGCTCCCGGATCACCAGGTCGGCCAGCTCCGCGCGGAGCATGTCGCCGACGCGGTCGCTCCGGCGGGTCACGGCGCCGCCTCCAGGATCTGGGGGTCCCAGAGGGTCAGGAACGCCTCGGGCTCGATGCCGTCGATGATCGTCCGGATCTCGTCCATCATTCGGTCCAGGTCGGTCTCGCTCTGCGACACGATGGCGATCGAGATCTCCGCTCGCTGGTGGAGGTCGTGGAACCCGGTCTCGGCGATCGAGACCCGGAACCGGTGGTGGATCCGGTCGATGAGCCCCCGGACCACCTTCCGCTTCGACTTGAGGCTCCGGCAGCCGGGCAGGTGCAGCTCGAACGTGGAGATGCCGAACGTGGTCAAAGTTGGCCTGCCCTGCGAACGTTGGACCCTTAGAGGGTCTGGGCGACCTCTTCGCGCACGAAGGCTTCGATCTCGTCTCCGGGCTTGAGGTCCTGGTAGCCCTCGAGGGCGATGCCGCAGTCGAAGCCGCTCCGGACCTCGTTGACGTCCTCCTTGAACCGCTTGAGCGACGAAACCTTGCCGGTGAACACGACGACGTTGTCCCGCAGCAGCCGTACCCGGGCGTTGCGCGGGATGAGGCCGTCGACCACGTGGCAGCCGGCCACGGTGCCGACCTTCGGAACCTTGAAGATCTCCCGGACCTCGGCGCGGCCCCGGGAGACCTCCTCGAACGTGGGCTCCAGCAGGCCCACCATCGCCTTCTTGATCTCCTCGGTGATCTCGTAGATCACCGTGTGGAGGCGGACGTCGACCTCCTCCTCCTCGGCCAGGTCCGTGGCGTTCTTCTCCGGGCGGACGTTGAAGCCCACGATGACGGCGTCGGAGGCCGAGGCCAGCAGGACGTCGTTGGTGGAGATCGCACCCACCGCGGAGTGGATGACGTCCACCCGTACCTTGTCGGTGGAGAGCTTCTCCAGGGCGTCCCGGAGGACCTCCACCGAGCCCTGGACGTCCGCCTTGATCACCACCTGGAGCTCCTTGACCTCGCCTTCCTCGATCCGGTCGAAGAGCTGCTCCAGGGACAGGCGGCCCTTGCTCGGCTGGAGCTCCTTCTTGCGCTGCTGCTCGCGGCGGTACTCGGCAATCTCCCGGGCCTTGGACTCGTCCGGGACGACCTGGAAGACGTCGCCGGCCGCCGGCACGTCGGAGAAGCCGGCGACCTCCACCGGCGTGGCGGGCCCGGCCTCCTTCAAGCGCTCGCCGCGGTCGTTCATCATCGAGCGCACCCGCCCCGAGGTCGCGCCGCAGACGAAGGTGTCACCGACCGTCAGGGTGCCGTTCTGGACCAGGACGGTGGCCACGGTCCCGCGGCCGGTCTCCTTGCGGGCCTCGAGCACGGCCCCTTGGGCCGGCACGTCCGGCGCCGCCTTGAGCTCCTGGATGTCCGCCGTCAGCAAAACCATCTCCAGGAGCTCGTCGATCCCTTCGCCCTGGATGGCGGAGACCGGCACGGCCACCACGTCGCCGCCCCAGTCCTCGACCAGGAGGTCCCGGTCCGCCAGCTCCTTCTTGACGCGGTCGGGGTTGGCGTTGGACTTGTCGATCTTGTTGATCGCGATGACGATCGGCACGCCCGCCGCCCGGGCGTGGTCCATGGCCTCGACGGTCTGGGGCATGACGCCGTCGTCGGCGGCCACCACCAGGATCACGATGTCGGTGACCTTGGAGCCCCGGGCCCGCATCATGGTGAAGGCCTCGTGGCCCGGCGTGTCGAGGAAGACCACCTTCCGCTCGCCCACCGGCACCTGGTAGGCGCCGATGTGCTGGGTGATCCCGCCGGCTTCGCTCTCGGCCACCTGGCTCTTGCGGATCCGGTCCAGCAGCGAGGTCTTGCCGTGGTCGACGTGACCCATCACGGTGACCACCGGCGCCCGGGGCTCCCGGGTGCCTCCCTCGGCCCCGAGGGCCTCCTCGTGCTGGAGCTGCACCGCCTCCTCGAAGGAGACCTCCATGGCGTCCACGCCCAGCTCCTCGGCGAGCTGCAGGGCCGTCTCCGGCGCCAGGACGTGGTTGATGTTGGCCATGATGCCCTTCTTGAAGAGGATCTGGATCAGATCCTTCGACTTGACGCCGAGCTTGTCGGCGAACTCCCGGACGGTCATGTTCTCGGAGACCATCACCGGCCCCTCCGGTTGTTTCTCCTTGAACTGGAGGACCTTGCCCTCCTCGCGCTTCGCCTTCTGCTTCTTGCGGCGCTCGGCCCGGCGCTCGGCCCGGCGCTTGGCCCGGCTGGGGCCGGCCTTCGCCGCGACCTCCTCCTCGGGCGCTTCCTCCAGGTCCTCGACCAGCTTGCCACGGTAGGCCGCAAGGTCCTCGTCCTGCGCGGCCGGCGCGCGGCGCTTCGTCTTGACCCGCTTCGGCCGCTTCTCTTCAGCCTCCTCGGCGGGGGCTCGGCGCTCCTCGGGCTCGACGGCCGCGGGCTTGCGGGCGGCCTTCTCGGGCTTCTTCTGGGCCGCCTTCTCCGGAGCCGGGGCCTCGGGGGCGCGGGTCTCCGGAGCCTTGCGCTCCGGTGCCGGGGCCTCGGGGGCCGCCGTCCTGGCCGCCTTCTCCGGGGCCTCGCGCTTCGGTTCTTCCTTCGTCTCGGGCCGCTCCCGGGCGGGGATCGACTTGATCTTCGAGTCGACCTTGTGGATCACGGTCCGGGGCCGGGTCTGGCGCAGGGGGCTCGCCGGCGGCCGGCGCCGGGGGGCGTGGCGGGGCCGGGGGGTGGGCGCCGTCGCCTTGGCCTCCTCGTCGCGGAGGATCACCTCCCGCGGATGGGGCAGCTTCTTGCCCTGGAGGATCGCCTGGAGCGTGTCGGTGTCGATCTGGGCGTCGTCGCCCTCGACGCGCACTCCGATCGACTTGAGCTTGAAGATGAGCTCCTGGCTCGGAAGGTTCATCATCTTCGCCAGGTCCTGTACCCGAATCTTTCCCATAGATGCTCCGCGGTTCCTCTTCTACGACTCGCGTCCGCGTCCTCGTCCGCCGCCGCCGGCGTCCGCCGCTCGTCTGCGCACAGGGTGCCGGATCACTCCTCGACCCGGTCGCTCACGGCTCCGGCCCCTTCTTCCACCTCTTCGCCCTCGGCGTCCCCGCGCTCGCGCTCGCTCTCCTCAAAGGCCCGGGACAGGGCGGCCATGAAGTCCTGGTCGTCCATGGTGGACGCCTCGTCCGCCGGCTCCGCGGCGAACGCTTCCGGCTCCTCGGTGACCGGTACGGCGGCGGGGGCCGCCCCCGCCAGCTCCTGGGCGCGTTCCTCGGCCCACTCGCGCAGGCGGGCGGCCGTCTTGGGGCCGAGGCCCTCGACCTGCTCCAGGTCGTCCGGGCTGGCCCCCAGGAGCGCCTGGAGGTCGGCGTACCCCGCCTCGTCCAGGGCCGCGGCGGTCTTCTCGCCGATGCCCGGCGCTTCCGTCAGGTCCACCCGCATCGCCGCGGCGGCCTCGCCGCCCTCCTCGCTCTCCGCCATGGCCGTCTGGAGCATGCGGGCCAGGGCGCCGGCCACCTCGTCCTTGACGTCGCTCTCGCTCTTGATGTCGACGCGCGCGCCGATCAGCTCGGAGGCGAGGCGCACGTTCTGGCCCCGGCGGCCGATGGCCAGGGAGAGCTGCTCGTCCTCCACGATCACGTCCAGGTGGGGGCGCTCGCCGTGGTGGGTCACCGAGACCCGGGTGATCCGCGCCGGCGCCAGCGCCGCCTGGGCGAAGGTCACCAGGTCATCGGAGTACTCCACGATGTCGATCTTCTCGCCCCGGAGCTCCCGGATGATCGACTGGACGCGGGAGCCCTTCATGCCGACGCAGGCCCCCACGGGGTCCACGTCGCGCTCCCGGCTGTAGACCGCCACCTTGGCCCGCTCGCCCGGGGCTCGCACCGCGTTCTTGATCACCACGGTGCCGTCGTAGATCTCCGGCACCTCCATCTCGAAAAGCTTGACCAGCAGGCGCGGATCGGTCCGGGACATGACGATCTGCGGACCCTTGGGCTGCTTGTGGACGTCGATGATGACGCCCCGGATCCGTTCGCCCTGGCTGTAGCGCTCGTGGCGCGCCTGCTCGCTTCTGGGGACGATCGCCTCGGTGCGGCCCAGGTCCACGATGATGTCGCCGCGCTCGAAGCGCTTGACGGTGCCGTTGACCACCTCGCCCAGGCGGTCGATGAACTCGTTGTAGACGTTCTCCCGCTCGGCCTCGCGGATCCGCTGGTAGAGCACCTGCTTGGCCGACTGGGCGGCGATGCGCCCCAGGCCCTCGGTGGAGATGGGGATCTGGATCTCGTCGCCCACCTCGGCGTCGGCCTTGTGCTCCTGGGCCTCATCGACGGTCCACTCGGCCAGGGGGTCCTCGACCTCCTCGACGACCTGCTTGACGATGAAGGCCTTGAACTCGCCCGTCTCGCGGTCGAGACTCGCACGCACCGGCTCCTTGATGCGGTGCTGCTTCTTGGCCGCCGAAGCCATGGCGTCCTCGAGGGCACCGATCCAGCGGTCGATGTCCACCTCCTTCTCCCGCGCCACCTGCTGGAGGAGGAGGTTCAGGTTGACCTTCTCAGTGGGCTGTGCTTGAGGCATCGCGTCTCGTCGTCCCTATAGTTCGATCTCGAGCCGGGCCACCTCGATCGCATCGAGGGGCAGCACCAGCCTCTCGTCCCGGTCGGTCAGCTCGAGCTGGATCTCGGGGGATTGCCCGGCGGCCTCTTCGGCCTCCAGATACCTCCACAAACGGCCGACCACGGTCTGTTTCTTCCCCGACTCCGGATCCCGGAAGGTCACCCGGGTCAGGCTCCCGACGAAGCGCCGGTAGTCCCGGGGGCGGTAGAGCTGCCGGTCCAGGCCGGGGGAGCTGACCTCCAGCGTGTACCGACCCGGCCCGAAGTCGACGACGTCGAGGAGCGCCGAGACCTGCCGTGAGACGGTCTCGCAATCCGAGAGATCGACGCCCCCGGGCGTCTCCGGCCGGTCGATGAAGATTCTCAGGACGCTGCCCTTGAACTCCGCGTGGACCAGCTCGCAGCCGCTGTCCTCGGCGATGGCCTCGATCTCGCCCTCGAGCTCGGGGCTCAGCGCCGTCGTGCCCGGAGGCGTCGTCGCCGCCGCCAGGCGGCCCGGCCTCTCCTCGGTCTTGGGGCTCTTCGTCATACGTGCCGTCATCGAACGGCGCGGGGCTCCGATCCCGCACCGGGTGCTCGCGCTCACCGGGGCGCCGGCTCGATCGCCTTTGCGCCCAACAAAAAAAGTGGGCGAGATGCCCACTCCCTTCAGAGTCGAGGCAAGCCGACAGCCTGGAGTATAGCCGACTGGGCGGACGGACACCAATCCGCCCGCCAGGTCGCGCCTGCCGGCCCCGGGGAAAAGTGTAGCAGAAGGAGGACGGGGCGTCGAGGAGGTCCCGGGGCGAGGCCGGAGCGAGGGGGAGAGGCGATGCGCCCGCCGGCGGCCCGGCGGGAAGTCCCTCGGGCGTCCGGAACATGCCACATTGGCGCAGGAGGAACCTTCGCACCGGTGCAGCCGCGCGCCCGGACCGCGCCGGCCGCAGGCCCCGCCGGCGGTGGCAGTCATCTTGCTATGCTTGCCGCCGGTTTGCGAGTACCATCGGACGACACTTTCACCGGGAAGCCGAGAAGAGAATGAAACCAGACACCAACTCCTCGACCAGCAGGCGGCAGATCGCCGCCATCACCTTGCTCCTCGCCGGGACCGTGTTCGGCCTCGTCCTCTCCACGGGGCTTTCGACCACCTCTCCGGGCTACGCGGACTCCGACGGCCCCGGGCCGGTCCAGGTTCCCGCCGGCGAGGACACCGTCGCCACCCCGGATTTCGCCGCCCTCGCCGAAGCGGTCCGGCCGGCGGTGGTCTCCATCCAGAGCTCCCGGATCGGCCGGGACGGGCGCTCCGGCGGGGTCAATCCGTTCGAGTTCTTCTTCGGTCCCCAGCGCCCCGGCCCGGAGCGGGAGCGGGAGCGCCAACAGCCCTTCCGCCAGGACTCCACGGGCAGCGGCTTCGTGGTCAGCGCCGACGGGCTGATCGTGACCAACAACCACGTGGTCGAGAACGCGGACCAGGTGGCGGTGACCCTCAACGGCCGGAGCTACCCCGCGGAGGTCCGGGGGACCGACCCGGCCACCGACGTCGCCCTGCTCCAGATCGATCCCGACCGGGAGGTGCCTTACCTGGAGCTCGGCGACAGCGAGGGCCTCCGCGTGGGCGAGTGGATCATGGTCGTGGGCAGCCCCCTGCGCCTGGAGCAGACCGTGACCGTCGGCGTGGTGAGCGCCAAGGGCCGCTCCCTGGGCGTCCTGGACTCCTCCTTCGAGAACTTCATCCAGACCGACGCGGCGATCAACTTCGGCAACTCCGGCGGGCCCCTCCTGAACGTCCGGGGCCAGGTCGTGGGGATCGCCACGCTGATCAACTTCGGCGCCGAGAACATCGGCTTCGCGGTGCCGGTGAACACCCTCAAGCAGATCCTGCCCCAGCTTCGCGAGCACGGCGAGGTCCACCGGGGCTACCTGGGCATCCAGATCCAGGACGTGGACTGGGAGATCGCCGAGGCGTTCGGCCTGGATGAGCCGCAGGGCGTCCTGGTCAACAGCGTGATGCCGGAGCAGCCGGCGGACGCGGCCGGCCTGGAGCACGGGGACATCGTCCTCGAGGTGGACGGCCGGCCGGTGGACGACACCCGGTTCCTGATCGATTACGTCTCGGCCAAGGGGCCGGGGGAGTCGGTGGAGCTGACGATCCTCCGGAACGACGAGCGGATGGAGCGCACGGTGGAGCTCACCGAGCGGCCGTCCGAGGCGGAGACCACCGAGGAGCGCGAGGACGACACCGAGAGCGGCATCGAGTGGCTCGGGATCCGCTACCAGGACCTGACGGAGAACGCGCGCCAGATGCACGGGGTGCCGTCGGGCGTGGATGGGGTCTGGATCACCTCCGTGGAGCCCACGAGCCCGCTCTGGGAGCAGGGAGTGCGCAACGACGGGGTGATCTACGTGATCACCGAGGTCAACGGGCGGCCGGTGGAGAGCGCCCGGGAGTTCGAGGAGCTGGCGGAGGCGGTGCCGCCCGGTTCGCGGGTCCGGCTCTACATCCGGCGCTTCGCCAACGGCGAGGAGGCGCCGCCGATCTTCGTGTTCCCGCGGAAGCCGGCGGGGTAGGGTAGGCGGCCGGCCGCCGGCGCCGGACTCCGGGGCGTAGGGGCTCGCATCTACGCCCCCCCCCCCGGAGGAGGCCGGGTGCGGGCCGGGCTCCGGACCGGCGCGGGCTGGTCGGACGGTTTTCCGCAGGGCCCGCGCCTCGGCTCGGCCCTCCCG
>JBKHJP010000166.1:0-8898 GCA_046538065.1 Thermoanaerobaculia bacterium | reverse complement strand
AGAGGGCCGGCTCTGTGGTTTCAGTGGGTTACGAGGGGTAGGTCAGGAGGTCTGGCTTCGGGGCCGACGCCGGAGCGGAATGCCCCGGCCCCTGCCCGGGGGGAGCCCGCCGACTCCCCCGCCCAGGCCCCTCGACTCCGCTCGGGGCGACAAGGAGTCATCCAAGGGAACGGCCAGGGGCGGGAGGGACTCCGACTCTCACGCCTCCCACCCCCGGCCGAGGCAGAGCTCGGCCGCTTCACGCGGTTTCAGGAGGCCACACGGTGGCGCCGCACGGGGCGGTGGAGGGCAGTGGCCGGGGATTCCGAACCGGCGGCGGCAGCCGCGCCCGCCGGCCGAGGCCGGGTAGACGAACCCGGAGCCGGAGCCACCGGCACACCGGCCCCCCCAGGACGCGAGGCGGCACGCCCGCCGCCTCCAGGCCTCGCGGTCGAAGGGCACCCGGCGGTCCGAGGACGCCCGAACGCCGAGAGGGCACCGTAGCCGACCAGCGGGCTTCGGGGCCGACGCCGGAGCGGAATGCCCCGGCCCCTGCCCGGGGGGGAGCCCGGTGAATCCCCCGCCCAGGCCCCTCGACTCCCCTCGGGGCGACAGGGAGTCGGCGTGCGGGGGAGTGAAATCCCCCCGCCCACCCCGGCCGAGGCAGAGCTCGGCCGCTTCACGCGATTGAGGAGGGCCATCCGGGGCGGCGAACCTCTGCGGATGGTACACCCCTGGCAAGCCTACGCGTTCAGGAGCTCCAAGAGCTCGGCGCCGAAGTCGCCGGCCTTCGCCGGGCCGATCCCGTGGACCGCCAGGAGCTCCCGGCGGTCCCGGGGCCTCTCCGCCGCCAGCGCCTCCAGGGTCCGGTCCGAGAAGAGGACGAAAGCCGGGACCTTCCGCCGCCGGGCCTCCGCCAGGCGCCACTCCCGGAGGCGCTCGGCGAGCTCCGGATCCGGGGGTGGACCCGGGGCGTCCGCCCCGGCGGCGGTGCCCGAGGACGCCCCGGGGCCGGAGCGCCCTGCGGCAGTCCCGGCGCCACGTCCCGACATCGCCCGGAAGCCGGACCGTCCCGGCGACCCCACGGCCCCGCGAGCCCGGCCCGCGCGCTTCCCCTTGCCCGCCCTTCCGGCAACCGGCTCCTCCAGCCACAGCCCCTCCACGGCGTCGCTCTGCCCGGTCGCCGCCCGGTAGCCCTCCGGGCGCAGGGTCACCCTCCGGAAGCGGATCGTCTGGCCGTCCTTGTCGAAGGAGTCCTCCTCCAGCTCCACCAGCCGCGCCCGGGCGAGGGTCCGGAGGAGCCGTTCGAACCGCTTGCGCTCCAGGCCCAGGGAGCTGCCCAGGTCCCGGTGGAGCTGGCCAGTCGTGGGGTTCGTCCGGGTGCGCAGGGCGTCCAGCACCTCCCGGATCGCCACCGCCTCGCCGCCGTCCGGGGACCGGAACCGCCGGACCCGGCACCCCTCCGGTCGGCAGACGTCGCACACCCCGCACGGCTCCCCCGAGTCCCGCCGGTCGCCGAAGTGCTCCACCAGGTGGAGCATCCGGCAGCGGTGGCCGTCGGCGAAGCGCGTCATGTTCTCGAGCTGCTCCCGGCGGTGGCGCCGCTGCTCCAGGTACGCCGGGCGCCAGTGGGGCCCGCCCCGGGAGACGTCGCCCTCCGGGGTGACCGTGGCACCGCCGTGGATCCAGAGCTTCTCCAGGGCGCGCCGGAAGACGTCGTCGTCCGCGTCCACCCGGGCGCCGACGACCTCGGCGGGCTCCGGGCGCCGCCCGAGGGTCTCGTGGATCCGCGCCAGGAGCGCCGGCTCCGGGTAGTCCCGCTCGAAGAAGAACTCGTGGGTCCGGCGGTCGGCCCAGGAGTAGAGGAGCACCGCCCGGGAGGGCAGGCCGTCCCGGCCGGCGCGGCCGGTCTCCTGGTAGTAGCCCTCCAGGCTCCCGGGGAGCCCGGTGTGGAGGACGGTCCGCACGTCCGGCTTGTCCACCCCCATGCCGAAGGCGATCGTCGCCACCACGGCGTCGAGGTCCCCTTCGAGGAAGCGCGCCTGGACGCGGTCCCGCTCCGCCGCCTCCAGGCCGGCGTGGTACCCGGCGGCCGGGAACTCCTCGCCCAGGGCGGCGCCCAGGGCGTCGGCCTCCTTCCGGGTCGGGGCGTAGACGATGGCCGGACGGTTCCCCGGGTCCGCCAGGAGCTCGCGGACCAGCGCACCCCGGGCCGAGGGCGGCGCCTCCACCACCTCGACTCCGAGGTTGGTCCGCCGGAACCCGCGGATGAAGCGCTCCGCCCGCGGCATGCCGAGCTGGTCGAGGACGTCGTCCTGGACCCGGGGGGTGGCGGTGGCGGTCAGGGCCACGATGGGGGCCGGGCGCAGCGCCGGGAGCCGCCCGCCCAGGAGCCGGTAGTCCGGGCGGAAGTCGTGCCCCCACCATGAAATGCAATGGGCTTCGTCCACCGCCACCAGGGAGGGCTTCCGACGGGCCAGGAGCTCCGGGAACCCCGGGACCGACAGGCGCTCCGGGGCGATGAAGAGGTAGTCCAGGCGGCCGTCCAGGTAGTCCCGGCAGACGGCGCGGGAGTCGGCCCGGCCACGGCCCGAGTGGATCCGCTCGGCGATGAGACCCAGCTCCCGGAGCTTGCCCACCTGGTCCTCCATCAGGGCGATCAGGGGCGAGACGACCAGGGTGGTGCCCCCGCGGACGAGTCCCGGGAGCTGGTAGCACAGCGACTTGCCGGCGCCGGTGGGCATCACCACCAGGGCGTCGTCGCCGCCGGCCACCGCGCGGCAGACCTCTTCCTGGTGCGGCCGGAACCGGTCCAGGCCGAACCGGGCTCGGAGGTGCTCGTGGAGCTCGCTCACGATCGCAACAGGGTAGCTCCGCCACCCGCGCCACTCAAGGTGGCCGGGGCAGCGGGTTCAGGCCACGTCCTCCACCCGCCACGGGTGGTCGGCGAGGATGCCGGCGAAGACCTCCACCACGCGGGGATCGAACTGGCTCCCCGCCTCCCGGCGGAGCTCGCCGATCGCCTCCTCGGGGGCGAAGCCCTTCCGGTACGGCCGGTCGGTGGTCATGGCGTCGAAGGCGTCCACCACGGCGATGATCCGGGAGCCGAGGGGGATCTCGTCGCCCGCCAGGCCCGCCGGGTAGCCGGGGTACTTACCGTCCCGCCGGCCGTCGTAACGCTCCTGGTGGTGCAGGACCAGCGGCGCCGCGTCCCGGAGGATGTCCAGGTCCTGGAGGATCCTGGCGCCGATCTCGGAGTGGCGCTGCATGATGCGGCTCTCCTCGAGGCTCAGGGGTCCCTCCTTCGTGAGGATCGCCTCGGGAACGCCGATCTTGCCGATGTCGTGGAGCATGCTGGCGAAGAAGAGCATCTCCAGGGAGTGGCCGGCGAGGCCCATGCGCTCTCCGACCATGACGGCGTAGTCGCTGACCCGCTTGAGGTGCCCTTCGGTGTAGACGTCCTTGGCCTCCACGGCGTTGGTCAGGGCCTGCACCACCCGGAGGAGGTCCTGGCGGAGCAGGCGGTTCCTGTGCACGACCTCGGTCCGGAGGAGCTGCTCGCGCTCCCGGGCCGTCCCCACGAAGGCGCCGATCACGCCGAAGAGGGCGAGCTCCACGCAGGCCGCCCGCAGGCCCACCGGCGTCATTTCGAGGAGCGGATCGGCGACCAGGGCGCTCCAGGCCGCCTGGCCGAGCAGGAAGACCGCCGCGCTCAGCCCGGACGTGGCGACGGCGCCCCGCAGGCCGTAGTGGTTTCCGGCCCAGAACACCGGCGCGAGATAGAGGAGCAGGACCCAGTGGCCACCGGCGGGAACCGAGGCGCTCACCGGCACCGCCACGGCGGTCACACCGAGCAGCACGGCCAGCCCCACGGCGAAGCCCCAGCCCAGGCGCGGCGCCGGCCGGGTCAGGACCCGCGTCTCGTGGAAGGCACCGGCGGTCTCCAGGCGCCGGGGCTGCACCAGGTCGAGGGAGCGCCGCGCCGGCACCTCCCCGGGAAGGGGCGCCAGCCACCACCGGGCCCACAGGTCGGTGGCCACCACCGCCGCGGGCGCCAGGTAGGCGACGGTGACGAGGGCGTCGAACGCGGCGAACCAGACCCGGAGCGAGGAGCCGCCGGCGAGGGGGCCCGCCCGGAGGAACGAGGCAACGCTGGCTGCCAGGGCTCCGGAGGCGAGGAGCCACAGGTACGAGCGCAGGTTCGGAAGGCCCCGGCCGAGACCGCGGAGATGGCGGAACACGGCGAAGGGGACCGCTCCGGCGACGCCGGCGCCGAGCCCGGACAGCAGGGCCACGGACCAACCCGGGACCCCGCTCTCCGGGCCGGTCCCGGCGGCGTGGAAAGCCGCTCCCAGCGCCGCTCCGAGGCCGGCGCCCGCCGCGCCGATCCACCCGAAGAGGAGGCCGGAGGCGAAGGCCGACGCCGCAGCCAGGTCCGGCCGGAAGGACGAGGGCTCCCCTGCGGGCCCGCCGCTCAGGAGGGCCCCGAGCAGCGTCACGGCAAACGGGGCCGCCCAACGGACAGCTCGCTTGCGGTCGATGGACCAGGCGGCGCGCACGGTACCGCTCGGAAGTAGACGATGGCCGGGAGCCGGAAGCGCCGGAGCGTGACCGGCGGAGGCACTTGACGGACCGGAGTTTAGCAGCCCGAACCGCCTGCGGCGGCCCCGAACGGCTTCAGCCCGGAGGCGCCGTCGCGTCCTCCCCCGACGGGGCCTCGTCGTCCGCCGGCGGCGCCAGGACCTCCACCGCCGGCTCCCACCAGCCCTCGCCAGGATCGAACGCCTCGCCTTCGTGGGCACACGGGGCGGCCACGTGGTCCTTGCCGTAGACCGGCTTGCCGGCGTGCCGCGAGCGGTGGAGGGCGTAGACGCTGCCGCACTCGAGGCAGATCGTCCCGACCCGGCGGCCGCGGCGGCTCTCGGGGACGTGGCTCTCGGGCGCCGGCATGGAGGTTCGGTAGACCATGGCGGCCGGATCCTATCTGAAATCGAACCGGGCGCCGGTGCGCTCCACCCGACACTCAAGCAATCGCGACCCGCCGGAGGCCTGGGAGCGGCGCCCGCGCCGCCTCGCCGGGAGCGATCATCAGCCGGCGGCCAGGAGCTCCGCATCGGAGAAGAAGAACCCGACCTCCCGGCGGGCGTTCTCCGGGGAGTCGCTCCCGTGGATGGCGTTCTTCTCGATGTCGGTGCCGAAGCGGGCGCGGACGGTACCCTCCGCCGCCTTCTGCGAGTCGGTGGCCCCCATCACTTCCCGCAGGTGGGTGACGGCGCTCTGCCTCTCCAGGGCCGCCACCACAACCGGGCCGGAGGTCATGAACGACACCAGGGCGTCGTAGAACGGCCGCTCCTTGTGGACCTCGTAGAACGAGCGGGCCTGGGCCTCCGTCAAGCGGACCTGCTTCAGACCCCGGATGCGGAAGCCCTCCTGGAGGAGCTGGTCGAGGATCTTGCCGGTGTTGCCGGCACCCACGCTGTCCGGCTTGAGGATCGTCAGGGTGGTCTGCATGTCGCGTCTCCTTGATAGACAGTGGCGTGGCGGGTCGGCCCACCCCCGTAGCCCAGCGACCCCCGAGGCGTTCCGCACCACGGGCGGAGGCAAGCTCCGCCCCTACACGCTTCGGTTGCGGGCGGGGAGCCCGCGCCAGGAGCCACGGGTGGCCTTTCGTCAGGTCAGATCAGTGCGGTCTCCATGGAACTACGGGAGCTCGGGTTCGGGCTCGGCGGGCCCGTAAGGCTCCAGCTCCCCGTCGGAGTCGTCCAGCGTCCAGGCCTCCCCCACCACCTCCGCGGCTCCGTCCGGACCCAGGAGCAGGCAGGAGCCCGCCGGGAGGCCCAGGCCCCAGCGGGCTCCCGGCGCCTGAAGGAGCCGCCGCAGGCGCCGGTCGTGGCCCGGATCGAAGTTGGGCTCCACGACGCCCCCGGGAAGCCACCCCAGGCCCGGCAGGGTCTCGCCGGGGCGGATGCTCCGGGCGGCGGCGCCGAGGGCCTGGGCCGCCGCGGCGATGGCCACGACGACGGCGCCGGAGGCGAGGCTCCGGGCCAGGGTCTCCGCCACCGGGCTGTCCGCGAGGGCGCCCAGGAGGTGGTCGGTCACCCCGCCCCCCAGGTAGACGGCGGAGCACCCCTCCAGCCGCTCCAGGTTCTTGCCCCGCCGGGCGTCCCGGGCCCGGTAGATGGGGATCGTCACCACGTCGCGCTCGAAGACCTCGGCGAGGTACGTGGTGAAGTGCTCGCCGTACTCCACCGAGCCGCTCGCCGCCGGCACGAAGCCCACGGGATCGCCGGCGCGCTCGGGGGGGATCTTCTCCAGCCAGGCCGAGTCGGCGTCCAGGGTCTCCTCGAAGGTGAACTCGCCGCCGCCGATCAGGGCCAGCCAGCCGCCGCCTGGTAGCCGCCTGGGAGCCGTCACCGGCCCAGGGCCCGGGCGACGGTGCTCCCGATCTCCGCCGGGGACTCCACCACGTGGATGCCCGCCTCCCGGAGGGCCTCCATCTTGCCCTCGGCGGTTCCCGAGCCGCCGGAGACGATGGCCCCGGCGTGGCCCATGCGGCGCCCGGGCGGGGCCGTGCGCCCGGCGATGAAGCCCACCACCGGCCGGTCGAAGTTCTCCTTCACCCAGGCGGCGGCCTCCTCCTCGGCGCTGCCGCCGATCTCGCCGATGAGGACCACGGCCTCGGTCTCCGGGTCGCCGGCGAAGCCCTCCAGCACGTCGATGAAATCCGTTCCCTGGAGCGGGTCGCCGCCGATGCCGACGCAGGTGGACTGGCCCAGCTCCAGGTTGGTGAGCTGCCAGACCGCCTCGTAGGTGAGGGTGCCGGAACGGCTGATCACCCCGACCCTGCCCGGACGGTGGATGTGCCCCGGCATGATGCCGATCTTGGCCTTGCCCGGGCTGATCACGCCCGGGCAGTTGGGCCCGATCAGGCGCGCCGGGTGGTGCGCCAGGAACTCCTGGACCCGGAGCATGTCGGTCACCGGGATGCCCTCGGTGATGCACACGATCAGGCCGATGCCGGCGTCCGCCGCCTCCATGACGGCATCGGCGGCGAAGGGCGGCGGCACGAAGATCATGGAGGCGTCGGCGCCGGTGGCCTCCCGGGCGTCGCGCACCGAGTCGAAGACCGGGACGCCCTCCACCTCCCGGCCGCCCTTGCCGGGGGTCACACCCCCGACCACCTTCGTGCCGTAGTCCCGGCAGCCCAGGGCGTGGAACTCCCCCTCCTTGCCGGTGATCCCCTGGACGATCAGGCGCGTCGATTCGTCGAGCCAGATGGCCATTGGTTCAGATCCTCCCTTGGGCAGCAGGTGACCATTGCTCCGAAGGCGGGGTACCCCGGGTGGGCTCCCCCCACCCCGGTAAACCGGCGGTGGCAACACCACTCGAGCGACCCGGTCCAGACCAGGGGATCCATTGGATCGCCCCTCTCACCCTCGATCCCTCTCCCCCCGCGCGGGGGGAGAGGGACACCCCCACCCGGAACTGGTGCTCATGAGCTTCCTTCCCTGGCTGCGGTGACCACCTTGGCGGCGGCATCGGCCATGCCATCGGCGACGACGAAGTCGAAGTCGGCCTCCCGGAGGATGCGCCGGCCCTCGTCCACGTTCGTCCCCTCCAGGCGGACGACCACCGGCAGCGTGACGTCGCCCACCTCCTGGATGCCGGCGACCACGCCCCGGGCGATCCGGTCGGTGCGGGCGATGCCGCCGAAGATGTTGATCAGGACCGCCCGGACCGAGTCGTCGGAAACCAGGAGCCGGAAGGCGTTGGCCACCGCCTCCTGGCTCGCCGAGCCGCCCACGTCCAGGAAGTTCGCCGGCTCGCCGCCGTGGAGCTTGATGATGTCCATGGTGGCCATGGCCAGGCCCGCGCCGTTGACCATGCAGCCGATGTCGCCGTCCAGGTTGATGTAGGACAGGCCGTGCTTGCCGGCCTCGACCTCCACCGGATCCTCCTCCGCCAGGTCCCGCATCTCCCGGATCCCGGGGTGGCGGAAGAGGGCGTTGTCGTCGAAGCCCATCTTGGCGTCCAGGGCGACGACCCGGCCGTCGCCGGTGACCACCAGGGGGTTGATCTCGACCAGCGAGGCGTCCGCCTCCCCGTAGCACTCCACCAGGGCGGTCACCAGCTTGCGCCCGGCCTTCGCCGCGTCCCCCTCCAGGCCCAGCCCGGAGGCCAGAGCCCGGGCCTGGAAGCCCAGGAGACCCAGGTGGGGATGGACCCACTCCTTGAGGATGGCCTCGGGCTTCTTCGCCGCGACCTCCTCGATGTCCATGCCGCCCTCGGTGGAGGCCATGACCAGGGGCATGCCCCGGGCCCGGTCCAGGGTCACCGAGAGGTAGAGCTCCCGGACGATGTCCGAGGCCTCCTCGACGTAGACCCTCCGGACGGTCTGGCCTTCGGGACCGGTCTGCGGCGTGATCAGCTGCATCCCCAGGATCTCGCCGGCCAGGGTCTCCGCCTCCCCCGGCGAGCCGGCGAGCTTCACGCCGCCGCCCTTGCCCCGCCCGCCGGCGTGGATCTGGGCCTTGACCACGCACCGGCCGCCCAGCTCCTCGCAGATGCGCCGGGCCTCGGACGGCTCGTCCGTGACCTCGCCCCGGGGTGTGGCCACCCCGTACTGGCGCAGGATCTCCTTCGCCTGGTATTCGTGGATCTTCACGGCATGGTCCTCGTCGGGGGCCCCTGCCCGCCCGTCGTGGGTTCGCGGTTCGGCGCTCTCCCGGGGCTTGCCCTCGTGTCGATCGTGCTGCTCGGGAAGCGCCTGGAGGTGAAAGGTGACGGCGGCCCGGAAGGGCGCCGTCGGGCGGCCGGAGTGTATCAGGGGCGCCGCGGCGCGGCGCAAGTGTAGCCGGGGGCGTCCCAGGGCTCCGGCATAATCTCCCGTAAGTCATTGACAAATGGTCATCAGGTGCC
>JBKHJP010000165.1:0-8902 GCA_046538065.1 Thermoanaerobaculia bacterium | reverse complement strand
CCGCAGGCTCCTGGCTGCCGCGTGCCCCTGTCAGTCCACCGCCCGGTCGGGGTACTCCGGCCGCTCGGGGCGGCCCGGAGGGCTCGCCTCGAGCTGCTCCAGGGCGATCTCGATGGCCCGCTCCAGCTGGGGGTCGCGGCCGGCGGCGACCTCCGCCGGGAGCTGCTCCACCTCCACGTCCGGCGGAACCCCCTCGTTCTCCACGACCCAGCCGTCCTCGGTCCAGATGGCCAGGTTCGGGGCGGTGACGAAGCCGCCGTCCATGAGCGGCGGGAAGCCCAGGATCCCCACGAGGCCGCCCCACGTCCGCTTGCCCACCAGCGTGCCCAGCTCGAGCTTGCGGAACATCCAGGGCAGCATGTCGCCGCCGGAGCCGGCGTGCTGGTCGATGATCATCACCTTCGGGCCCTGGATCGAGGCCAGGGGCGTCTTCAGGTCCCGGCCGTAGCGCATGGCCCACCAGGCGAAAGCCGGCCGCTGGAGCGCTTCGATGTAGTAGTCCGCCACCTGGCCGCCGCTGTTGTAGCGCTCGTCGACGATGATCGCCTCCTTGTGCGCCTGGGGGTAGAAGTAGCGGCGGAAGTAGGTGTGGCCGGAGCCGGCCGTGTTAGGCACGTAGACGTAGGCCACGCGGCCGTCCGTGGCCTCGTGGACCCGCTCCAGGTTGCCCTCCACCCAGGCCCGGTTGCGCAGGCCCGACTCGCTCTCGATGGGCACCACCTCCACCGTGCGGGCACCGGAGCCGCCGGGAGAGGGCCCCACGGTGATCTCCACGACCTGGCCGGCGGTGTACTCGAAAGGGGCGTACGGGTTGTCCGGGGGCCGCAGCTCCCGGCCTTCGACGGCCAGCAGGTATTCGCCCTCGCGCACGTCCACCCCGGGCTCGGTGAGGGGCGCCCGCAGGTCCGGGTTCCAGTTGAGCCCGCCGTAGACCCGGGCGAACCGGTATCGGCCATCGGCGATCTCCAGGTCGGCGCCCAGGAGGCCGCCGGGCACCCCGTCCGGCTCGTCGCGGGAATCCCCGCCGCCGACGTAGAGGTGGCCCACGGTGAGCTCGCTCCCCAGCCAGCGCAGCACGCGGGTCAGATCGCCCCGGGTCGCCAGGTGGGGGAGGAAGTCGGCGTACTTGTCCCGCATCGCCGGCCAGTCGGCGCCGTGCATCCCCGGGTCGTAGAAGTAGTCCCGCTGGATGCGCCACGCGTCGTAAAACATCTGCTCCCACTCCGCGGTCGGGTCGACGTGGAGGCGCACCTGATCGACGGCGAGCCGCCCGGCGCCCTTCTCGACCTCGCCCGCCGTCTCGGCGATCTCCCAGCGCCGGTCGTCGCCGGACCCGTGGGCGAAGAGGACCTTCTCGCCGTCGGCGGACAGCACGAACGAACCCACCCCCTCGACCAGCGTCTCCTCCTCGCGCTCGTCCAGGGAGAAGCGGGCGAGGTCGCTCCGGCCCAGCGGCCGGTCGGAGAGGGTCCGTTCCCGGGCCTTCAGGTAATACAGGGTGCCGGCCTTTCCGGGCTGGAGCGAGCGGTAGGCCGCCGGCTCCACGGGCACGGCGACGATCCGCTGGGCCAGGCCGTCGAAGTCGATGCGCACATCGGGGGGCGCATCGCCGTCCTCGCCACCGTCGCCTTCGGGCTCCTCGGCGTCCCCGGCGCGATCGTCCCCGCCCGCCCCGGCGGTGGCCTCCGCCGCCTCCTCCTCGTCGTTCCTCGGCGCGAGGGGGGAGGGCTCGTCGGCGGGGAGCACCGCCAGGTAGAGGGTGTTCGTCGAGCGCACGCCGGTGTTCGACTGGGCGAACCACTGGCGGATGGGTCCGGCGTCGGTGGAGGCGGAGACGTAGAGGTACTTGCCGCCGGCGTCGAAGACCGGCTCGCCCACGTCCGAAAGGCCCTCGGTCACGCCCCGGGAGCGGTCCTCCTCCACGGAGTAGATCCAGAGCTGCTGGAAGTAGGTGGGGGTGTTCTTCGTGTAGGCCAGCCAGCGCGAGTCCGGCGACCAGGCGTGGTGCAGGGTCTTGACCGGGCCGTAGATCGGCTCGGAGTCGACCTTGCGCATCCGCCCGGTGGCGACCTCCAGGACGTACAGGGCCCAGGAGTTGTCGGTGAAGCTGATCCACTCGCCGTCCGGGGACCACTTCAGGTCTTCGTAGAACCCGGCGCCGCCGGGCTCGAAGGTCCGCACCTCGCCCCGGCCGTCCCGGGGGGCGACGTGCAGGGCGTACTCCCCGGACGCGTCGGAGACGTAGGCCACCCACCGTCCGTCCGGGGACCATGCCGGGGAGCGCTCGTGGACGCCGGGGGTGCCGGTCAGGTTACGGGGGCTCCCGTGCTCCGCCGGTACGGTCACGATCTCGCCGCGCATTCCGAAGACGGCCCGGGCCCCGGAGGGGGAGAGGTGGGTGCCCCGCACGTGCTCGGCGCCGGGCTCCCAGCGCGGGCGGCGCTCCACCAGGTCGTGGGCGACGCCCAGGACCAGCCGCTCCGACGTGCCCGCCTCCGGGTCGAACAGGTGGAGGTAGCCCGCCTGCTCGTAGACGACCCGGCCGTCTCCGGCGGAGGCGTCCAGGACCGGGAAGTCCTCGTGGAACGTGAGCTGCTCGACCGCTTCCGTCGCCGGGTCGAAGGAGAACAGGTTGAGCTCCCCGGCCCGGTCCGAGAGGAAGTAGACCCGCTCGCCGATCCACATCGGGGCCGTGTCGTTGGAGCGCCCCTCGGGCCGGGGGACCTCCTGGATCTCCAGGCCGTCCAGGTCCATCACCCAGATGCGCGAGGCCGTGCCGCCCCGGTAGCGCTTCCAGGAGCGGAAGGGCGAGCCGTCCGGGAGGTAGGCGATGCGCGCGCCGTCCGGCGACCAGGCGGCGCCGTAGGCGTTGGGCACCGGCAGACGCTCCGGAAAGCCGCCGTCCACCGCGACGGTGTACAGGTGCCGGTGGCCCTGCGTGTGAACGCTCCGGGGCGACGTGAAGAGGACCGCCTCGCCGTCCGGGGTGAAGTCCGCGACGACGTCGTTCCCCGGATGCCAGGTCAGGCGCCGCGGCGACCCGCCCTCCACCGGAACCACGTAGACGTCGGTGTTGCCGTCGTACTCGCCGGTGAAGGCGATGAGGGACCCGTCCGGCGAGAACCGGGGCCCCGACTCGCTCCCGGCGTGGGCCGTGAGCCGCCGCACGCCCGAGCCGTCCCGGCGGGCGATCCACAGGTCCCCGGCGTAGACGAAGGCGACGTGCTCCGCCGAGAGCGCCGGGTCCTGGAGCATCCGGGTGTCGTGGACGTCGACGGCGGCGGCCGGCAGGGCGGCGGCGGCGAGGACGAGAAAGCTCAGGGCCCACGAGGTCGGCAGGCGGCGGAGAAAGGTCTTCGGCATGGTGGTCCTCGGGCAGGAAGGTCGTGCTGAGCCGGAGCCGGCACCTTCATCGGCGTTCGGATCCGTGAGCGGATGATTCCCGGAAGGCTCGATCATACCCGGCCGGCCGTCGCGGGCTGAGCGCAGGCGCGAGCCGACGTTCCATTCACCCAGGAGCTCGCGCCGGTCCCCGGAGGGGAGCACCCCCGCACCGGCTCTCGCCTCGAGACGTGTTTCCGGAGCCGCCGCCCGGTGCGACAGGGTCCGTGCCACCGAGTGGAGGCCCGGAGGGGGCCGCCCGGGAACGTTGAGGCCGGCGCTCCGCCCGGAACGTCGAGGATGCCCACCGCGCTCCGCGCGCCGGCCGAACCGAGGCGAGCGCCAAGCGGCCAGGGCACCCAGACGCGCGAGCCGGTTCCCGGGCGGCCCCCTCCGGGCCGCAACGGGGCCTCCGGTCCCGCGTCGCTTCCCGGAGCCGCTCCCGCTGCGCCCCTTCAGCTGCGCTCAGGGGGCGCGCCGCGCCCTACGCGAGGATCTCTTCCGCCGCCCGCACCGCCCGCGCAACGCCCTCCTCGTCCACCTGGTGGTGGAGCACCATGCGGATCTGCCGGGGCCCGGTGGCCAGGCAGAGGACCCCGCGGTCGCGGAGCCGGTCCCGGAGCTCCCCGGCGCCCAGGCGGGCGTCCCCGTCCAGCTCGAAGATCACGATGTTCGTCGCCACCGCCTCCGGATCGAGGCGGACCCCCGGCACCGCCGCCAGGCCCTCCGCCAGGCGCCGGGCCCGGCGGTGGTCCTCCGGCAGGCGCTCGACCATGGTCTCCAGCGACACCAGCCCGGGGGCCGCGATCACGCCCACCTGGCGCATGCCGCCGCCCAGGACCTGGCGGAGCGTCCGGGCCTCGGCGATGAAGTCCCGGGGCCCGCAGAGGACCGAGCCCACGGGTGCCCCCAGGCCCTTGGACAGGCAGAACATGACCGAGTCCACGGGACCGGCCACCTCCGCGGCGCTCCGGCCGGAGGCCGCCGCCGCGTTGAACAGGCGCGCCCCGTCCATGTGGAGCGGCAGGTCCCGCCCCCGGCAGAAGCGTCCCAGGGCCTCCAGGGCGTCCGCCGGGAAGACGGCGCCGCCGGCCCGGTTGTGGGTGTTCTCCACCGCGACCAGGCCGGTGCCGGTGGTGGCGTAGGCCGGCGACTCCAGGCGCTCGGCGACCGGCTCCGGCCCGAACCACCCCGACTCCGAGGGCACCGGGTTGGGCACCACCTGGGAGATCAGGGCCACCGACGCCGGCTCGAAGAGCAGGAAGTGGCTCCGGTGGTCCAGGATCACCTGCTCGCCGGCCTCGGTCCAGACCTTGAGGGCGATCTGGTTGGCGAGCGTGCCGGAGGCGGTGAACAGGGCCGCCTCCTTGCCGGTGAGCCCGGCGGCCCGCTCCTCCAGCGCGCGGACCGTCGGGTCCTCGCCGTAGACGTCGTCGCCCACCTCGGCCTCCGCCATCGCCCGGCGCATGGCTGCCGTGGGCGTGGTGACCGTGTCGCTCCTCAGGTCGACGGCCGGTTCGCTCTTCGGGCTCGGCACGATCGGGTCTCCTTCAGGAGCCCACCTCGAAGACGATGGTCTTCAGGTCGGTCATCTCCTCCAGGGCCCGCTTGCCGCCGATCCGGCCGACCCCGCTCCTCTTGCCGGAGGCGCCGCCGAAGGGGATGTGGAGCTCCCAGTAGTCGGTGAACTCGTTGACCATCACGATCCCGGTCTGGAGCCCTTCGGCGAACTTGAAGGCCCGGTTCACGTCCCGGGTGAAGACCGCCGAGACCAGGCCCAGCTCGGAGTCGTTCGCCAGGCGGAGGATCTCGTCGTCGCTCCGGGCGGTCACCACCGGGGCCACCGGTCCGAAGCTCTCCTCGGTGTTGATGACCATCTCCCGGGTCACGCCGTCGAGCACCGTGGGCCGGTAGAAGAGGTCGGTGGCCTGGCCCTCCAGGCGGCCGCCGCCGGCGAGGACCTTCGCCCCTTTCTCCACGGCGTCGGCGATGTGCCGGTCGTTCTTCTCGGCGGTGGGGGCGTTGTTCAGGGGGCCCATGGTGGTGCCCTCCGCCAGGGGGTCGCCCAGGACCACCTTGCCGGCGCTCTCCACCAGGCTCTCCACCACCCGGTCGTGGACCCGCTCGTGGACCAGCAGGCGCTCCGTGGCGCTGCACACCTGGCCGGCGTTGAGCCAGCACCCCATGGCCGCCGCCTCGGTGGCGGCGTCCACGTCGGCGTCGTCCAGGATCACCGTGGGGCCGTTGCCCCCGAGCTCCAGGAGCACCGGCTTGCCGGCGGCCCGGCGCATGATGTGCTCGCCGGTGGGGGGGCTGCCGGTGAAGCCCACGGCGTCGGTGCCCGGGTGGCCCACCACCTCGTCGCCCACCACCGGCCCGGGGCCGGTGACGAGGTTGAGGGCGCCCGGGGGGACGTCCGCCTCCTTCAGGGCCTCCACCAGCTTGGTGGCGCACCACGACGTCGTGGGGGCCGGCACCCAGACCATGGCGTTGCCGGCGGCCAGGCCCGGCGCCAGGTACTCCACCGGGATCATGTAGGGGAAGTTCCACGGCGTCACCACGCCGTAGACGCCCCGGGGCTGGCGGATGCTGAAGGCCCGCTTGGTCGGCGCCTCCACGGGGATGACAGGCGTCTCCAGGTACTTGACCTGCTCGGCAGCCTCCCGGAAGCCCAGGGCGGCGTGGTCCACCTCCCACAGACCTTCCGAGTGGTAGGGCTTGCCCTGGTCCCGGGTGAGGGCCCGGGCCAGCTCCTCGCGCCGGGCCTCCACGGCGTCGGCCAGGCGCTCGCACATCCGCGAGCGCTCCCACACCGGCATGGCGGCCATCGTGGCCTTGGCCTCCCGGGCCGCCGCCACGGCCCGGCCGGCGTCCTCGCGGGTGCCCTCGGGCACGTGACCCAGCACCTCACCGGTGGCCGGGCTCAGCGCCTCGAACGTCGCCCCGGACTGGCTCTCGACCCAGCGGCCGCCGATGTACATCTTCGCCTGCTCCATGTCTCCTCCTCGTCCGCCCCCCTTGAAAGCGTACCAAGGCCTGTTCCGCCGGGCGCCGGAGCGCCGGCGCGGGGTGGCTCCGGCAGGCCCATCCTGCTGTTAGGCTGGGCTGCGCCAGCCGGCTCGCCGAGGTACCCGATGGCTCGGAAGCTCCCTCGCCAGCGCATCGCCCGTTCGTTCCCCCCGGAGGAGTACCAGCGCCGGCTGGAGCGCACCCGGGAGGTCATGGACGCCCGCGACCTGGACGGCGTCCTGGTGGCCAGCCCGGAGAACATCTACTACCTGTGCGGCCTGGACCACATGGGCTACTTCGCCTACCAGGTCCTGATCGTCCGGCGCGAGGGCGAGCCGATCCTGGTGACCCGGTCCATGGAGCGGGCCACGGTGCACGACCAGGTGCCGGACGTCCACCACGTGGGCTACTCCGACGGTGCGCCCCCGCCCCCGGCGCCGAGCCCCGGCGGCGGGGACCTGGTCTACAGCGGCGGCGCCGACGGGGACCAGCCGGGCGGGTTGGGTCCGTGGTCCATGAGCTTCGGCGTCCCCACCCGGGGCCTGGAGCCCCAGCCGAAGCGCGCAGCCGCGCCCATCGACGCCACCGTGAAGGCACTGAAGGAAGCGGGGCTCGCCGAACGCCGCCTGGGGCTGGAGATGGCCAACTCCTTCCTGCCGTACCGCATCGCCCAGGGGCTGATCGAGGGCCTGCCCGGAGCCGAATGGGTCGACGCCTCGGGCCTGGTGGACGACCTGCGGATCGTCCAGTCGCCCCTGGAGATCGAGTGCACCCGGCGGGCCGCCACCGTCTCCGAGGCGATGATGCTCACGGCCATCGCCGCCGCGGGCAAGGGGGTGGCGAAGCGGGACGTCATGGGCTCGCTGTACCAGGTCATGTTCCAGCGGGGCGGGACCTACCCGGGGTTCATCCCCCTGGTTCGCTCCACCCGGACGCTGACCCACGAGCACGGCACCTGGGACCACGGCGTGCTGCGCAGCAGGGACGTCCTGTTCCTGGAGATGGCGGGGTGCGTGCGCCGGTACCACGCGCCCATGGGTCGCCTGGTCTTCATCGACAAGGCGCCGGCCCGGGCGGGGAAGATGCTCGAGCTGTGCCGCCGCGCCCTGGAAGCGGCCGAGCGGCGTATCGGTCCCGGAATTCCCGCCGGAGAGGTCTACCGGGCCTGGCACGCCTGCCTGGAGGAAGCGGGCCTCTCCCACTACCAACGCCACCACTGCGGGTACTCGGTGGGGATCGGCTACCCGCCGAGCTGGTCCGGCAGCGGTGTGCCCGTGGGCCTCAGGGAGGGCTCGGACCTGAAGCTCAAGCCGGGGATGGTGTTCCACCTGATGTCGTGGCTTCTCCGGACCGGCAAGGGGGACTCCTTTCTCTCCGACACCGCCGTGGTCACCGAGGACGGCTGCGAGGTCCTGACGAAGGTCGCCCGGGACCTGTACGTGCGGTAGCCCCTGCGGAGCAGGGGGCGGCCGAAGCTCGGGCCGATGCAAGGTGTCCCGTGGGCGGGCACTGGGATCAGGTGCGGCCGTACCTCTTCCGGGCGGGAGGAGACAAGCTCCTCGCGGGAGGAGACAAGCTCCTCCCCTACACGCGAGGATGGTGCCCGCCGCAGAAAACGCGTGTAGGGGCGGAGCTTGCCTCCGCCCGCCGCTTGTCGCTCTGAAGGCGTGTGCAGGGGCGGAGCTTGCCTCCGCCCGCCGCTTGTCGCCCTGAAGGCGTGTGCAGGGGCGGAGCTCGCCTCC
Organism: Thermoanaerobaculia bacterium; assembly: GCA_046538065.1. GTDB lineage: Bacteria > Acidobacteriota > Thermoanaerobaculia > Multivoradales > DATKCC01 > JBKHJP01. The sequence goes on along the minus strand of JBKHJP010000165.1, from coordinate 770 downwards.
GCCCGCGAAGGGCCTTCACAGCTCCCACTCCAAAGAACCGCACAACGGATACTCCCGCCAGTCCCCGACCAATCCCCTCCGCACCGGATTCGCCAGGACGTACAGGCATGCGGACTGCAGGTGGTCCCACCGCCGCAGGGCCCGGTCGTGGAAGCTCCTCTGCCAGAAGCTCCGGCCCCCGCCGAGCTCCCGCCACGCCTTCGCGCAGAGGGATTTCCAGGCCTGCACGAAGCTGGGAAGAGGGCAGTCCTGGTGCACCCCGACGACGAGATGGGCGTGGTCCGGCATGAGGCAGTACGCGAAGACGGGGTTGCCGCGAGCCGCTCGGAGCTCGCGCAGAAGGCCGAGACAGGTCTCGCCGAAGCCGATCGCCGAAAAGACGTTCCGTCCGTCGCGAGTGCAGATCGTGGCGAGAAACACCCGGCCGTCCTGGCGATACACGGCGTGGTCGGGTAGCCGCGGTGTCTTTCGTCTCGGGTGATGGGCCATGATCACTTCGCTGCCTCACCCTTCAGGACGGATTCGAGGGTCGGTGGTCTCCCGAAGCATCGGCCGTTCCTCCGACGATCTTGCGTCCGCCCCGCGGCTGGTCTGGCTGACCCGGCCTGGGGAGGAGGCGAGCTCCTCCCCTACAGGCGTTGGGGGTTCCCCTTTCCACCCCCCCGATGCGTGTAGGGGCAGACCTCGCGTTCGCCCGGGACGGCGGGATGGCTGGCCCGGCCTGGGGAGGAGGCGAGCTCCTCCCCTACAGGCGTTGGGGGTTCCCCTTT
>JBKHJP010000164.1:0-8939 GCA_046538065.1 Thermoanaerobaculia bacterium | reverse complement strand
GACCTGGCCTTTACCGACACGCTGCCCGCCGGGGTGGTGATCGCCTCGCCGTCGCAGGCCTCCACCACCTGCGGCGCCGGGGCGGCGATCGACGCTCCCGAGGGCGGCGGAACCATCACCTTCAGCGGCGGCCAGCTCCCGGCGTTGCCGCCGGGGGAGGAGGTGGTCTCCTGCGAGGTCCGGGTGGACGTGACCGGCGACACGGCGGGGGTCTTCAGCAACGCCTCCGGCGACCTGACGTCGAATCTCGGGAGCCACGGGAACGCCACGGCCGACCTGACCGTGGCCGCGGACCGGCCCGGATTCGCCAAGAGCTTCGCGCCCGACCCGGTCACGGTGGGCCAGACGAGCACCCTCACCTTCACCGTCGACAACACGGCCAACGACTCCTCGGCCCCGAACCTCGCCTTCACCGACGAGTTTCCTTCGGGCCTGGTGGTGGCGGATCCGGCGAACGCCGTCTCGTCCTGCGGCGGCTCCCTGGATGCGAGCCCCGGAAGCGGAACCGTGACCTTCGTAGTGGGCTCGGTGGCGGCGGAGACCTCCTGCACCGTGAGCGTCGACGTGGTGGCCGGGAGCGGGGGCCGGAAGGAGAACACCAGCGGTGAGCTGACGAGCGGTTCGTTCGGGGACGTGACGAGCGGCAAGGCGGGTGCCGTGCTCCAGGTGGACGTCGAGTCCCTGGCGAAGCTTTTCACCGACGACCCGGTGCCTCCCGGCGGCACGGTGACCCTGGAGCTCACGATCACCAACCTCGATCGGGCGGAGACCTTGACCGACCTGGCCTTCACCGACGACCTGGACGCCGCCCTGTCGGGGCTCACGGCCACCGGCCTGCCCGTCGACGATCCCTGCGGGGCCGGCTCCCTGCTGGAAGGCGACCCGGATGCCTCGACCCTGAGCTTCACCGGCGGCAGCCTGGGTCCCGGCGAGTCGTGCACCTTCAGCGTGACCCTCCAGGTCCCCGCCGGGGCCGCCTCCGGGAGCCACACCAACGTGACGAGCGCCCTGACCGGCGTCCGCGGCGGCGAGGCGGTGACCCTGAACGCCGCCTCCGACGACCTGGTGGTGGTGGCGAAGCCGGTCCTCACCAAGGAGTTCACCGACGACCCGGTGGGCCCCGGCGACACCGTGACGCTGGAGTTCACCCTCACCAACACCAGCTCTACGTCGGGCGCCAGCGACATCGCCTTCACCGACGACCTGGGGGCCGCGCTTCCGGGGCTCGAGGCTACCGGGCTGCCCCTGACGGACGTCTGCGGCGCCGGCTCGGAGCTCGCAGCCTTCGACCCACCGGGGCCCGAGCCTCCGGACCCCTCCCTGTTGACCTTCACCGGCGGAAGCCTTGCCGCCGCCGGGAGCCCAGGGGACTCCTGCACCTTCCAGGTCACCCTCCAGGTCCCGGCGAGCGCGCCCGGTGGCTCGTTCACCAACACGACGAGCGAGGTGACCGCCACGGTGGAGGAGGAGACCCTCACCGGCGATCCGGCCGGCGACGACCTCCAGGTGGTGGCGGCGCCCAGACTGCGCAAGGAGTTCACCGACGACCCGGTCCAGCCCGATGACACGGTGACCCTCCGGTTCACCCTCCAGCGCTCGGCGGAGTCCCAGGGCACCGTGACGGACATCGCCTTCACCGACGACCTGGAAGCGGCCCTGTCCGGCCTCTCGGCGGTGGGCCTGCCCCTGACGGACGTCTGCGGCGCGGACTCGTCGCTCGAGGGCGACCCGGACGCCTCGCAGCTCTCCTTCACCAACGGGACCCTGGGGCCCGGGGAGTCGTGCTCCTTCAGCGTCACGCTCCAGGTGCCTGCGGGTGCCCCGTCGGGCAACCACCTGAACACCACGAGCCCGGTCCAGGCGCTCGTGGACGGATTCGCCACCGAATCACCGGCGGCTTCCGACGTGCTGTCGGTGGCGGTCATGACCCTGACCAAGGAGTTCGTGGACGACCCGGTGCTGCCGGGGGGCACGGTGACCCTGCGGTTCACCGTCCAGAACCTGAGCCCGTCGTCGACCGCCACCGATGTCTCCTTCACCGACGACCTGAGTGCCGTCCTGTCCGGGCTGGCGCCCACCGACCTGCCGAAGGCGGACGTCTGCGGGACGGACTCGACCCTGTCCGTTTCGGGATCCACGCTGGTCTTGAGCGACGGGAGCCTCGATCCCGGAACACCCTGTACGTTCGAGACCGTCCTGGAGGTGCCCACCGGGGCCGAGTCCGACAGCTACCCGAACGTCACCGAGGGCTTCAGCGCCACGGTGGAGGAAGAGACCGTCTTCTTCCCCGACGCGGCCGACCAGCTCGTCGTCGATGACAGCCTGCTCCTGTTGAGCAAGGAGTTCACCGACGACCCGGTGGCCCCCGGGGACACGGTGACGCTGCAGCTCACGGTGGAGAACCTGGCCTCCCAGGCCGTAGAGGACGTGGCCTTCACCGACGACCTGGATGCCGCCCTCGCAGGGCTCGAGGCCCTGAGCTTGCCCCTGTCGGACCCCTGCGGCGCCGATTCCACCCTGTCGGGTGACCCGGACGCCTCGAACCTGAGCCTGACCGGCGGGACCGTGCCGGCCGGCGGCTCGTGTACCTTCGACGTCACCCTCCAGGTGCCGGCGGAGGCGGCGGCGGACGATTCCGTCAACACCACGAGCCAGGTCACCGGCACGGTGGACGGCCTCGCCGTCAGCGGGGACCTGGCGACGGACCTCCTCCAGATCCGCGCCGTCACCTTCACCAAGGCCTTCGACGGGCCCACGACGGCCGGGGGCGAGGCGGTCCTCACCTTCACCCTCACCAACCTGGACGGGGACTCCGGCGTCTCCAGCCTGGGGTTCACCGACGACCTGGACGCCGTGATCCCGGGCCTGGTGGCGGCCTCGCCGCTTCCCGCCGAGCCGTGCGGGGCGGGCTCGAGCCTCTCCGGCACGTCGGTGCTCACGCTGTCCGGCGGGTCCCTGGCCCAGGCCGGCCAGCCCGGGGACTCGTGCACCTTCGGCGTGACCGTCCAGGTGCCCGCGGACGCCGAGCCCGGGGACTTCCCCAACACGACGAGCGACCTCACGTCCGCCCGCCTTGCGATCGCCGAGCCGGCCACCGACGCCCTGTCCGTGGAGCCGCCGCCGGCCTTCGGCAAGAGCTTCGCCCCGGACCTGGTGGCCGTCGGGCAGGTGAGCACCCTGACCTTCACCATCGTCAACACCACGAGCGCCCTGGCCGCCACGGACCTGGCCTTCGCCGACACCCTGCCGGCGGGGCTCCAGGTGGCGGATTCGCCGGGCGCTTCCACCACGTGCACCGGCGGCACGGTCACCGCGCCGGCCGGCGGCGGCACGATCAGCTACAGCGGCGGCACCGTGGCGGCGGAGGAGAGCTGCAACGTCCAGGTGGACGTGGTGGCCACGTTCCCCGGGAGCTTCCTCAACACGAGCGGGGAGCTCACCTCCTCCTCCGGGTCCAGCGGCACCGCCAGCGACACCCTGGAGGCGCTGGCCACGGAGCTCTCCTTCGAGAAGGAGTTCGTGGGCGTGGCCACGGGGGGCGGCACCGTGGAGCTGGTCTTCACCCTGAGCAACGGGTCCGCCTCGCCGGCGACGGACATCGCCTTCACCGACGACCTGGACGCCGTGGTGGCGGGGATGGAAGCGGTGGACCTGCCGGAGCCGGACGTCTGCGGGTCCGGCTCCCAGCTCACCGGGACCTCGGTGATCACCCTGACAGGCGGCGTCCTGGCCCCCGGCGAGACCTGCATCTTCTCCGTCACCCTCCAGCTCCCGTCGGTCCTTCCATCGCCCCCTTACGACAACCTCACCAGCCCGGTGACGTTCGACGTCGACGGGGTGGCGGCGGAGGGGGCCGGTGCACGAGCGTCCCTCCAGGTGAGCGTCCTGGAGATCCCCACGGCGACGGAGTGGGGTCTGCTGGCCCTGGCGAGCCTGCTGGTCCTGGCGGGTCTGTGGCGGTTGCGGGGGTGAACGGGGGCCGGCGCCCCCCTCCCCGGCCGAGGCAGAGCTCGGCTGCTTCACGCGGTGACGGGGGTCGGCCTCCCGCCCTCGCCGGCCGAGGCAGAGCTCGGCCGCTTCATGCGGTGACGAGTGCGGCGTTAGGCGGTGCCGGTCAGGAGCCGCCGCCCACGCGGCGGCCGTCGGCGTCGTAGTCGTAGACGCCGCGGCCCACCTTCTTGCCCAGGCGCCCGGCGCGGACGTGCTGGACCAGCAGGCGCGCCGGGCGGTAGGTCTCGCCCAGGGTGCGGTGGAGGTACTCCAGGATCGACAGGCGCACGTCCAGGCCCACCAGGTCCACCATCTCGAAGGGGCCCATGGGGTGGTTGAGACCCAGCTTCAGGGCCGTGTCGATGTCCTCGGCGGAGGCCACCCCCTCCTGGAGCATGCGGAAGGCCTCGTTGCCGATCATGGCGTTGATCCGGCTGGTCACGAAGCCCGGCGCCTCGTTCACCGTGACCACCTGCTTGCCCATGGCGTGGGCCACGGTGGTGAGCGCCTCCAGGGTCTCCGGCGCCGTCTCCAGCCCCCGGACCAGCTCGATCAGCTTCATGATGTGGACCGGGTTGAAAAAGTGCATCCCGGCGAAGCGCTCCGCGCGCTTCGTGGCGCCGGCGATCTCGGTGACCGAGAGGGCGGAGGTGTTGGTGGCGAAGAGGGCGTCGGCGGGGGCGAGCTCCTCGGTGCGCTCGAAGAGCTCGAGCTTCAGCCGGAGGTCCTCGGGCACCGCCTCGATCACCAGGCCGGCGTCGCCCACCGCGTCCCCGAGCTCCTCGTGGAGGCTCAGGCGCTCCAGGGCCGCCTCGGCGTCGGCCGGGTCCACCTTGCCCAGGCTCACGCCCTTGTCCAGGTTCTTCTCGATCGTTCCCCGGGCCGCGTCGAGGACCTCCCGGCTCACGTCGGCGAGGCGGGTGCGGTAGCCGGCCAGGGCGGCGACATGGGCGATCCCCCGCCCCATGGTGCCCCCGCCGAGCACCGCCACGGTCTCGATGGGGCGGCTCATGAGACGGGCAGGGTCTCGAGGCCGCTGGACTTCTCGGCCAGGCTCTTGAGCTCGTCGGCGATGGCCAGGGTGGTGCGGACGGCCGCAGCGGCGGCCTCCTGGGCCTCCGGGGTCGTGGCGTGGCGCTCCAGGAACCGGCGGCCCTCCTCGTGGTGGTGGACCTCCTCCGGCTGGATCACGTCTTCGTAGAGGCGGGCCGTCTCCTCGTCACCCACCGAGCGGCAGAAGGCGATGAACTGGCGGTTGCGCACCCGGGCGATGGCCTCGCAGGTGAAGGGGCCCGCGGCGGCGCGCTCGATCGTGGTGTGCAACCCCTTGAGGTAGTGGTACAGGGGGCTGTACCCCTCGGCCGCCGGGTCCGGGGACTCCGGGTCGTGGCCGAGCTCCTTGAGCCGGTCGGCGATCAGCCGGTAATGCTTCATCTCGTCGCCGCACTGGAGGGCGAAGAGCATCTTGCCGTCCATCTCCGCCGTCTGTGGCATCCACGAGCCCGCCAGCTCCGCCGCTTCCAGCTCGCTCTTGAGGGCGAGCCGCAGCAGCGTCACCACGTCCTTCTGCCCCTCGGACTCCGCCTCCAGGATCTCCTCTTCCCCCAGGCGGGCGAAGAGCTCTTCGAGCTCGTCCACCAGCCCCTGCACGAATCGCTCGGCGCTCATGGGGCGAACGGTATCACCGCGGACCGGGCCGGCCAAGGCGGAGCGTCAGCGCGGGCTCCCGCCCGCAACCCACGCGTGTAGGGGCGGAGCTTGGCCTGCCCTCAGCGAGCGGAGCGAGTCGAACGGGCCTCCGCCCGTCGTGCGGAACGGTCCGGTGGTCGCTCGACCACCGCGCTTCGCGCGGCGGTGCCCGCGGGAGGAGACAAGCACCTCCCCTACGCGCCCCCACAAAGAATCGCCGCGCCACACGACGATTCTCCGAAGTAGTAGATCAACCGCCGAGGATCCGGTCCCGGAGCCGGTCCGGAAGGGGGGCGACGAGGGCGGCGAGCCAGGCCTCCCGGCCCACCAGGTAGCGGGTCTTCGGGCGGCGGGCGGTGAGGGCGCGGGCGATCACCCGGGCGACGCGCTCGGCGGGGATGGCGTGGGAGGGGCCGCGGCCCTGGCGGCGCTCCAGCTTCTCCAGGGTCGTCGCGTAGAGCTCCTTGCGCTCCGGGGGGACGCCGCCGAGGTTCTCCATCGCCCGCTCGAAGGAACGCCGCCAGATTGGGGTGTCGATGGCCCCGGGCTGGACCACGACGACCGGGATGCCCCACGGCCGGAGCTCCATCCGGAGGGCGTCGGAGAGGGCCTCCAGGGCGAACTTGGAGGCGGCGTACGCGCCGGCCCAGGGGGTGGCGACGCGGCCGTTGGCGGAGCTCACGTTGACGATCCGCCCCGGGGTGGCGCGGGTTCCGCCCTCGGCGCCGGAGCGCAGGAGGGGGAGCATCGCCTGGGTGAGCGCCACGGGGCCCACGGAGTTGACGTCGAGCTGGCTCCGGATCGCCTCCGGCGGGAGGAGCTCCAGGGGGCCGGCCACCACCATCCCCGCGTTGTTCACGAGCCCGGCGAGGCCGCCGGGGGCCGCGCGCCGCGCGGTCTCGGCCGCCGCGGCGATGGACTCCGGGTCGGTCACGTCCAGGAAGACCGGCTCCATGCGCTCCGAGCCCTCCCGGCGCAGGGCCGCCGCGTCCTCCTCGGAGCGCACCCCTGCGAGGACCCGGAACCCGAGCCCGTCCAGGTGCAGCGCCGCCGCCTTCCCGATCCCCCTGGACGCTCCCGTGACCAGGATCGTCCCGTCCGTGTCGTCGGCCATGAGAGCGGGATTGTACCCGCTCCACCCGACAGGCCCAGCCCGCCCGGCTACCGGGGGCCGAACGTCTTCACCAGTTTGTTGTAAACCCCGACGATCAAGAGGGTCGGCGCCCACATCCCCACGAACCGGCTCCACCGCTGGCGGCCGGTCAGCTCGAAGACGAGGGAGGCGGTCAGGGCACCGAGCCCGGCGACCAGGAAGGCGCTGGAGGGTATCTTCGCCGTCTGTTGCTCGATCAGCCGGGTGAGGGTCCCTTCGGTGTGCTCGTCCCGGAGGACCGGTGCCTCTCCGGGGGCGCCGGCGGACGCCTCCCCGGCGGGGTTGACCCGGCGGCGGCTCACGGGGGTCGATCGCGGTTCGTGTGCCATGGCAGAGGCGTCCGCAAGGGCGGTGCCAGCCGGCGCCCCCCTTGCATCGGTCTGCGGCCATGGGCGCCACCGAGGGCAACCGGGACCGATCGCTTCCGGCGAGCGAGGGCCACGGGCCCCTCCTGCAGCGGGACTACTGGGGTGTCGTCGCCGACTGCTCCCTGGGGCCGCAGGAGGTCGCCCGGTGGGTGGCGGAGAGCTTCTGCCGCATCGCCCCGCCCCGCCTGGTCCGCTTCCGCCGCATGGAGCCGGAGCCCGGGGGGCTGCGGCCGGGCGAGACCCTCGAGGTGGAGATCCCCTCGGCCGGGACGTTCCGGGTGCACGTCGCCCACCGCGACGCCAACAGCCTGACCCTGTCCACCGTGAGGGGCCACCCGGAAGCGGGGCGGATCACCTTCGGCGCCTATCGCAACGCCGACGGCGAGGTGGTGTTCCACATCCGCAGCCGGGCCCGGTCGAGCTCGACCTCCCGGTACGCGGCCTTCCTGGTCGCGGGAGAGCCGATGCAGACCAACACCTGGGCCGATTTCATCAAGCGCGTCGCCGCTTCCGTGGGCTCGGGCGTCGCCGGGGCCGTCCACGCCGTCACCCGCGAGGTCGAGCCCACGGCGGAGGACGGCGCTGGCGGCCTCCAACGGCCGACGTTCACCGCGGAGGGGCGATGAGGCCGGCGGAACGGCGGGTGCCGAGGCGCTTCGGCCGGGGGTGGCCGGAGCGGGACCTGGTGGAGCTCTTGGATGCGGCGGAGGGCCGCCCGAGGAGCTTCTCCGAATCCTCCCTCGAGGAGATGCTGCCGGCGGCGGGCTGGCGCCGACAGGTGTCGCAGGCCGTGGTCGCCTGCGACGTCCCGGGACCGCCGGGGCCGGTCTTCCGGCGCCTGGCGGAGGCCGTGGAGGGCTACGAGTTCTCCGATCCCGCGATCGCCCGGGGGTACTACCGGCCGGACGGGGCGCTCCTGGGCCGGCGCATGCTCCTGGAGCTGCGCACGTTGGGGTTCCGTTTCCTCTGTCCGGTGGTGGTCTCCCGGGTCCGCCGGGAGAGCGGCGCCCGTCGCTCGGTGGTCGGCTTCCGGTACGACACCCTGGAGGGGCACGTGGAGGACGGCGCGGAGTGGTTCCTGCTCACCAAGGACCACGCCACGGGCCGCATCCTGTTCTCCATCGAAGCCCGCTGGCGCTCCGGCGCCCTGCCCACCTGGTGGATGCGCCTGGGGTTTCCGCTGCTCGCCCGCCGGTCGCAGCGGTTGTGGCACCGGCGGGCGCACGCCAGGCTCCACGCGCTGGCAGAAGACGCGGCGGCCCGCTCGGACGGTGGGCCCCCCGGGGGAGGGCTTCGCTTCGCCGCTCCGCGGGTCGCCTTCGGCCGCCGGGCGGACGGCGGAAGCCGCCGGGGCCGACGGACCTACCGGGGGGTGAGGATCGGCACGGCCGCCGCCGCCCTCGGGGCCCTGACCGGTGTCCGGGGCACGGCCTCGCTCTACGCCCTGGCCCGGCACCTGGCTCCGGTCGGGCCGGCGCTCGGCGCCGCGTCCGCCGCTCGATCCGGCCCGGACCGCAGCCGCCGGTCTCGCGATCCGGGGCGGAAGCTCGTACGAGCCGGAGAGCAGGAGGAGCAGACCGGTGGTGCGTCGATGTTGGAGCGGTGGCTCTCGCGTCCGGCGGCGGGGCCGGTCACGTCCCTCGCCCTGGCGGGGGAGATGGCGTCGGACAAGTGGCCCCGGATTCCGCCCCGGGCCTCTCCGCCCGCTCTGGCGGGACGCCTGGCGGTCGCCGGTGCAG
>JBKHJP010000163.1:0-8981 GCA_046538065.1 Thermoanaerobaculia bacterium | reverse complement strand
TGCCCCGCTCCATCCGGTGGCCGTCGTCGTCCAGCACCTCCTTGAAGGGCCCCTTGTAGATCACCGCCTGGTTGCGCTCCCAGCAGGGGCCCTCCTTGCCCTTGAAGGCCTCCACCGTGAGCGACCGGAACTCGATGCCCTCGACCGTGCGCCAGGGCTCCCCGCCCAGCTCCAGGATGCGCACGCCGTGGAAACCCGCCTCCTCGAAGGCGGCCAGGAACCCGTCCTCGGTCAGGGCGCCGGAGATGCACCCGCTCCAGAGCTCCGGGTCCGCCTGGAGGGCCTCGGGAACCGGCTCGTCGGAGACGATGTCCGAGATCACCGCCCGGCCGCCGTCCCGGAGCACCCGGTAGAGCTCGGCGAAGAGGCGGCGCTTCTCGGCGCCCGCCACCAGGTTGAGGACGCAGTTCGACACCACCACGTCCACCGAGGCGGTTGGCACCATGGGGTGCTCGGCCCGGAGCTCGTCCGCCAGGGCCTGGGCGGCGAAGAGGCCCTCGGCGTCGCGCACCGGCCGCTCCGCCAGGCGCCGGTCCAGCAGGTCCAGGTCCAGCGCCAGGTCCTGGATCCGTCCCCGGCGGAACTCCACGTTGCCGTGGCCGATCCGCTCCGCCACCACCGGCGCCGCCCGCCGGGCGATCTCCAGCATGTCCGGCGTCATGTCCACGCCGATCACGCGGCCCTCCGGGCCCACGACCTGGGAGGCGATGAAGCAGATCTTGCCGGTGCCGCTCCCCAGGTCCAGGACGGTCTCGCCGGGGCGCAGGTGGCGGCTGGGGTCGCCGCAGCCGTAGTCCCGTTCCAGGACCTCCTCCGGAATGGCTTCCAGGTAGCGCGGATCGTAGTCCACGGGACAGCAAAGGTCCGCCACCCGCTCCCGGGCTCCCCGGGCGTAGCGCTCCTTGACGGCGGATTCGACGGACGGCATGGGGTCGGCGAGGGTCATGGGGTCTCCTTGCTAGAACTTCGACAGGGCGCGTTCCTTGGCCGGGAGGACCTCCAGGCAGGTGGTCCACCAGCCGGTTTCCACGGTCTCGACGAACTCCTCCGGCAGGCCCTCGCGGCGCATCTCCCGGGCGAGGCCCTGCCAGTCGTACTCCAGGGGGACGTGCTCCACCCGGAGGCCGGTTCCGCCGGCCCCGTCGGCCTCCAGGAGGGCGTACCAGACGTTCCTCCGGCCGTCGTTGGCCGGCCGGCCGATGGCGCCCACGTTCACCGCGTCGCGCCCCGACGGCAGCCGCCGGTGCCAGTGGAGGCCGGTGTGGGTCACGAGCAGGCCGTCGGCCCCCTCCTGGTCCAGGAGGACCTCCAGGTAGGGCGCCGGCGTGGTGGAGGCGAAGAGGAACTCGTTGATCCGCCGGGGCGAGCCGTGGACCGCCAGGAGCTCGCGCTCCCCCACGCGGATCCGCCGGCGCTTCGGCAGCGCCCCCATCCACTCCTTGAACTCCGCCGAGCAGTTCTCGGCGGTGTAGCGGTAGGAGATGGCGGCGAAGTGGTTGTCCCGGGGATCGGTGTAGCCGCAGTTGCAGTCCTCGGCGCCGGAGGCCAGGGACTCCTCGTAGTTGCCCTGGATCGTCAGGACCTTTCCTTCGGCCAGGAGGGGGCGGACCTTCTCGGGGTTCGGGCCGAAGGCCCCCAGGTCGCCCAGGCAGTAGACGGCCTCCGCGCCCCGGTGCTCGGCGTCCTCCAGCAGGGCCTCCAGGGCCGGGTGGTTCGAGTAGACGCCGCCGAAGACGGCGATCCGGCCGAAGGGGCCCTCCACCGGGGTCGGATCGCCGCCGGCGGGGCTCCGGTAGGCCCGGCGCTCGGCGTCGCGTTCCTCCTGGGAGAGCCGGCGCCCGGTGCGGCGGGCCTCCTCCCGGAACTCCCCCAGGGGGACCAGGCGCTCGCCCCAGGTGGCCATGCCCCGGTGGGCGGTGAGCTTCTCCCGGGCGATCCGGCGCTGGCGCTCCAGGCGCCGGCGCTGCTCGGTGTCTCGGGACTGGGGTGGTCGTTGTGCCATCAGCTCACGTCTTGCACGAGACCCCGTAGACGTGGCACGTCCAGCACGCCGGGTGCTCCAGGGGGTAGGTGTCCAGGGTGTCCGCCAGGGTCTCGCCCATCCGCCCCTCCGGCTCGTTGACCAGGATCGGGCAGACCCAGACGCCCTGGTCCGTGACCATCCGGCAGCTCGAGCACTGGAGGTGGTCCCAGCCGCCCGCCGGCACGTCGCCCTCGCGCAGGCGCTGCCAGCTCTCGTAGGCGCCGGAGCGCTCGGCCTCGGCGCCGATCCGGAACACCGGCAGGAGCTTGAGCCGGGGCTTGTCGATCCCCAGCCCCCGGAGCAGGGCGAAGAAGCGCTCCTTGCCCTCCTCCGAGGCGTTCTCCTCGTGGACCTCGGTCACCGTCAGCACCGGGTTGATGCCCGCGTCGGCCAGGTTGCGGATGCCCTCCATGGCGCGCTCGAAGACGCCGTCGCCGCGGATGGCGTCGTTGGCCGCGGCGGTGAAGCCGTCCAGGGAGACCCGGACGTCCAGGCTGTACTCGGACGCCCCGGACAGGGCCGCCAGGCGCCGGCAGCGCTCCGGGTCCAGGAGGAGGCCGTTGGTCAGGACCGTGGCCGGGCCCGCCTCCAGGGCGGCCTCCAGGATCGCCTCCATGTCCGGGTTCAGGAAGGGCTCGCCGCCGGTGAAGTAGTACTCCTTGACCCCCAGCTCCGCCGCCTCGTCCAGGGTGCGGCGCACGGTATCCAGGGGCAGGTGGTCGTGGGTCCGGTTGGTGGGCGAGCACGAAACGAAGCAGTGCGTGCAGGCCAGGTTGCAGACCGTTCCCGCCACCTGGAACCAGAGGGTGTCGAGGGCGGTCAGCTCCACGCGGGGCGCGGAGGCGGCCGGGGCGCGCTCGGCGCCGGGGGCGGCGGTGTCGATCGCTGGGCTCATGGTCGGCTCGTTCCTCCTCCGTCGTCCCGCCATGCCGGGGGCGAATGCGGCGGCCGGAGGAGCCGCCGCGGCGTGGCTGGCAGGTCGGTCTGTCGGTTCCGTTGCGCCCCCTCGGGGCGCGCGTCAGGCGGAGGGAAGGCGGGGCGGCGCCCGGCCCCGGGGGATCGAGACGGGGACGGGTCGCGGGCGAGCGGCCGGCGCGGCGAGGGAGGGGAGGCGCAGCCCGGCGAGGAGCCGGCGCAGGACGAAGGCCAGGTGCCGGAGGGCCTCGGCGGCGCCGGCGGCCCGGTGGTGCAGCCAGCCCTCCAGGTCGGCCGGCCGGTCCAGGTCCGCCAGGGGGTCCAGGAGGAGCACCTGGAAGCCCGCCTCCGCCAGGGTCCGGCGCAGGTGGCCGAGGGTGTTTCGCCGGCGCCAGGGGACGCGGCGCAGCACCGGCCCCAGGGGGCGGCCCGCGGCCAGCAGGTACAGGCCGCCGTCCGGGCTCGGGCCCACGATCACCCGCTCCGGGGACCCGCCGCCCCGGCCGGAGCCGCGGAGGAGCTCCAGGGCACGGGTCACCCGCTCCGGGGACAGGCCGGGCGTGTCGGTGCCCACCACCACCACGGGAGCCTCCGGCGCGGGCCCGGCGGCGTCGAAGGCGTCCGCCAGCCGGGGGCCGAAGCCCTGGCCGGCCTGGAGCCGCGGCCGGACGTCGGCCGGGAGCCGCAGCGGTCCGGGGGAGGAAACCGCCAGCCGGCACCCGGCCGAGCGTCCGGCCGCCAGCGCTTCGTCCAGGCAGGCCCGGTAGAGGGCCTCCTCCCGGTCGCCGTAGGCCGGCGGCAGGAGGCGTCGGCGGCGCCGCTCCGGCGCAGGACCCAGGGTGAAGACGAGGAGGGTCGGCGGGCGGCGGATGGGCGGGGCGTCCTGCATCGTTCGCTTCCGTTGTACGGCCCGGGCGCGGGACCGGATGGGTCGGGCCGTGGAAGGTCCGGGAGGCTCACACTTTAGCACTCGCCCGAGGGGCGGCGGCTCTGCGCTATCATCGTCGCCGCCTTGGTCCGTTTCCTCGTCCTCGCCCTGCCCCTGGTCCTCCTGGCCCTCGCCCTGTTCCACTTCGGGAGCGAGGCGGTGGCGCTGCCGGTCCCGGACCTGCCGGCACCGTTCCTCCTGGGCCTGTGGGTGCTGGAGGCCACGGGGCTGGTGGCCCTCTACCTGCTGGTCCGCGAGCGGGGGCTCAACCGGTGGATCGCCGGCTTGGCGGGGTGCTGGGCGGCGTGGATCTTCCGGGGGCCGGTCCTGGCCCTGACCGCGGCCGGCGCAGGGCTGCCCGCCGGCAGCTCGTGGTGGGTGCTGCTGGCGGCCTGGCTGGGCCTGTACACGGTGTGCGGCCTCCTGATGTCCTCGGTGGCGGGCAGCCTGGAGGGGCGGTGAGCGGACCGGTCACCCTGGTCACCGGGGCCAGCTCCGGGATCGGCCGGGAGCTCGCCCTGGTGGCGGCGGAGGAGAGCCGGGCGGTGGTCCTGGCGGCCCGCCGCGAGGGCCGGCTGGAAGAGCTCGCCGGCCGGATCCGCGGGCTTCCCGGCGCGCCGGAGGCGGTGGTGGTGCCGGCGGACCTGGCCACCCGCGAGGGCCGCGAGGCGTTCCTGGAGGAGCTCGCGGCCCTGGAGGCGCGGGGCCTGGCGATCGACCACCTGGTCAACAACGCCGGCCTGGGCCACGACGGGCCCTTCCACGAGAACGACGCCGGCCGGGAGGCGACCACGGTGGCGGTCAACGTCGTCGCCCTCCACGAGCTGAGCCGGGCGCTCCTGCCGGCCATGGTGGAGCGGGGCTACGGCCGGGTGCTGAACGTGGCCTCCGCCGCCGCCTACCAGCCCCTGCCCTACATGGCCACCTACGCCGCCACCAAGGCGTTCGTCCTGTCGCTGTCCGAGGCCCTCTGGCGGGAGTATCGCGGCACCGGCGTCACGGTGACCTGCCTCGCCCCGGGGCGGACCTCCACCGAGTTCTTCGACGGCGCCGGCATGGAGGGGATCGCCTTCATGAAGATGCCCGCCGCGTCCGCGCCCCGGGTCGCCCGGGCCGGCTACCGGGGGATGAAGGAGGGAAAGCGCGTGGTGATCCCCGGATTCCAGAACAGGCTCACGGCCTGGCTGGCGTCCCGCCTGCCCCGGCGCCCGGTCCTGGCCATCGCGGCGGCGCTCTTCGCCCCGCGGGGCTCCGGGACCCGCTGAGGCCGGAGGCCCGTCCCCGCCGTGCGCATCGCAGCCGTCGGCAAGGCGTTCCCCCCGAACTTCTACGACCAGGAGAGCCTCCTCGCGGGGTTCCGCCGGCACTGGTCCCGGCGGCACCACAACCTGGAGCGCCTGGAACGCCTGCACCGCAACGTCCTGGTGGGCGGGCGCCACCTGGCCCTGCCCATGGAAGAGTACGAGCGCCTGGAGACCTGGGGCCGGGCGAACGACGCCTGGATCCGGGTGGCCCAGGAGGTGGGAGGGGCCGCCCTGGAGGACGCCCTGGCCCGGGCGGGCCTGGGCCCCGGGGACGTGGACTGCCTGCTGGCGGTGACGGTGACCGGCATCGCCACGCCGTCGCTGGACGCGCGGCTGGTCAACCGCCTCGGCTTGAACCCCCGCCTCAAGCGCCTGCCGGTCTTCGGCCTGGGATGCGTGGCCGGCGCCGCCGGCGTCGCCCGGGCGGCGGACTACGTGCGGGCCTTCCCGGACCAGGTGGCGGTGCTCCTGTCCGTGGAGCTCTGCTCGCTCACCCTCCAGCTCCAGGACCTGTCGATCCCCAACCTCATCGCCTCGGGCCTGTTCGGCGACGGCGCGGCGGCGGTGGTGGTGGCGGGGGCGGAGCGGGAGCTGCCGGGGGCTGGGGTCCCGGGCGGCCGTGGTGCCGACGACGGGTCGGACCCCGGAGCCGCCCCCGGCCCCCGGGTGGTCGCCACCCGCTCCGTCTTCTACCCGGACACGGAGCGGGTCATGGGTTGGGACGTCTCGGAGCAGGGGTTCCAGGTGGTCCTCTCGGCGGAGGTGCCGGAGATGGTCCGGCGCCACCTGCGCCGGGACGTGGACGAGTTCCTGGCGGAGCACGGTCTCCACCGCCGGGACGTCGCCTCCTGGGTGTGCCATCCCGGCGGGCCGAAGGTCCTGGAGGCCATGGAGGAGAGCCTGGAGCTCCCCGCCGGCGCCCTGGACGTCACCTGGCGGAGCCTGAAGGAGGTGGGAAACCTCTCGTCCACCTCGGTCCTCCTGGTCCTGGAGGAGACCATGGCCCGCCACCGGCCGCCGCCGGGCTCGCCGGGGATGCTCCTGGCCATGGGCCCGGGCTTCTGCTCCGAGCTGGTGCTGCTGGAGTGGTGAAGCGTGCGGTGCGGCTCGCCGCACCGTGCCGAGGCCCGTGGAGTCTCTTCCCGGTGCGCCGAGGCGCACCCTACGGCGCTCGTCCTCCGTGGAACTCGAAGCCCTCGTCGCTTGCGGCCGGGCCCAAGGCATGTGGGCAGCGGTGAGAGCTTGTCCGGGCCACCACGGGGGGAGGAGGAGCCCGGGGGCGCGTCCGGCGGAGGACGTCGAGGCCCGACCCGGGCCACGGGCGCTCCGGACACCTCGTTGGCAGCGGGAGGGCCGAGCCGAGGCGCGGGCCGTGGCAGAACGCCGAAGAGAGGATCTACAGCAGCCCCATCTGGCCGCCGTCGTAGACCAGGCGCTCGCCCTCCTCCACCCGGGCGAAGTCCGGGAGCTCGTGGGGGCGGGTCCGCTCCCGGTCGAGGACGTGGACCACCTCGACGCCCCGGACCGTGAGCCAGTCCGCCAGGAGGCGCCGGTGGCAGCGCTCCGGCAGGGCCTCGGCGCACATCACCGCGGCGGTGGCCTCCCGCGCCCGCTCCAGGAGGGTTTCGGCGGCTTCCCGGAACTCCGCCGTCTCCATGTGGTCGGCGTAGGAGGTGAAGCCCGCCACCCGCCATGCGGTGTGGGGCGAGCCCTTGCGGCCCTTCCGGTGGGACCGGCGCCCGCCCAGCCCCTCCAGCCAGAGATAGTTGATCCCCGCCTCCGGCAGGGCCCGCTCCAGGCTCTCCCGGGCGAAGTGGGGGTGCCGCCGGGACCCGGGGAAGCGCCGCACGTCCACCAGGAGCTCCACCCCGTGGGCCCGCAGGACCTCCACCAGCTCCTCCAGGCTCCGGGTGGAGTGCCCGATGGTGTAGATCGTCATGCGCCGGGAGGGCAGGATCAAACCGCCTGCTCCAGGCGCTCACTGATGAGCTGGTTGAGGCTCTTCCCCGACTCCTTCGCCTGGAGAAAGAGTTTCCGATGGAGCTCCGGTGGCAGCCGGACCATCAAGCGGCCCGAGAAGGGCCGGTCCGGCTCCTCGCCTCGCGAAGCGCAGAACTCCAGGTAATCCTCGACGGAATCGCGAAAGGCCCGCTCCAGCTCCTCCACGCTCGTCCCTTGGAACGTGATGACGTCTCGCGTGTCCACGACCTCTCCGTGGAAAAGGCCTGCCTCCTCGTCGAACTCGACGTGTCCCTTGTAGCCCTTGTACTCAAGCATCGTCAGGTGTCTCCACTCCAGCGGCGCTCAAAAAGCGCCGCATCGATCGCAAAGCCCCCTTGTCGGCCTCTTTGCGAGGATGAGGGCGGTGGAAGACCGCGCGGACTCCGTTGAGGTGAATCCGCACCCGGGATCCGCGCCCTTCGGAGATTTCGCCCCCCAGCGCGATCAGCAGCCGTTCCACGTCGCGCCACGCCACACCCGCCCGGACCGGGTGATCGAAGATCGCGGCCAGGGTCTTCCGGTGCCTCCCTCCCAACGCCATGGTGTCATTCTATGACACTAACAACGCCCCCCCCCGATCTGATCCTGCAGCGGTAGGATCGGCCTCCCATGGCGGAGCTCGCAGGGGTGGACACCCGGACGCTCTACACCGGCCTGGTGGGGCTGGTGGCGGTCCAGCGCCTGACGGAGCTCCGGGTCTCCCGGGGCAACGAGCGGCGGCTACGGGCCCTGGGGGCGCAGGAGGCCGGGGCGGGGCACTACCCCTGGATGGTGGCCCTCCACACGGCGTTCCTGGCCTCGTGCGTCGCCGAGGTCCACCTGCTGGAGCGGCCCTTCGTGGCCCCCCTCGCCGGGCTCGCCCTCGCCGGGCTGGTGGCGGCTACGGCGCTGCGCTGGTGGACGTTCCGCACCCTGGGCGGCCGGTGGACCACGAGGGTCCTGGTGCTGCCCGGCGAATCGCCGGTCACCGCGGGGCCGTTCCGCCACCTCCGCCACCCGAACTACCTCGCCGTGGTCCTGGAGGTGGCGGCCCTCCCCCTGGTCCACGCGGCCTGGGCCACGGCCGTCCTCTTCTCGGCGGCGAACGCCCTGCTCCTGAGGGTGCGGATCCGGGCGGAGGAGGCGGCGTGGAGAGCGGCGGGCTCCGGCGAGGGAGGGGGCGACGGGTGACCCGGGACGAGATCTTGCAAATTATCGGCGACGTGGCACGGGAGCACCTGGTGGGCCGGCCCGATCCGGCGGGCGGCGAGCGCCGCCGTGAGCTCGCGGCGCGCCTTGCCGGGGGGTCCGGGGGGTTCGGCCCGTCCCTCCGGCTGGCGGAGGACCTGGCCCTGGACTCGGTCCAGCGGCTCACCCTGGCGGTGGAGGTGGAGAACCGGTTCCGGATCTGCCTGGAGCCGGAGGACGAGGAGGGTATCGCCACGGTGGGTGACCTGGCGTCCGTGGTGGAGGGCAAGCTCCGGGACCGGCAGGAGGCGGGGGGCGGGCGGAGCGGATGAGCGCCCCGGCCCGGCAGCCGTCGCCCCCCCGGACGCTCCTGGACCTCCTGGAGGGCGCCTCGGCCGTGGCGGAGAGGGGCATCCGCCTGGTCGACCGGCGGGAACACGAACGGTTCCTGCCCTGGCGGCGGATCGCCGCCGCCGCCCGCCGCACCGGAGCCGGCCTGGCCGCCGCCGGAGTGCGCCCCGGAGACCGGGTCGCCCTGATCCACCCCACCGGCCAGGGGCTCCTGGAGGCCCTGTTCGGAACGTACGCCGCCGGCGCGGTTCCGGGCCCTCGGAGCCGTTGATAGTGACCCATGGCCTGAGCG
>JBKHJP010000162.1:0-8988 GCA_046538065.1 Thermoanaerobaculia bacterium | reverse complement strand
GCGGGGCGAGCCGGTGGCGCGGTGGATCGACGGGAACGGCCCCTTCGGCCCGGGGGACGCCCTCGAGTTCGTGGGGCGGCCGCCGGAGGGCGACGAGGCCCTCTACCTCGACGCCAACCTGTACCAGGTGTCGGTGGACCCCGTGCGCGCCCGGAAGGCGGGCCGGCTGGGCCGTGGCAAGGCTAGAAACGTCTCGGCGTCGTACACCGCGGCGGAGTGGGTGGACGAGCCGCGGCGCTACAACCAGCAGTCGCCTACCGGCGACCCGTGGGTGGACCGGACGGTCCTGGTCCGGCAGGGCCAGACGCCGACGGTCACCCTGGACCTGCCGGTGGAGGGTCCGGTGGCGGAGGGTCCGGCGGAGCTGGTGGTGGGCCTGGGGGGGATCACGGACCTGCCGGACCTCGTCGGTGCGGACGGTTCGGTGCTTCCGGACCACAACGTGGAGGTCTGGTTCCGGCCCTCCGGCGGGGAGGCGGAGCTCGTGGCGACGTCGTCGGCCTCGGGGTACGGGGACTGGAGGATCGAGGCGGAGCTTCCGCCGGGCCAGCTGGAGCCCGGGGTGCACCAGGTGGAGCTGCGGTTTTCGACGGAGTACTTCTTCTCCCTGGTGGTGGTGGACCGCTACGGGGTGGAGTACCCCCGGCCGTATGAGGGTCCGTCGCTGGACTTCGCGCCGGACCCGTGGGCGGACGGCTACCGGGTGGGAGGCTTCACCACGCCGGACGTGGCCGCCTACGCCGAAGGTGCGGGCGGCTCGCTCACCCGCGTGGACCTGCGGGTCGACACCCCGTCCGGGGCGGGTGAGGGGGGCTACACCGCCGAGCTCCGGCAGGTGGAGGCCGAGCGCCTGTGGTTGACGGAGTCGCCCCACGCACCGGAGGTCTTCACCACGGAGGCGCCGCCGGACCTGCTGTCGGAGCCGGGGGACCTGGTGGTGCTCGCCGGCTCGAGCTTCGTGGGCACGGAAGCGCTGGAGGACTACGTGGCCCGCAAGGCCGCCTTCGACCCCGTGGTGGTGGACGTCGAGGACGTCTACAACGCCGTGGGTTACGGGATGGCCCTTCCGTCGGCGATCACGGACTACCTTGCGGCCCGGGACGCGATCCACCCGTTCATCCACGTCCAGCTCGTAGGCACGGATTGCTACGACCGGCTGAGCTACCTTTCGGAATGCGTCAGCCACGTGCCGTTGCCGACGGCGCCGGTGGGGGTCAACGCCTACAGCCCGAGCCAGAACCGCCTGGTGGACCTGGACGGCGACGGGGTGGGGGACAAGGCGGTGGGCCAGTTCTCGGTGCGCGACGCCGGGGAGCTGTCGACGATCGTGGACAAGGCCGTGGCGTGGGAGACGAGCGCCCACTCGGCCGGGGGCTCGGCGCTGCTGATCGCCGACGGGAGCGACGGGCTCCACGACTTCGCCGGCCAGATCGATCGGCTGGACCGGCGGCTGGGCTGGAGCCAGACGGACGTGCTGCGGCTGGCGGAGCACCCGGACATCACCACGGCGCGCGACGCGATGCGGACGTCGCTCGAGGCCGGCCGGACGGTCACGGCCTTCTCCGGGCACTCCTCGCCCACGGTCTGGTCGTTCCGGAGCCTGCTGACGCCGGCGACAGCGGCGGCCTTGACGAACCAGGGCCGGCCGACGATCATGGTGCCCCTGGCGTGCGAGACGACCTACGACATCAGCCCGAACGCCGACGTTCTGGGCCACCAGCTCCTCTACGCCGGCTCCCAGGGGGCCCTGGCGATCAGCGGGGCGGTGGCGCTGTCGAGCCTGTCCGACAACGAGCGCATGGCGGGCCACGTCCTGGACGGCCTCAAGGCCGGCCTCACCCTGGGCGAGGCGGTCCAGGAGGCACGGGAGGCCCTCGGCCCCCCCTTCCAGACCCTCCAGGACAACTGGCTCACCCAGGGCGACGCCACCGTCCGGCTGGAGCCGTAGAATGGAGGGGATTGGGGAAGCCATGGTGTTCACGCCTTCGCGTCCACGCCCGGGGAAGGGGAACCGATGAAGCCACCCGAAAAGCGACCACGGCCCGACGAAGCGCCGGAGCGCGGCGTTCCGAACCCCGAACCCCCGGAGGAAGCACCGTCGCTCCGCGGGAGCAAGCGCTACCGGTCGCCCCGGCTGGTGACCTACGGCCGCCTGACCGACCTCACCCGGTTCGGCGGCTCCCAGGTCCAGGACTCCGGCGGCGACCTGGGCAACCAGCAGTAGAACCGGCGGGCGCCGGGCCGCGGCCCGGCGCCGGTCCGGTACCAAGCTCGAACCAGTCGGATCTCCACCCCCCGGCCCGGGACTCCCGCCGTCCATGAGCGCGTTCGTCTGCGTGCTGGACCGCTCCGGTGCGCCCATCGAGCCCGGGGAGCTCCGGCGCCTGGCCGAGCCTCTGGCGGCCTACGGTCCGGAGCTCGCCACCCTCTGCCGGGGCCCGGTGGGAATCGCCGTGCTCCACGGAGGCGGCCCCGGGGCGCGGGAGCGGCACGGACCCCTCGCCGACGAGGGGACCGGAAGGGTGGTGGCCGTGGCAGGCCGGCTCCGGGCCCCCGGCGTCCTCGCCGGTGATCCTGGCGGCAGCGGGGATGCCACCGGCGCGGTCTGGGCGCTTGCGGCGTGGCGCGCGGGCCGGTCCCATCCCCCTTCGCCGGGCGGCCCTCCGCCTTCCCCGTTCCTCGCCGCCGCCACCGGCGCCTTCACCCTCGTCACGGCGGACCCCGCCGCACCCTGGATCCGCATCGCCCGGGACCACCTGGGCGCCCTCAAGGTCTATTACTTCCTCGACCGCCGGTGGCTGATCGCCGCAAGTGAGCCCACGGCGATCCTCTGCCACCCTGCGGTCCCGAGCGAGCCGGACGAGGTGTCCGCGGTCCGGTTTCTGGGGTTCCGGTTCGGCCCCGGCGAGCGCAGCTTCTTCCGGGACGTCCGGGAGCTTCCCCCCGCCCACTGGATCGAGGTCACCCCGGCAGAGGCCCGGACCGGCCGGTACTGGCGCTTCCCCGGGGCCTGCGCCGCCGCCGAGGGGTCCGAGGACGAGGTCGCGGGAGAGCTCCTCCTCCGCCTGGAGCGCTCCGTGGAGGAGGAAACCGGGGACCTGGAGCCGGGTCGTGTCGCCCTCTCCCTGAGCGGCGGGCTCGACTCGACGGCGGTGGCCGCGCTGGCGCCCCGGGGGGTCCAGGCGTTCTCGTGGACCTTCGACGAGGTCCCGGACGGCGACGAGCGGGAGGCCGTGGACGCGGTTTGCCGGTACCTGGACCTGCCGGTCCGCCGGGTGCCTGGGGACGGGGCGTACCCCCTGACCGGCGACTTCGCCGAGCGCTTCGTCCACGGGAGCTCCCCTTACGTCAACGCCTTCGCCGCTCTGAAGGCACGGCTCTACGCTGAGGCCCGGGCGGCGGGATGCCGCCGGGTCCTGGTGGGGGACGCCGGGGACGCCCTGTACGCGGCGCAGGAGTACTGGCTCAGGGACGTCCTGGTGCACCGGCGTCCCGGCGCTCTGGGGAGCATGGCCGCCACCCTCCGGCGCGCCTCAGGGGGCGATCCTTTCGCGCGCCTGGCCCTGGTCCGGCTGCTCCCGGTCCGGGGGCTGCGGAGCGCGGTCCTGCGCCACCCGGCGCCGTGGCTGACCCGGCGGGCTCGGGGTATCCTGCCGCCGAGCCGGCCCGCGCCCATCGTCCCGCCGGGCCGCCGGCGGGTCCGCCACGACCTGATCGCCGGCGCGAAACCCGTCGAGATCGCGAGCGAGGAGCGCCGTCTCTTCGCCCTGTGCGGGGTCGAGCGGGCCGACCCGTTCTGGTCGTGGCCGGTCCTGGAGCTCGCGATCCACCTGCCCGCCGACTGGTCGTACCGCGACGGGCGGACCAAGGTCCTCTCCCGCACGGCGCTCCGGGGGAGGCTTCCGGACCGGGTCGTCGACGGCCGGAGGAGCGGCCTCCTGGGAGCGTTCTTCCTCCGGGGGCTCGAGCTGGCGCGGGACGACCTCCGGGAAACGGTGTTCCGCCGGCCGCACTCCGACTGGCCACGCCACGTCCGGCGCGAGTGGCTGGAGCCGTACCTCGACTCGACGGGCTCCATCGCCTTCGGCCACACGATCCTCTGGCGGGTGATCAGCTACGAGCTGTGGACCCGGCGGCTGATCCGGGGAGCGTAGGATCGGACCACGCCGTAGGGTGCGCCTCGGCGCACCGGAGCACCCGGAACCGAAGACGCGTAGGGTGCGACCGTGTCGCACCAGGAGAGGACTCGGCCACCTCATGTCACCATCCGACCCCATGTGCCACACCCTGCCCACCGAAGGGGTCGTGGGCACCGTCTACGGCGTCCCGTTGTGGGGCCGCCTGCCGGCCGCCTTCCGGGAGTACCTCCTGCCCCCCGAGGGCATGCCTTCCTCCGTGGCGGGACGGACCGTGGCCTCGGCCTCCGGGGGCGACGGGGAGCGGTCGCCGGCAGCCGAGCCGCGGGACGGCGCCATCGAGCCCCTGGAGGTCCGCTACCGGCAGGTGGCCGGGCTTCCCCAGGTGGACGAGATCTGGGCGTCCGAGCCGGCGGGACCGGAGGACGCCGGCCGGTTCGGGCTCTTCCGGTTGCCGGAGCCTCCGGACGGCTTCGGGCTCACGGTGACCTTCCCGGGCCGGGGGCTCTTCCGGTGCGGTCCGCGGGCGGTCGAGATCGACTGGACCGGCTCGGAGGCCGGCGCCGCCCACGCCTTCTTCGCCTACGCCCTGCCGCTCTGGTTGGAGGCCGCCGGGGTGCCCGTCCTCCACGGGTGCGGCGTCGTCCTCGGCGGCCGGGCGGTGGGCTTCCTGGGCCGGAGCGGCGTCGGCAAGTCGACGCTCTGCGCCGAGCTGGTGCGCCGGGGTTGCCCCTTCCTGTCCGACGACGGGCTGGCGCTCCGGCGGGACGGAGACCGCGGCTGGCGTTGCGCCGCCGGGCCGCCCTTCCTGCGGCTCTGGCCCAGCGCGCTGGAGGGACGCCTGGGGACCTCCGGCGAGGGCCTTCCCAGGGTCCACGACGGCGTGGAGAAGCGGCGTCTAAGCGTGGAGAAGGTCGTGGAGGAGGCCGTGGACGAGGCCGTGAAGGGGGCCGGGCGGGAGGGAGCCCTCCCGGGCGGGGAGGCCGCCTCCGGCGCGCCCCTCGGTGGTCTGTACCTCCTGGATCGCCGGCCGGGTTCGGGCGGGCCGGTGGAGGTCCTCCCCTGCCGGGGGCCCGATGCGCTGGCGGCCTTGATCGAGCACAGCGTCTGCGCCGCTCCGGCTGCGGCGCTCGGCCTGTCCGCCCGGCGTCTCCACCTCCTGGCGGACCTCGCCGAGGGGACCCGGGTCCGCCGCCTCCGGTACCCCAGCGGCTCCGGCGCCGCCGGGCCCGTCCGCGACGCGATCCTCCGGGACCTGGACGGGGAAGGCTCCTGCACCCGCGCATAGGGGCCGGAGATCGTCCCCACCCCGGGTTCCGGCGCCCGTAGGGGCGGACCTTGCGTCCGCCCGGGGCGCAGAGGTGGTTTCGCCCCGGGAGGAGGCAAGCTCCTCCCCTACGGGTGAACCGGTTGGGAGTCGAACCGGTCGGGGTGGCTTCAAGTTCCTGTAGGGGCGGACCTTGCGTCCGCCCGGTGGGGCAGAGGTGGTTTCGCCCCGGGAGGAGACGAGCTCCTCCCCTACGGGGTACCCTCCCGTCGTGGATCGGCCTGTCCGGCCAGGAACGTCGGGAGGCCGCCGGCCGGCAGGCCCGGGCCGATCTCCACGCCGAAGCGCAGGTGCGCCGCCTCCGGCACCGGAAAGGGCCAGGCCACCAGCCGGTGGTGAAAGTCCCGGAGATCGAACGCCGGCTCGGCTGCCCGCACCGCCTCCCGCAGCTCCAGCACCTGGAGCGCGCCCACGTAGTACGCCGCCTTGAACGTGGGCTCCGCCAAGTGGCGCCGGAGCTCGTCGCCGGCCGTCTCCCGGTTCAGGTAGTCCGCCAGAACCTCCCGGGCGTCCTCCGGGGAGATCCGCCCGGCGTGGAGCAGCGCGTCCACCCGAGCCCGTTCCACGCGGAAGAGGAGGTTCCGCCAGGCTCCGAGCTCCCGCTCCGGCTCCCCGGCGTAGTACCCGGACTCCAGCATCAGGAGCTCGGCGTACTGCCCCCACCCCTCGTGGAAGAAGCGATTCTTGAAGTGGGCGGCCGAGAGCTCCCGGAGCTCGTCGGACGATCCCGACCCTCCCGCGCCCGCCGTCGCGTCCCCCGGGCGGTCCGGCGCGCCGGCGACGGGATCCGCAGCGGCGCCGCGCCGGATCAGGAACGCCGCGTGGTGGCCGGGGAAGGTCTCGTGGACGGCCAGCGGCGGAATGCACACCCGGCAGTGGTTCGCCAGGTCCTCCCCGCTCTCCACCGTCAGCGCCAGCCGGTACCCCAGGTAGGCGATCAGCGGGTAGCGTCCCGGCGGGAAGATCGCCGGCGTCTCCACCACCTCCAGGGGCCCCTCCGGCGGATCCAGGAGCCCCCGCTCCGCCACGAACGCCCGGGCCCGCTCCACCTCCCGCCGGTAGGCCTCGAGAACCGCCGCGGCGTCCTCCGGATGGTCCCGCCGGAGCTCCTCGAAGACCTCCCCCCAGGCGCCGGGGCTCGCCTCGCCCCCGCGGATCCGACCGGCCAGGACGTCCATCCGGGCCTCGATCCGCACCGCGTCCTCCGCCGCCAGCGCCGCCAGCTCCAGCGGCCCCACCTCCACCCCCGCCTCCTCCCGGAGGACCTCCCGGTACCGCTCCACCCCCACCGGCGCCGGGAGCTCCTCCAGCTCCCCGCCGCCCCCACCTCCCCCATCTCCCACCGGCGTCTCCCCGCATGCGACCGA
The DNA here is from genome assembly GCA_046538065.1 of Thermoanaerobaculia bacterium. Classification (GTDB taxonomy): domain Bacteria; phylum Acidobacteriota; class Thermoanaerobaculia; order Multivoradales; family DATKCC01; genus JBKHJP01. Next base: position 2,158 of record JBKHJP010000162.1, on the reverse strand, counting down.
TGTCGCCACCAGGACGCCCAAGAGCACGGCGGGAAGCAGCGGCCGTGTGAAGCGGCCGAGCTCTGCCTCGGCCGGGGCGGGGACGTTCCACCGGCGTTGCGGAGTGCACGCCGTCGCTGCCGGAGGCCGTCTTGAAGGGGTGTCTCCTCCGGGGTTACCCCCTCCCTCCCCGGCCGAGGCAGAGCTCGGCCGCTTCACACCGGATGCCGCGTCCGAGGTCCTCAACGACCCCGGCGCGGGCCGAGGGTCCCGCCCCGGGGACGTTGAGGACCGCGCTTTCCCAGGCTCAACGGAGTCCGACTCCGGACAAGCGCGGTCCGAACCGAGGCGCGCGTCGAGCTCCCGGGCGTCCGACCAGCGCGCGCCGGTCCCCGGCGCGGGACCCTCGGTCCGCGCCCCCCGTGAGCACCACCAGCGGCTCATGGAGAGGACCGCCCGCGCCCGTCACACCAGGGCAAAGGTCACCACCGCCTTGGCCACCAGCCGCTCCCCCTGGCTCACCTCCCCCTCCGCCACCGCCAGCCGGCGCCCGTGGCGGAGGACCCGGCCCCGGCCCACCAGCCGTCCGGAGCCGGCCCGGGAGAGGAGGTTCAGGGTGACCGACGCAGGCACCACGCCGGCGCCCACGGCCTGGGCCGCCGAGACCTCCGCGACGGTGGCGAGGACCGCGAAGTGGACCGTACCCGGGACCACCTCGTGCTCCGGACGGGTGTCCAGGACCACCGAGGCGCCGTCGTCGCCGGGCACTAGGCCCAGCTCCTGGTTGAATCCGGCCATAAAAGGGATCTTACCGGGCGAACCGGCGCCTGTAGGGGCGGACCACCTTGGGTCCTGGCGCCGGACGCCCCGAACCCGTAGGGGCGGACCTCGCGTCCGCCCGCGGGAGGAGGCGAGCTCTTCCCCTACACGAGTCCGGGCGCCGAGTACTCTAGGAGGCCGGGAGCCAGCGGCGGTCCCGGGCGACCAGCGCGGCCCCCTCCAGGCGCGCCTCCGGCAGGAGCTCCGCCAGGAACTCCCGGATCCGCACCGGATCGCCTTCCACCGCCAGTGCCCGGACCTCCGCCAGGGCCGCAGCCACCCGCTCGGAGGGGTAGGGCTGGAAGCGTCCGGTGAAGATCTTCGGGTGGCGGGTCCGGGCCATGGCCTCGCCGTCCAGGCTCAGCTCCTCGAACAGCTTCTCCCCCGGCCGCGGGCCGGTGAAGACGATCTTCACGCCGTCGCCGGGCTCGTGGCCCGCCAGGCGGATGAGCTGCTCCGCCAGGGCGACGATCTTGACCGGCTCGCCCATGTCGAGGACGAAGATCTCCCCGCCGCGGCCGATGCTCCCGGCCTGCATGACGAGCTGCGCCGCCTCCGGAATGGTCATGAAGTAGCGGGTCATCTCCGGGTGGGTGACCGTCACCGGGCCGCCCCGGGCGATCTGCTCCCGGAAGATCGGGATCACCGACCCCGCCGAGCCCAGGACGTTGCCGAACCGCACCGCCTCGAAGCGGGTCCCGGAGTAGCGGGCGTCCAGGTCCTGGGTCACCAGCTCCGCCAGGCGCTTCGACGCCCCCATCACCGAGGTGGGTCGCACCGCCTTGTCGGTGGAGACCAGGACGAAGGCCCCGGCGCCGCGCTCCCCGGCCAGGCGGGCCACCACATCGGTGCCCAGGACGTTGTTCCGGAGCGCCTCCCCCGGGCTCGCCTCCATGAGCGGCACGTGCTTGTGGGCCGCCGCGTGGAAGATCACGTCCGGGACTCCCTGCTCGAAGACCGACGTCATCCGGGCCTCGTCGGTCACGTCCGCCACGATGGGGACGGCGTCCATCTCCGGCCACAGCGCTCCCAGCTCCCGGTGGATCTCGAACAGGGCGAACTCCGCCCGCTCGATGAGCAGGAGCCGGGCCGGCCGGAAGCGGGCGATCTGGCGGGCGAGCTCTGAGCCGATGGACCCTCCGGCCCCGGTCACCATCACCCGGCGGTCCCGGAGGAAGAGGTCCAGGGCCTCTTCGTCCAGGCGCACCGGCGCCCGGCCCAGGAGGTCCTCCATGGCGATCTCGCGGAAGCGGCTGATGGAGACCTTCCCCTGGAGGACCTCGTACAGGCCCGGGATGGTGCGCACCTTCACCCGGGCGCGCTGGCAGACCTCCACGACCTTGCGGATGGTCTCCGGAGG
>JBKHJP010000161.1:0-8997 GCA_046538065.1 Thermoanaerobaculia bacterium | reverse complement strand
GAGGCCGCTGCCGCGGGACGCTCGCCCGAGACCCGCCCTTCACCGTGGTGCGAGCCCACCGACGCCCCAGAGACGGAGGATAGAATTCTCGCGGGCAGGGCGAGCCGCTCCGCTCACACCCGCGTGAGCTCCGGCGTGCGAGGCAAGCCGACCTGCAGCGAAAGGAGGAGGCCATGCCACAGGAACCCGAGCAGAGCTCCGGGGAAGGGCGCGGGGCGCCGATGGAGGCGTGGGACGCCATCGCCGCTCGGTACGACCGGTTCGTCACGGGCCGGGAACGAACGCTCGCCACCGAGGCGCTCCGCCTCGCCGGGCTCCGGGCCGGGGACCGATTCCTCGACGTCGCCGCCGGGAGCGGCGGCCTGAGCCTGCCGGCCGCCCGCCTGGGCGCCAGGGTCCTCGCCACCGACTGGGCGCCCGGGATGATCGAGCGCTTCCAGGCGCGGGCCCGCGACGAGGGGCTCTCGGAGGCCGAGGGCCGCGTGATGGACTGCCACGCCCTCGATCTCGCCGACGACTCGTTCGATGTCACCGGCTCGATGTTCGGGGTGATGCTGGTCCCGGACCAGGCGCAGGCGCTCCGGGAGATGGTCCGCGTCACCCGCCCGGGCGGGCGTGTCCTCATGGTCGGCTTCGGCGACCCCAGGCACTTCGAGGCCCTGCAGCTCTTCCTGGGCGCGATCCGGTCGGTCGTGCCGGACTTCGAGGGCCTGCCGGACGATCCGCCGCCTCTCGAGTTCCAGGTGTCGGACCCAGCGGAGCTGCGCCGGCGCCTGGGCGCCGCCGGGCTCGACGAGGTGGAGGTCCACACCGGGCACGAGGAGAGGCTCGAGCTGCGCAGCGGCCAGGAGCTCTGGGACTGGTGTCTCGGCAGCAACCCGATTCCCGGGATGCTCGTCTCCGACCTCACCGAGGAGCAGAAGGCCGCCGTCCGGCGGGCCCTCGACGAGAGGATCGCCGAGCGCGCGGACGGCCGGGACGCCGCGATCCTCACGGCGGCCCTCAACATCGGCGTCGGGACGAAGTAGCGGGACGCCTCGTCTGAACCCCGCCGTTCACCGTGGTGGAAGCGCCGGGCCTCGCACCCCTCACGTCCGGAGGGAGCGGGTCTCGGGCGAGGGCCGAGCCGTGTGCGGGAGGGGCGTTGTCCGGGCGAGCGAGCCGCGGCTGCGGACGCCGCGCGCGTCGTGGGGAGGTGACCGCTCGGCGCGCGGCTCCGCTTCGCCTCCGCGCGGGGCGGTCTTGCCCCCTTCCCCTCCCAGAAGCGGCTCCGGCTCAGAGGCCGCTGCCGCGGCTCGCTCGCCCGGACAACGCCCCCTTCACCGTGGTCCGGACTCACCGACGGCCCTCCGGAACGGGACGCCGTGCGTGCTTCACGGCCGTTGGGACTACGGGCCAACCCCCCACCCGGCCGACCCTTCGGCTTCGCTCAGGGCGTGCGCGGAGGTTGGCCGCCTCATGTGTCTCTTGGTGCTCCGGGAGTTCGGCTTGTTCTCGGGCCGAGATGAAGGGCCGTCCGAAACTGAAGGAGAGGCGCACTGCCGCGAATGAGCCGGCGCGCTTCGGAGGGGATCGGAGGTCAGACCACCGGACGGTGAAGGGGTCGGGGCGGCGCGGGGCTCCCGGGTGAAGGGCCTCTGAGGCGGAGCCGCTTCCGGTCGCTTCAGCCACCGCGGACGCCCAGCGCGGAGCCGAAGCGGAGGCGGGCGCCTCCCGTTCCGAACCACCACCCCGCGCCCGCCGTCCCGCAACCCGGGAGCCCCGCGCCGCCCCGACCCGCGCCACTTCCGGTTCGCCGTCCGCCCCGCGCCTCCCCGACCCGCAGTTGCCGCGGACCTCTCAAGCAGGTGCGACAGGGTCGCACCCTACGTGCTGCCTCCTTCATGTGAGCGCGCCCCTCCATCGGAGCGGTACACTTCGCGTCGCCATGACCAAGGAATCCGACTGGAAGCTCTTGAGGGAGCTGAAGCCGGTGCTCCTGGAGCGGCTGTGCGAACGGATCCTGGCGGAGTGCCAGCAGGCAATCGCGGAGGAGGGAAGGTCCGCCCACGAGCGGTACCTGGCTCTATTCAACCTGCTCCGGGAGAGGAATGAGGACGTGGCCCACTGCTTCGACGACCACCGCCGGTCGAACGCCACCATGAAGCTGGTGGCGATCCACCAGTGCGGGCTCCTCGAGGACGAGGAGCTGGCGCGGTTCAGCGAGGGGACGCAGGAGACGGTCCGTGCGCTCTCCACACCGCCGGGTGGTTCGAAGCAGACCTCCTGAGCCGGCGATGTGGCCCCTGCACGATGGTGAAGGAAGCGTTTTCCGGGCGAGCGTCCCGCGGCAGCGGCCTCAGGCTGGGGAGCTTCGAAGGTAGAGCGGTGGTGGAGCCACCGAACGGTGAAGGGGTCGGGGCGGTGCGGGGCTCCCGGGTGAAGGGCCTCTGAGGCGGAGCCGCTTTCGGTCGCTTCAGCCACCTCGGACGCCCGGCGCGGAGCCGAAGCGGAGGCGGGCGCCAAGCGTCCCGATTCACCACTCCGCGCCCGCCGTCCCGCAACCCGGGAGCCCCGCGCCGCCCCGACCCGCACCACTCCCGGTTCGCCGTCCGTCCCGCGCCGCTCCGGCCCTCGCCACCCACCCGGGGAGGAGGCAAGCTCCTCCCCTACACGCGAACGGAGGGCCGCCAGGCCGGTCCCTACGGTACGATCGCCCACGAGGAGGACACGATGAACTGGCGCGAGCTCATCACCGTGGACCCGAAGATCTGCCACGGCCGCCCCTGCTTCGCCGGGACCCGGATCCTGGTCACCGTGGTCCTGGACAATCTGGCTGCGGGCATTCCCTCCGAGGAGATCCTGAAGAGCTACCCCAGCCTCGAGGAGCGCCACGTCCGCGCAGCCATCGCCTACGCCGCCGAGCTCGCCAAGGAGCGGGTCGTTCCGATTCCGGCCTGACCCTTCGAGCGTTCCCCAGGACCCGCCTTCCGCCGTGAGGGCGGGCGCGAACCGCCATCCCCACCCCCACCCCGGCCGACCCTTCGGCTTCGCTCAGGGCGTGCACAGAGGTCGGCCGCTTCATGCGGCTTTCGGTGGCCCAAGGGTCGCAATGCTCCTGACCCGGTTCGGACTTCAGGGAAGGACTGCGGAGTCCGCTCGAGGACGACCAGGCAACCACCTTTCGCAGAAGACCGGTGTTGCGACCACCGAACGGTGAAGGGGTCGGGGCGGTGCGGGGCTCCCGGGTGGAGGGCCTCTGAGGCGGAGCCGCTTTCAGGTGCTTCAGCCGCCGTGGACGCCCGGCGCGGAGCCGAAGCGGAGGCGGGCGCCTCCCGTTCCGAACCACCACCCCGCGCCCGCCGTCCGGACCACCGCGCTTCGCGCGGCGGTGCCCCCCGGGAGCCCCGCGCCGCCCCGACCCGCGCCACTCCCGGCTCGCCGTCCACCCCACGCCACCCACCTCGGGAGGAGGCAAGCTCCTCCCCTACACGCAATCGGGGGGGGCGCCCGATGCGATCGGGGGGAGGCCGGCCCGTTACTCGTCCGCCATCGCAGGCTCCGCCGCCGACAGCCGGCGTGCCTCCTTGCGCTCCGCCCGCCGGAGCTGCCACCCCGCCAGGGCCGTGTAGACCACCGGCACCAGGAACAGCGTGATCAGGGTCGAGGTCAAGAGCCCCCCCACCACCACCCGCGCCATCGGCGCCTGGACCTCCGAGCCCTCCCCCAGCCCGATCGCCAGGGGCACCAGCCCCAGCACCGTCGTCGCCGTCGTCATCAGGATCGGCCGCAACCGCCGCCGGCCGCTCTCGATCACCGCCTCGAAAAGCGCCAGCCCGTCCCGGCGCCGCATCAGGTTCGTGTAGTCCACCAGCACGATGGCGTTGTTCACCACGATCCCCGCCAGCATCACCATCCCGATATAGCTCTGGATGTTGAAGGTCGTCCCGGTGACCAGCAGCGTCACCAGCACGCCGATCGAGGCCATCGGGATCGAGAACATCACCACGAACGGGTCCCACAGGTTCTCGAACTGGGCCGCCATCACCATGTAGACCAGGAGCACCGCCAGCAGCAGGGCGACGAGGAGCGCCCCCTGGGCCTTCTGCTGCTCCTCGTACTCCCCGCCGAAGGTCACCGCGAAGCCCTCCGGGACGTCCACCTCGCGCAGGGCCACCCGGGCGTCGGCCGCCACCGAGCCCAGGTCCCGCCCCGCCACGTTGGCGTGGACCGACAGCACCCGCTCCTGGTCCTTGCGGTCGATTACCACCGGACCCCGGGCGTACCGGACGTCCACCACGCTCGAAAGCGGCACGGCCTCGCCGCCGGCCGAGACCAGCGAGACCTGCTCGATGTCCTTCAGGATCTCCCGCTGGGGCTCCGCCAGGCGCACGAAGATGTCGTACTCCCGGCCGGCCCGGCGGAGCACTGAGGCCCGGCTGCCGGCGACGTTGGTCTCCACGACCCCGGCCACCTCCTGCATGGACAGGCCCAGGCGGGCGATCTTCTCCCGGTCGATGCGGATCACCCGCTCGGCGCGCCCCGGGTCGCGGCTGATCCGGGCGTCGGAGACTCCAGGCACCGTCTCCAGGGCCCGCCGGACGTCTTCCGCCAGGCGGAAGCCCTCCTCCAGGTCGTAGCCCCGGATCTCCGCCTCCAGGGACTCGGAGCCCCCGCCGAAGGCGATCCGCAGGAGGAACAGGCCCGAGCCCTCCCGGGTGCGGATGGTCACTCCCGGCAGGTGGGCGAGCTTCCCCCGCAGGTCGGCGGCGATCTCCGCCGAGGAGCGGTCCCGCTCCGCCTGGTCCACCAGGGCGATCCGGACGTTGCCGGTGTGGGACCCGGAGGCCCGCCACCCGCCGCCGCCGATGTCCGTGAGCATGCTGTCCATCTCCGGCACCTCGCGGCGGACGGTCCGCTCGATCTCCTGGAAGGTCCGGTCCATGAGCTCCAGGCGGGTGCCCACCGACATCTCCGCGTCGATCCGCACCTCCCCCTCGTCGGCCTTGGGCATGAGCTCGGAGCCGATGAGGGGGACCAGGAACAGGCTCCCGGCGAAGAGGAGCAGGGTGGCGCCGACGATCAGGCCCTTGTGCGCCAGGGCCCAGCCCAGGCCCCCGCGGTAGCGCTCCTCCAGGAAACTCAGGAGCCGCTCGCTCCGCTCGTACAGGCCGTGGAGCCGCGTCTTCCGCGGGTGGGCTTCGCCCACCGCCAGGACCCGGGAGGAGAGCACGGGGATCAGGGTCAGCGCCACCGCCAGGGAGGCGAACAGGGCGAAGGCCACCACCACGGCGAGCTGCTTGTACATCACGCCGGAGACGCCTTCCATGAAGACGATGGGGAGGAAGACCGCCATCGTGGTGAGCGTCGAGGCGGTGATGGCGGTGGCCACCTCCTGGGTGCCCACCACCGCGCTGGTCCTGGCGTCGTCCCCCTGCTCGCGGCGGCGGAAGATGTTTTCCAGCACGACGACCGCGTTGTCCACCAACATGCCCACGCCCAGGGCCAGGCCGCCGAAGGTCATGATGTTCAAGGTGTAGCCGCTGAAGTAGAGCAGGGCGAAGGTGGCGACGATGGAGATGGGGATCGCCGTGGCGATGACGAAGGTCGAGCGCCCGGAGCGCAGGAAGAAGAGGAGCACCACCACCGCCAGCAGGCCGCCCAGCAGAGCGGCGTTCCGGACGTTGCCGATGGCCTGGCGGATGTACTCCGAGGTATCGATGATCTTGGTGATCCGCAGGTCCGGGAAGTCCAGGCGGATGCGCTCCACCTCCCGCTGGATCCCGTCGGCCACCTGGACGGTGTTGGCGCCGGACTGCTTGTTGATGGAGACCCGGATGCCCGGCTCGCCGTCGATCCGGGTGATGGTGGTGACCTCCTCCACCCCTTCGCGCACGTCGGCGACGTCGCGCAGGTAGATGGGCTTGCCTTCGCGCACCGCCACCACGGTGGCGCCGATCTGGGGCGCCGTGCGGTACTCGCCCACGGTGCGCAGGTAGATGTCCAGGTTGCCCTCTTCCACCTTGCCGGCGGGGCGGTTCAGGTTCTCCTCGCGCAGCAGGCGCGTGATCTGGCTCGCCGAGAGATCCAGGGCCAGCATCTTGTCCCGGTCCAGGTTGACCTGGATCTGGCGCCTGAGGCCGCCGCGCACGTCCACCGACGCCACGCCGGGCACCCGTTCCAGGCGCCGCTCGACCCGTTCCTCGGTGAACTCCCTCAGCTCCACCGGGCCCATCTCCGGCGAGGAGACGCCCAGGAAGAGGATGGGGAAGGAGGCCAGGTCGAACTTGAAGACCGTCGGCGGCTGGGCGCCTTCCGGGAGCTGGCCCCGGATCCGGTCCACCCGGGTGCGGACCTCGTCCGCCGCCTCGTCCAGGTTCGTGCCCCAGGTGAACGACACCCGCACCGAGGACTGGCCCTCCGAGGAGCTGGAGGTGATGGTCTCCACCCCGGCGATGGCCGCCACCGCCTCCTCCACGGGGCGGGTGATCAGGTCCTCGATCTCCTGGGGGCCGACGTTCGGGTAGTCGGTGCGCACCGTCAGCGTGGGGTAGACCAGCTCCGGCATCAGGTCCACCGGCAGGCGCGAGAAGGCGATGGAGCCCAGGAGGATCACGATCAGGAAGGCCATGATCGTGGTGACGGGCCGGCGGACGCTGCCCGAAGCGAAGCTCATGAGTGGCTCCCTTCCCGGGGGGCCGGCGCCGGACCGGCGGCGGGGTCCGCACCGGCGGGGGTGATCGGTGCACCGTCCGAGAGCTCCTGCTGGCCCAGGACGATCACCTGGCTGGCCGCGGTCAGCGAGGCGCCGGGCTGCTGGGGCTCGACCGCCAGGGTGTCGTCGGCCCCGCTCCCCAGGACGGTCACCGCCACGCGGCGGGCCACCCAGCCCGGCGAGGCTCCACCGGCGGGGTCGGCCGACGCGGCGGGCCGGGGGCCGCCGGGTTCGGTGGCGGTTTCCTCGTCACCAGCCCCGGGGGAGTCCCGCTCCGCCACGTACAGGTGGCTCGACGATTCGCCTTCCACCACGGCGGACTCCGGAACCAGCAGCGCGGTGGGCTCGGTGCGGTAGGTCACCGAGACGTTGCCGAACATGCCGGGCTTCAGGCGGGCCTCGGGGTTGGCGATCTCGACCTCCGCTTCCGTGGTGTTGGTCTGGGGATCGAAGACCGAGGCGATCCGTGCCACCTCCCCTTCGAAGACTTCGCCGGGGAAGGCGCCGGCGGTCAGGCGGGCCGGCTGTCCGACGTGAATCCGCCCGGCGTCCCCTTCGGTGATGGAGATCGTGGTCCTGATCGTGGAGAGGTCCACCACGGAGAAGACCGGCCGGTTGGTGGCGGCGAAGTCCCCCTGGTCCAGGTAGCGCTTGCCGATCCAGCCGTCGAAGGGGGCGACGACCCGGGTCTTGGAGAGGTCCAGCTCGGCGGAGGAGAGGTCGGCCCGGGCCTGCTCGATCTGGGCCCGGGCCAGCTCGAGCTGGGCCTCGGCGCCGACCAGCTCGGCCTGGACGGCGTCGTAGTCCTGCTGGGAGACCAGGTCCTGCTCGAAGAGGGACTCGGTGCGCCGGGCCGTGGACCGGGCGATCGACAGGTTGGCCTGGCGCTGGGAGAGGGTGGCCTCGGCGATCCGCAGGGCCGCCCGGGCCTGCTCGACCTGCTTTTCCGCCTCGTCGGGCTGGATGCGGGCCAGGAGCTGCCCGTTCCGGACCCGGTCCCCCGAGTCGGCGTGCATCTCGACGATGGGTCCCGAGGTCCGGGCATAGAGGTCGGCGGCGGTCCGGGCCTCGAGGGAGCCGACGAACTCGGCTTCGACGGTGAAGGCCCCCTGCTCGACCTGGGTGGTGGTGACCACGGCCGGCGAACGGGCGCCGCCCCAGGGCGGGCCGCCGCCGGAGCGGTCTCCGCCCTCGCCGCCGCCGCAGCCGGCGGCCAGGAGGAGGGTTGAAGCGGTCGCGAGGGCCGCGGTGCGGGTCGTCTTCATGGATCCAGGCTCTGATTCTGGCAAGGTGGACGGGCTCCGCCGTCCGGGCACGCTCCGGCCGGGACGACGGTGGGTCGCTTTCTGGTTGTACGGGTTCTTCCGGAGAAGGTTCGCGGGCCGTGACCGCTTCCTTTCCCGCGTCCGGTCCAACGTTTGCGGGGCGGCGCGTATTCTGGGGAGCGGGTCGGGCGCTGGGCGACCTTCGTGGAGGGGCGGAGTTCGGTCGGGCCTGCCGCGACTGCGAACGCCGCGCGCGTCGTAGGTGCGGGAATCGTCAGGCGCGCGGCTCCGTTTCGCCTCCGCGCACGGCGAGCTCGTTCCCCTCATCGTTCGAAAGCGGCTCCGGCTCAGAGGCCGCCGTCGCGGCAGGCCCGACCGAACTCCGCCCTTCACCGGGGTCGAGCTTCGGCCTCCGAAGACGGTGAGGGCCGTCCCCACCACGCGTCCGGCCGCAGGGTGCAGTTCCCGGTTTGCCGCGGCCGAGATCGCCTGTAGGGGAGGAGCTTGCCTCCTCCCGGTGGCGGTCAGGTCCCCGGAGGCTCGGTCGTCTCCCACAGCCGCAGGAACCCCGGGCGCAGCGGCTCCGGCAGGCGGCAGGGCCGGCCGGTGGCGCGGTCCACCCAGAGGTGGTCGCTGGCCCCGGTGACCAGGCGCTCGCCGTCCCGCGTGACCTCGTAGGCGAAGCGCAGGGCCCGGCTCGCCAGGCGTTCCAGGCGGCAGGAGACCTGGATCGTCTCGCCGTAGCGGGCCGGACGCAGGTAGCGCACCTCGACGCCCGTGACCATGAGGAGGTAGCCCAGCTCCTCGATGTCGGCGTAGTGGTGGCCGGTCTCGCGGCACAGCGCCGTCCGGGCGAGCTCGAACCAGACGACGTACGTGGCGTGGTGGACCACGCCCATCTGGTCGGTCTCGGCGTAGCGGACCTCGACGTCCACGGTGGTGGCCTTGCCGGTCATGGCGGCGGCCTCCTCAGTATCGAGTCGCTGAAGCTCCGTTGCGGCCAGGAGGGAGCTGGTGGCGATGGCGCTAGCCAAATCG
>JBKHJP010000160.1:0-9023 GCA_046538065.1 Thermoanaerobaculia bacterium | reverse complement strand
GCGCTTGTGAGCTCTCGCCCCGGGCGGACACAAGGTCCGCCCCTACACGCGCTTGTGAGCTCTCGCCCCGGGCGGACACAAGGTCCGCCCCTACACGCGCTTGCAGGCTCTCCGTCCGGGCGGAGGCAAGCTCCGCCCCTGCACGCATTCCGTTGCCCCTCATCGGTCCACGTCCGCCAGCACGAAGTCCACGCTGCCCAGGATCGAAAGCAGATCCGGTACCAGGAGCCCCCGGCTGATCAGGGGCACCATCTGCATGTGGGGAAACGACGGCGCCCGGATGCGCACCCGGTAGGGCCAGGTGGAGCCGTCCGAGACCAGGTGGTAGCCGTTCGCCCCCTTGGTCGCCTCGATGATGGAGGCCGCCTCCCCCGGCGGGACCACCGGACCCCACGAGACCGACAGGAAGTGGTGGATCAGGGTCTCGATGTCCTCCATCGTCCGGTCCTTGATCGGGGGCGTGGTCCGGGGGTGGCGGGCCTTGTAGTCCCCGGGGGGCATGTTCTCCACGCACTGCCGGACGATCCGCAGGCTCTGGCGCATCTCCTCCACCCGCACCTCGGCCCGGGCGTAGCCGTCGCCTCCCTCCGCCACCGGCACGTCGAACTCGAAGTCCTCGTAGCCGGAGTAGGGGCGGCGCTTGCGGAAGTCCCAGCCGAAGCCGCAGGCCCTCAGGCCCGGCCCGGTCACTCCCCACTCGATCGCCTCGTCCAGGGTGTAGGCCCCCACCCCCACGGTCCGGGCCTTGAAGATCCGGTTGCCCATGACCATGCGGTCGTAGTCGTCCAGGCGCTTCGGCAGGTAGTCCAGGAAGTCCCGGATCATCCCGTCCCAGCCCTCCGGCAGGTCCTGGGCCACCCCGCCGATCCGGAACCAGTTCGGGTGCATGCGGCCGCCGCAGATCGCCTCCACGATGTCGAAGACCCGCTCCCGGTCCTCGAACATGTAGAAGACCGGCGACAGGGCTCCCACGTCCTGGGCGAAGGTGCCGTACCAGACCAGGTGGGAGGCGATCCGGAAGAGCTCGGACATCATCACGCGGATCACCCGGGCCCGGGGCGGCACCTCGATGCCGGCCAGGCGCTCCACCGCCAGCAGGTAGGCCAGGTTGTTGACCACGCCCCCCAGGTAGTCCACCCGGTCGGTGTAGGGGATGTAGGTGTGCCAGGTCTGGCGCTCCCCCATCTTCTCGGCGCCCCGGTGGTGGTAGCCGATGTCCGGCACCACGTCCACGATGCGCTCGCCGTCGAGCTGGAGGACCAGGCGGAGCACGCCGTGGGTCCCCGGGTGCTGGGGGCCCAGGTTCAGGAACAGGAAGTCCGTGTCGTCGCCGGCCCGCTCCAGGCCCCACTCCTCCGGGCGGAAGCGCAGGGCCTCCTCCTCGCGCTCCCAGCGCTCCGGCGGCAGGGTGAACGGGCCCATCTCGGTGGCCCGGGCCGGGTGGTCCTTGCGCAGGGGGTGCCCCTCCCAGGTCGGCGGCATGAGGATCCGGGTCAGGTGCGGGTGGCCGTCGAAGCGCACGCCGAAGAGGTCCCAGGCCTCCCGCTCGTACCAGTTGGCGTTGGGCCACAAGCCGGTGGCCGATGGTGCCTCCGGCCGCTCGCCCCGCAAGGGCACCTTCACGCGCACGTCGGCGTTCCGGTCGAAGGAGAGCAGGTGGTAGACGACGGTGAAGTCCGACGGCGGCTGGCCCTCCCGGTGGGTCCGCTCCCGCTCGTCGATCACCGTCAGGTCGTAGAGCATCCGGTACGGGCGCTCGACGCCCTGCTTCAGGTGCCGAAGGCTCTCGAGCAGCCGTCCCGCGGGCACCCAGGCCGTGGGCACGGCGTCCGCCGTCCCCTGGACCGCCAGGAGGTCCGGGCCCAGGAGGCCCTCGAGCTCGGAGACGACGCTGGGGGCGCTGGCCACGGCTCCGTCCTCTCCTTCTCCCTCACACCTGGTCCGGCGTCCGCAAGACCTTCAGGCGGCTGCGCTCCTCCCGCTTGGTGTCGCGCATGGACGGGGGCGGCGCCTTTTCCACCCCCTGGGGGCCGATCCACCAGCCCAGGGGGCGCCGCTCGGAGCCCACCTGCTCCCGCAGCAAGGTGACCCCCTCCAGGAAGGCTTCCGGCCGCGGCGGGCAGCCCGGCACGTAGACGTCCACCGGCAGGAACTTGTCCACGCCCTGGACCACGCTGTAGATGTCGTACATGCCCCCGGAGTTGGCGCACGAGCCCATGGAGATCACCCAGCGGGGCTCCATCATCTGGTCGTAGAGGCGCTGGATCACCGGCGCCATCTTGAGGAACACCGTGCCGGCGATCACCATGAGGTCCGCCTCCCGGGGGGTGCCCCGGACCACCTCCGCGCCGAACCGGGCGATGTCGTGGCGGCTGGTGATGGAGGTGGCCATCTCCACGTAGCAGCAGGAGAGGCCGAAGTTGAACGGCCAGATGGAGCTCTTCCGGCCCCAGGCGACCAGGTCCTGGACGCGGGCGAAGACCATGGACCGGGACAGGGCGTCGGCGAAGCGGGGATGGCCGGTCACCTCCGGATCGGCGCCGCCGTGCCGGCCGGCCCCGGCGCCCCCCCGTCCCCGGGGCGACCGGGCGTCCGCCCGTTCGAGCCACCAGCGCACGGTCAGGCGCTCCTCCGGAGCTGTTCCCGGCTCGCCTCCCGGGCCCGTCGCGCACGCTCCCTGGCCTCGGCGGCCCAGCCCCAGTCCAGGGCGCCCCGGCGCCACTCGTAGACCAGGCCCACGGCCAGGATCAGGGTGAAGACGAGGACACCGGCGTAGCCCGCCCATCCCAGGGTCCTGGCCGCCACCGACCAGGCGAAGAGGAAGGCCACCTCCAGGTCGAAGATCACGAACAGCAGAGCGACCATGTAGAAGTCGGCGGACAGGCGCACGTGAGCGGCGCCGGTGGTCCGCATCCCCGACTCGAAGGGATCCCCCGTGGCCCGCCCCCGGTGGCGCTGGCCCAGGAGGTAGGACAGGCCGAGCATCGCCGCCGTCAGGCCCACGACGACGGCGAAGTGGACGGCCAGGGGCCAGAGGCTGGTCGCGGTCTCTTCGATCGACGTCTCCGGATCTCACGGAAGCTCTGGCGGGGGGCGCCGCCCGCCGGGCATTCCCGTTCACGGCAACACATCGCCAGCGCTCCGGTCAAGGAGCGCCCGGCCGGTCGCGGCGCCGGTGGTAGCGTTCTCCCGCCGGCTCCGGCGTGCGCCGTTGCGCGTGCTCGGGCGCGCGCTCGGGTACGGCGAGCCGGCCCGAAGCTCGGTGGACGCCCGGCCCACGCGCGGCCGAGAATCGTGCAAACCCCGAGCCAGGAGCCGACGATCCCGATGGCACGACAGGAGCCGCCGATGAGCCCGAACGCCCCGTGGGTGGACGACCGCAACGCCGCCGTGCTGACCGACCTGTACGAGCTCACCATGGTCCAGGCCTACTGGCGCGAGGGCATGCACGACGACGCCGTCTTCAGCCTGTACTACCGCACCCTCCCGCCCCGGCGGAGCTACCTCGTGGCCTGCGGCCTGGACGACGCCCTGCGATACCTGGAGACGCTGCGCTTCCCGGAGGAGGGCCTGGACTACCTGGCCGGCCGGGACGAGTTCTCGCAGGAGTTCGTGGACTGGCTCGCGGAGATGCGCTTCGAGGGCGACGTCTGGGCCATGGCCGAGGGGACCCCGGTCTTCCCGGACGAGCCGCTCCTCGAGGTGCGCGCGCCCATCCCGGTGGCCCAGCTCGCCGAGAGCTTCGTCATGAACCAGGTCCACTTCCAGACCGTCATCGCCTCGAAGGCGGCGCGGCTAGTCCAGGCGGCCCGCGGCCGGGCCGTCGTCGATTTCGGCCTGCGCCGCATGCACGGCACCGACGCCGCGATGAAGGGGGCCCGGGCCTACCACGTGGCCGGCCTCGCCGCCACCAGCAACGTCCTGGCGGGCCAGGTCTACGGCGTCCCCATCACCGGCACCATGGCCCACAGCTACGTCCAGGCCCACGACGACGAGCTCGACGCCTTCCGGGCGTTCGCCGAGCTCTACCCGGAGACGGTGCTCCTGGTGGACACCTACGACACCCTGGAGGGGGTCCGCCGGGTCGTGGAGCTGGCCCGCGAGCTGGGGGAGGACTTCCGCGTCCAGGCCGTCCGGCTCGACTCCGGCGACCTGGCCGAGCTCGCCTTCCGCTCCCGGGAGATCCTGGACGAGGCCGGCCTCGAGGACGTCCAGATCCTCGCCTCCGGCGGCCTGGACGAGGACGCCATCGCCGGGCTGGTCGAGCGCGACGCCCCCATCGCCGGCTTCGGGGTGGGCACCAAGATGGGGGTCTCGGAGGACGCCCCGGCGCTGGACATGGCGTACAAGCTGACGGCCTACGCCGGCAAGGGCCGCCTCAAGCTCGCCCCGGGCAAGAAGATCCTTCCGGGCAGGAAGCAGGTCTTCCGGCAGGAGGAGGACGGCCGGGCGGTCCGCGACGTCATCGCCCGCCACGACGAGGACCTGCCGGGCCGGCCCCTCCTGGAGCAGGTCCTGGCCCGGGGCGAACGCCTGCCGGCGGGCCGGGTGAGCCTGGAGGAGGCCCGAGCCCGGGCGGCCGACGAGCTCGGGCGCCTGCCGGAGCGGCTCCTGGGGATGGACCCGGCGGATCCGCCCTATCCGGTGGCCGTGAGCCCCGGGCTGGAGGAGCGCCAGGAGCGGGTCGTCGAGCGGCTGGAGGAGGAGGGGCCCGGAGCTCGAGGCACTCGGGGGCCTCGCTGGTAGCATGTGGGCGTGTCGCATGGTCGTGTTCCATGAACGGCACGAGAGTTCACCACCTCAGACCCAAAGACGACGCAACGCACACGAGGAGCTCCCATGAAGAACACCCGATGGATTCCCGTAGCGGCCGGTCTCGTCCTGCTGCTCGCCACGCCGTTGGCGGTCGCAGCCCAGGAACACCCCGAGGAGGGGCACGAGCACCCACAGGAGGAGCAGGAACACCCCGAGGAGGGGCAGGAGCACCCCGAGGAGGAGCAGGAGCACCCCGAGGAGGGGCAGGAGCACCCCGAGGAGGGGCAGGAGCACCCCGAGGAGGGGGCCGGACACGCCGAGCTTACGAAGGAGCAGCTCGCCGACTCGATCGAGGCTCACATCGCCCGGGAAACGAGGGACACCGGCGGCGTGTACATGCTGGACGACCCCGAAACCGGCGAAACCCTCCACCTCGAGCTGGAGAAGATCCACGAAGAGCGTCTCTCCAAGGTCGGTGAGGACACGTACTTCGCCTGCGTCGACTTCGTCGCCCAGGACGGCACCACCTACGACGTCGACTTCTTCATGGAAGGAACCCACGCCGCCGACCTGGAGTACCAGGAGTTCTCCATCCACAAGGTCGACGGTGTGGAGCGCTACACCTGGTACGAAGAGGACGGGGTCTGGAAGAAGCGGCCGGTCTCCGAGGGGGGCTACTAGCACGAGCGAGGCTCCGCCTCAGCCCGCCCGGGGCCGGCCCCGGGCGGGCCCCCCGCCGCGGCTCGCACCATGAACCTCCGCGCTCTCGAGGCCTTCTGCGCCGTCTACAGTGAGGAGAGCTTCACGGGGGCCGCGACCCGCCTGGGCCTGTCCCAGCCCACGGTGAGCTCCCACGTCCGGAACCTGGAGGACGAGCTCGGGGCCCGCCTCTTCGACCGCGTGGGCCGCCGCGTCCAGCCCACCAGGGCGGCCCGCCTGCTCTTCCGCCACGCCCGGCGCCTGCTCGAAGCCTCCCGGGAGATGACCGACGAGATCGACCGGTTTCTCCACGGCCTCCACGGCCGGCTGGTGGCGGCGGCGAGCACGATCCCCGGGGAGTACTGGCTGCCGGCGCAGATCGGCCGCTTCCACGAGCTCTACCCCGAGATCGCCGTGACCGTGGAGATCCACGACAGCGGTGCCGTGGTGGAGCGGGTCCTGGACGGGCGGGTCGAGCTGGGAGTGGTGGGCGCGCGGCTCGACGGGAACGAGCTGGCCTACCGGGAGCTCGCCGTCGACCGGCTGGTCCTGGTGGCGCCGCCCGACCCGGAGTGGCTCGGCGGCGCCTCGGTCTCCCTGGAGGAGCTCCGGCGGCTGCCCTTCGTCCTGCGAGAGCAGGGCTCCGGGACCCGGTTCATGTTCGAGCGGGCCCTGGCGGAGCGGGACCTGTCGCCGGAGCTGCGCGTGGTCGCCGAGCTCGGCAGCACCACCGCGGTCAAGGAGGCGGTCAAGGCCGGCGTGGGCGTCTCGGTCCTGTCCCGCCTGGCGGTGGAGGACGACCTGGCCGCCGGCCGCGTGCGCCTCGTGGAGATGGAGGCCCTGCCCGGCCTGGAGCGGGCCTTCTACGCCGTGACCCACCGGAACCGGGCCGTCTCCCCCCTGGCCCGCACGTTCCTGGACTTCCTACCCGGCTCCGCTTGACGGTGCGACCCTTCGGCTGCGCTCAGTGCAGGCAGGGTCGCACCCTACGCTCCGACTCGCCGTAGGGTGCGATCGCATCTGTCCCGCCAGCGCTCCCGGAGCGCACCTTCCCTTGCGAGCATAGACAGAGTCGATAGAATCCATAGACCAGGTGAGCGGCCCCGCGCTACCACGCCGGGACCCGCTGGACCCACCGACCCGGGGGAGACCGGCCGTCCCGGGAGGGAGGAGAGAAGAGAGATGGTACGTGAGCTCGCCGCGGCGGGGTGGATCGCCCTCGCCACCGTGGCCCTTCCGGCAACCGCGGAGGAGGCGAATGAAGCCGAGGACGAGGGTGTCGAAGAGGTCCGGGAGGATCCCGATTCCAGGGAGCTCCGGATCGGCCGGAGCACACTCGAGCTCTACGGATTCGCCCGCCTCGACGTGATCTACGACGACTCCCGGCCCGATGCCCTCCAGACCCCGACCTTCATCGAGTCGGAGGACCCTGCGGTGTCCACCGGCGGCGGCGACAGCGTGACGATCCACCCCCGCCTGTCGCGCCTCGGGGCGGAGCTCGAAGGCCCCGCGCTGGACGCCCTTGGCGGCGCCCGGCCGGCGGCGAAGCTCGAGGTCGATTTCCAGAACGGCGGCCGCGAGTCGCGGGCGGTGCCCCGGTACCGTCACGCCTACCTGGCCCTGCGCTGGGACCGGGCCCGGCTCCTGGCCGGTCAGACCTGGGACCTGATCTCCCCCCTCTTCCCCACCGTCAACAGCGACACGCTGATGTGGAACGCCGGCAACCTCGGCGACCGGCGCGCCCAGATCCGGTGGACCTACGACCCGCCGGGCGCCGGGGCATCCTTTGCCACCGCCCTGGGCCTGACCGGCGCGGTGGACGACCAGGACCTGGACGCCGACGGCGTGCTGGACGGCGAGGAGGCGGGGGTGCCCAACCTCCAGGCGCGCCTGGGATGGACCCGGCCGGTGGGCTCCGGCGAGCTCTCCCTGGGGGTCTGGGGCCACGTCGCCCGCGAGGAGCTCACGGCGCCGGTGGGCGGCGAGACGGAGCTCGAGGGCTCGTCGCTGGGCGTGGACTTCACGGTGCCCGTCGGTCCCCGGCTCACCCTCCGGGGCGAGGCCTGGAGCGGCGAGAACCTCTCGGACGTGCGGGGCGGGATCGGTCAGGGAGTGAACGTGACCACGGGCGAGGAGATCGCCAGCCAGGGCGGCTGGGCGGAGCTCGCCTGGCGGGCCACCGACGTCTACTCCCTCTACGGCGGCGCCACCCTGGACGCCCCGGACGAGGAGGACCTCGCCCCCGGCGACCGGAAGGAGAACCGGGCCTGGTACCTGGTCCAGCGCCTGGACCTGGACGGCGCCTTCCGGGTCGGCCTGGACTACATCCACTGGACCACCGAGTTCGTCGGGCTGGACGAGGGAACCGACAACCGGCTGAACCTCTACCTCATCTACTTCTTCTGATCGAGCCGAACGACAGGAGGCAACCCATGCCCAGATACGCCACCATGCTGCTGACGGGGCTCGTCCTCACCACCGTCGCGTGCGGTCCGTCGGCGCCCGCCGGGGCCGGCGCGAGCGCCACCACCGACGAGGCGGCTTCCCGCCACTTCGAGCTCACCTACAGCGCCGTCGTCGAGGACGTCCCGGAGGGGGCCGGCGAGGTCCGGATCTGGCTCCCCTACCCCACCGACGACGAGGCCCAGGAGGTGGAGGTGACGGAGGTCTCGGCTCCCTACTCGACCCGCGTCGAGACGGAGCCGGAGTACGGCAACTCCATCCTCTACCTGGAGGTGGACGAGCCGAACGGCGAGCCCGTTCCCGTCGAGATCACGGCTCGCGTTCACCGCACCGAGAAGGTCCGGAAGGACTTCGACCGCACCTCCGGCAACGGCGGGGAGCCGCCGCCGGAGGTCGCCCGCTGGCTGGAGCCCGACGCCCTGGTCCCCCTGGACGAGCGGATCCGGGGGATCGCCGCCGAGGCCACCGAAGGCGCGGAGACCGACCTGGAGAAGGCCAAGGCGATCTACGACTACGTCCTCGAGACCATGCGCTACGACAAGAGCGGCGAGGGCTGGGGCCGCGGCGACATCTACTGGGCCTGCGACGCGAAGACCGGCAACTGCACCGACTTCCACGCCCTGTTCATCGGCCTGAACCGGGCCGTGGGCATCCCGGCGAAGTTCGCCATCGGCTTCCCGATCCCGGCGGACCGGGGCCAGGGGGAGATCGGCGGGTACCACTGCTGGGCCGAGTTCTGGATCGACGGCTACGGGTGGGTGCCGGTGGACACCTCCGAGGCGTGGAAGGACCCGGACCGCCGGGACTACTACTTCGGTGCCCACGACGAGAACCGGGTCGAGTTCACCGAGGGCCGCGACCTGGTCCTCGCGCCGCGCCAGGAGGGAGACCCGCTGAACTTCTTCGTCTACCCCTACGCCGAGGTGGACGGCGAGCCCTGGGGCGCCGTCTCCCAGAGGTTCACCTACCGGGACCTGGCGCCGGAGGAAACGGCGCCCGCGGCCGGCGCCGGCGGCCGGTGACCCCCCGCGCCCGCCCGCGGGCGGACGCAAGGTCCGCCCCTACACGCGGGATCTGGGGCACCTCCACCATCGCGTGCAGGGGAG
>JBKHJP010000159.1:0-9044 GCA_046538065.1 Thermoanaerobaculia bacterium | reverse complement strand
GCTCAGGACCCCTCGGCCGGGTACGGAAGGTCGGGGTTGGTGCGGGCGCGGCGCAGGTAGGTGGCCAGCTCCCGGACGGCCCGGACCGTGGCGCTCTCGGTGAGAACGGCGCGCTGGAAGTAGACCAGGGCCACCGCCGCCTCCTTCGGGAGGTCGCAGGAGCGAAAGACCGGCACCAGCTCTTCGGCCAGGCGCTTGACCTCTTCCGTCCGGCCCAGCTCCAGGAGCACGGCCACGCGATCGAGGGTGGCGACCACGAAGTAGAAGCGGAGTTGGTCGTCCCAGAAGGCGTTTCGCGCGACCTCGTACTGCTCCTCCGCCAGATCGAGCTGCCCCAGGCCCTCGTAGATCTTGCCGGCGAGCCAGGGGATCCGGGGAGCTTCGGACGGGCTGCGGAAGTGGCGCTGGAAGTCCGTCTTGGAGCTCCGGAAGAGGGCCATGGCCTCCCAGGCCCGGCCTGCCTCGGTGAGCCAGTGCGCCTGGGAGTGTCGGGCGTAGACTCTGAACCGGTCCTCGCCTACCGCCGCCAGAATCTCCTCGGCCTGTTCCAGGAAGCGCACAGCCCTGGTTGGATGCGCGGCTTCGCCAGCCGCTCTTCCAAGCTTCAGAAGCGCCTTGCCCTCTCCGGTCCGGTCCCCGACCTGCTGGTAGAGGCCGGCCGCCTCCTCCAGGACCTCCACCGCCTCCCCGAAACGGGCCTGGTCCAGCCGGAGCGACCCGAGGAGGCTCAGGTACTCCGCGCGGTCGGCGGGGTGCTTCTCCCCGTCCTCAAGGTGAGCCCTGGCCGTGGCGAAGGCACGCTCCGCCTCCCTGAGCTCCGCCCGGACCCGGTGGGCGTTGCCCAGGGCGGAGGCGGCGCGGCACCGGGCGTCCGCCGCCAGGCCCGGCGGGTAGACCACCCGGCCGACCTCCTCCGCCACCGCCACGGCGAGCCGGGCCACGTCCAGGGTCCGGGAGACGTCGTCGATCGCCGCCGCCCGGGCCTCGTCGGTGAGGAGGTCCGCCAGGGTGTAGAGCTGGAACTCCGGCTGCCGGTGGACGGCCTCTTGCTGGCGCTCCCAGGTGAGGGTCCGCAGCCGCTCGCGGAGGTACGGGGCGAGGCGGCGCTCGCCGGTGGCCAGGACCTCGTGGCGGTGGAAGAGGGCGTAACCCCGTCGCACGCGGGATTCGAGATCCTTCGCCCCGGCCTGGTCCGCACCCGCCTTCCGGTGGAGGACCCGGAGGATGCGGTAGACCTGGAGCTGGCACCGCAGGCAGCCCCGGCGGAGGTGGGTCTCCACCTCCCCATGGCTGCGGGTGGGATCCTCCATGCGGAGAAAAGCCTCCAGCGCCTCGCTGCGGGGATGCTCGGCGATCTCGGGCTCGATCGGCATGGGCGGCCTCCAACGCTTCGGCGTTCGCGACGATCCTAGCGGTACGCAAGGAGTGCGTCAACGACTGATGGGATTGCGTCCACTCTTCCCGGTGCCCTCGCCCCGCCGGACGGGACAGGAAAACTTCGGAACTCTACTAGTGGCAGATTCGGGGCCGGAGGCCTGAAAGGTTCGTCCGGCTGCCCCGGGGCACCGGCTGCTCGGAGGCCGGCCGGATCGTCAGCCGTCCGGGTCCATGGAGCACGAAGCCTCGGTCGTCCCGGGCTCGCACGTGGACCCATCCAGGGTGGTGAGCGTCGGCTCCCCCTCTTCCAGTTCGGAGCCACGGACCCGGCGCTCGGGATCGGGCGAGTCCCCGGCCTCGACCGGCGGCACGATCCCGAGCAGGGCACCGGCCCCCTGGAGCCAGTCGAGGACCCCGGCGGTGAGCTCGCCGGCGGTGTCCGGCGGGGTGGCCGTCGCCGGAGCGGCGGTGGTGAGGGCAAGGGTGATCAGGACGGCGAGCGTCCCCAAAGTACGCGCTGAACGGCGCATGCTGCTCCTCCCTTCGGATGAGGTCGAGGGCAGGCCGGCAGCAGAGACCCCAGGCCGTCCTGGTGGTGCTCGCCCCGGCCCGGCCGGAGCCCGGCCGGAGCGGCGGCACCCCCGCCGCACCTACGGCCCGGGCCGCTCCTCAAGCATAGTGCGCGAGGGCTTCGCTTCAATGACGGCGACGGGGACGGGCGGGGGGCGACGGGCCGGTACGGTTCCTGCCCGGTACACTTCCTGCAGTGGGGCCACGTGACAGTTCGCCGCTACGAGACTTCCGATCACGAAGGGGGTAGCACCATGCTGACACTGAGCGCGATCAAGGCCGACGTGGGAGGCGTCGGCGGCCATACGCAGCCGTCCCGGCGCATGATCGAAACGGCCCGCGAGGAGCTGGCCCGGGCCACCCGGGAGGGCCTCCTCTCGGACTCCGACGTCACCCACTGCGGCGACGACCTCTGCCTTCTGATGGTCCACCGACGGGGCCGGGACGATCCCGGGATCCACGAGCTCGCCTGGGGGGTCTTCGAGAAGGCTACGGCCGTGGCGCAGGAGGAGGGCCTCTACGGGGCCGGGCAGGACCTGCTGGCGGACGCGCCCTCGGGCAACGTCCGGGGCGCCGGGCCGGGAGCCGCCGAGATCGAGCTCGACCCGAGCGCCGAGGAGCGCTCGGCCGAGACGATCCTGGTCTTCACCGCCGACAAGTGCGGCCCCGGGGTGTTCAACTTCCCCCTGTGGGCGGCCTTCACCAGCCCGCTCTACTGCGCCGGCCTGATGCTGCCCAAGATGAAAGCCGGCTTCCGGTTCCGGGTGATCGACATGGAACACGCCGGCGCCGACCGGGCGATCGAGCTCGACGCGCCGGAGGAGCACCTGGACCTGGCGGTGCTCCTGCGCGACGAGAACCGCTTCGGCGTCCAGGCGATCCACTCCCGGGAGTACCCGCACCAACAGGTGGTGGCGGTCTCCACCGACCGGCTCCACACCATCGCCGGCGAGTACAAGGGCAAGGACGACCCGGTGGCCCTCGTGCGAACCCAGAACGTCTTCCCGGCGCCGGAGGAGGTGGTGAGCCCGTACTACGTGGCCCACTACGTCGCCGGGGACGCCCGGGGCAGCCACCACATGCCGCTCATGCCCGCGGCCGTGAACACCGCCATCACCGGGCCGTACTGCCTGCCCCTGGTCGCCTGCTCGGCCTACTCCGTGAGCCGGGACGGCAAGCTCTCGGAGCGCGTGGACGTCTTCGGCAATCCCGCCTGGGACGCCACCCGTCTCAAGGCGCAGGAGAAGGCGGACGAGATGCGCCGCCAGGGCTTCGTGGGCCCGGCGATGCTCCCGGTGCAGGAGCTCGAGTACAGCGCCTTCCGGACCTCGCTCCGCGACCTCGAGGAGCGCTTCGAGACCGTGGAGCCGGTCACGGTCGAGCCGGCCCCGGCGGAGGAGTAGGCGCGGCGTCGGGCGGTCCGGGCGAGTGGTCCGGGACCGTCAGCCGCCGCCGTCGGCCGCCCGGGCCTCCTCGTCCGGGG
Source organism: Thermoanaerobaculia bacterium (assembly GCA_046538065.1). Lineage (GTDB taxonomy): Bacteria > Acidobacteriota > Thermoanaerobaculia > Multivoradales > DATKCC01 > JBKHJP01. The sequence continues at coordinate 5,614 of JBKHJP010000159.1, read as the reverse complement.
TCTCGCCCGGCGAGGGCTCGGCTCCGGCCGCCGGGAGCTCTCCTTCCAGCCGTCCCGAGGCCTCGATCTCCACGCGCACGGTCTTGCCCACCCGGAGGACGAAGAAGCTGGGGTCGGGCAGCCCCCAGTCCACGTAGGGGATCTCGATCCAGGCGGTGGCCGACACCCGCCCGGCCTCCACGGTGGCCACGGTGGGCACGGCAACCTCGCGTGTGGCGCCGTGGAACTCCAGGGTGCCGTGGAGCTGCAGGTCGTTGCGGCCGAGCTCCAGGCTCTGGTCGGGGACGTCGATCCGCTCGACCCGGTAGACCGCCTCGGGAAAGCGTTCCGTCTCCAGGACCTGCTCGTGCATCTTGCGGTCCCTGCGCTCGACCCCGGTCTCCGCCGCGGTGAGGTCGATCACCACCTCGCCCGCCGCCAGACCGGACTCCGGGTCGAACGCGATCCGGCCCGAGGCGGTTCCCAGGCTCCCCTCGACCGTGTGGAGCGTCGCCCCGAGCCGGAACTCGACGGCCGTTTCGTCCGGGTCCAGGTGAAAGACGAGCATTTCCCCGGCGGCGAGGGCGGCCCCGGGGCAGAGCGCTCCCGCCACGATCCACGCACAAACTGTCCTCGGCATCGACACTCCACACTCCTCCCCGAGCGGGTCTACGGCGTGAGTCCCCGCAGGGCCGCGGCCGGTTCAAAACGCGGCCGGATCGGACCCCGTAGCCACGCGGCTACGCACACCCCGTGACTCATGCTTTACACTAGGGGTCATCTACGGATTACAGGGTGTCACGGATCCGGTGCCCCCGTGCACCGCAGGTGGTGGAACCTCTGCAAGTGGGGCGGAGCCTCCGGGACGGGCAGCCCGGCAGGCGAGCCTGGGAGCCAGGAGTGTCCTGGCGTTAGCGGGTGCCTGGGTCGCGACGATCCGGGCACCCCGCCGAGACCGACGAAACGACGAATGGTAGAGCTCAGCAACCCGATGGCGGCCGGGTCCGCCCGTGAAGGGTTCGCTCCCTCCCGCGAGGAGTCGGACGGCCCCCCTTGTCGTGGGCTGGAGGAGATCGTCGGCGGCTCGCGGGCGATGCAGAGCCTCTTCCGGGAGATCCGGACCGTCGCCGACGCCGACGTGACCGTCCTGGTCGAAGGCGAGACCGGGACCGGCAAGAACCTCATCGCCGAGACGATCCACTCCCTGAGCCCGCGGGCCGACGAGCCCTTCGTGGCCCTCAACGCCTCGAACCTCCAGGAGCAGCTCCTGGAGAGCGAGCTCTTCGGGCACGTGAAGGGAGCCTTCTCCGGCGCTCACCAGGATCACGCGGGGCTGGCCCGGGCGGCCGACGGCGGCACGCTGTTCATCGACGAGGTGGGGGAGCTGTCCGCCTCGAACCAGGCGCGCCTCCTCCAGTTCCTGGACTCGAAGACGGCCCGCCCGGTCGGCTCGACCCGGAGCTACACCGTGGACGCCCGGATCGTGGCGGCCACCAACCGGTGCCTGCAGGACGCCGTCCGGCAAGGCCAGTTCCGGGAGGACCTCTATTACCGGCTCCACGTGATCCACCTGCGGGTGCCCCCCCTGCGGGAGCGCCCGGAGGACCTGCCTCTCCTGATCGATCATTTCCTGCGGAAGTTCTCGGCGCTCCACGACCGGGCCATCGCCGGCCTGTCGAACGAAGCCCGTGCGCTCCTCCTGGCCCACCCCTGGAGCGGCAACGTCCGGGAGCTCGAGAACGAGCTGGAGCGGGCGGTCATCATGACCCCCCCGGGGGAGACGATCGGAGCCCTGGTCCTGAGCGAAGAGGTCCGCTCCACCGGGGTCCAGGCGCCGGGCGACGGCATGGGCCTGCGGGAGTACCGGCGCCAGGCCGAGCGCCGGGTGATCCTGGCGACGCTGAGGCGCCACGGCTGGAACGTGAGCGCGGCGGCCCGCGAGCTGGGCTTCAGCCGGGTGGGCCTGACCAAGAAGCTCAAGCGCCTGGGGATCGAGCGCCCCGGCGGCGAGAGCTGATCCTCACGGCAGTCCCCAGCTCAACGTGGCGAAGACCGTGGCGTCCGCCGCCGAGTCTCCGCTCTCGATGAAGTCCTGGACGAAACCCAGGTAGAGCGTGCGGTCGGCGTCCAGGCGCCACGACACCGCGGGGGAGAGCTGCACGATGTGGTGGGTGAGCCCGCGCTTGTGCTTGCGCGGAAGAGGAGTGTCCAGGGGCGGGCCGCCCTGCGCCCGGAACGGCCCGGTCTGGGCCGCCACCTGGAGGTGGACGGCGGCCCTGGGACCCAGGGTGTGGGCCGCCTCGAGGTAGCCCGCAAGGACCGGCACGTTGGTGAAGCCCGGCGTCTCGTCCACCTGGTCCAGGGGCAGCGTGAAGGCTCCGCCGCCGTTCAGGGTCCAGCGGCCGCGATGCCACTCCGCAGCCACTCCCAGGGCCGCCTCCACGATGCCGCTGCCGAAGGCCCGGTCCCGGTCCCCCGTGGGCACGGACAGGCCGCCGCGGACGGCAAGACCCGGCCGGCGGCCGTCCTGCGTCCACAGGCGGCGGGTGAAGGTCAGGGCCATGTTCCCCAGGCCGGGCTCGGCCCGGGGCCCCTGGAAGAGGACGTCGTCGCCGCGCCGGATCTCGTAGGTGTAGCGGTCCCGGCGCTCGGCCTCCCGCCGGGGCTTGGTCTTGCCGAAGAGCCTCTCGGTCCCGTAGATGAGCCCGTCCAGGAACCCCTCGTGGTAGTAGAAGAGCGGCACCTCGACCCCCAGCTGCCAGCCGCCCCCGAGCCCGCGGCGGTAGGCGATCTGGAGACGGGTGATCTCCAGGTCCACGGTGGGCCGGAAGAAGGGCGGCTCGGTCGTGGCGCAGCAGTGCAGCACGTTCGACTCGGACAGCTCCAGGCGGAGCGTGCTACGGTCTGCCTCCAGAGGCGCCGCCGAGGCCGGCGTGAGCTGGTAGAAAAGGCCGTGGACGGGAGCCACGATCCGGAGCGGAATCGGCCCCGGGGGCCTCTCCGGGCCGGTGCCCCCGGCTTCCGGGGGCCGGGCCGACACGCGGCCGGCCGCGGCCAGAGCGAGCCAAACGACGATCAGCACGGTTCGGAGCACCCAGTTCATCGCATCTCCGGCTTCCTCGGGCTGGACCGGCGTCGGCCGGTCGTACGAGCGGGCGATTGTACCCGGGCCGCAACCGGTCGTCACCCGGCGAGTACGCTGCGGCGATAGAATCGGATGTCCACCTTGCGAGCCGGCCGGGGTCCCTCGCGAGGCCCGGGGCCCCTCGCCGGACCGACCCCGTCCAGGAGAGACGCATGAGACTCGTGATCGCCGACGACCACGCCCTGTTCCGCGACAGCCTGCGCAGCCTGCTGACCTCCCACGGCGTGGAGGTCCTCGGAGAGGCGCGCAACGGCAAGGAGGCCATCGATCTGGCCTGGAGGTACAAGCCGGACGTCGTCCTGATGGACCTGATGATGCCGGAGATGGACGGGCTCGAGGCGACCAAGCGGCTGGTCGCGGAGCTCCCGGAGGTGAAGGTGGTCGTGCTCACCGCCTCCGATGACGAGTCGAACCTCTTCGAGGCGATCAAGGCCGGCGCGAAGGGCTACCTGCTCAAGGACCTGGAGGCCCAGCGCTTCTTCCTGCTCCTGGACGGCGTGGCGAAGGGGGAGCCGGCCCTGACGCCGACCCTGGCCCGCAAGCTCCTGGACGAGTTCGCCCGCCCCAAGTCGAGCACCCGCGACGCCTACGACCCGGACGCCCTGACGGAGCGGGAGCAGGAGGTCCTGGAGCTCATGGTCGAGGGCGTGACGTCGAACCGGCGGCTGGCGGGCGAGCTCGGCGTCAGCGAGAACACCGTGAAGTTCCACGTCCGGAACATCCTGGACAAGCTCCACCTGCACAACCGCGCCCAGGTGGTGGCCTACGCCCTGCGCCACCGGCTCGTGGAGCCCTCCTCCGGCGGGTGATCTACCAGCCTTGCCCCAGCGGCCATCGAGCCGTGCCGCACCACGGGCGGAACCGTTCGGCTCGCCAGGCTCGCTCAGTCCCGGGGCGAGCTCCGCCCCTCTACACGGGAGGCGGTACCGGAGATTCCCGGACGGCTTCCGCGCAGGCTCTCAACAGACCGTCGCCGGGTCCTCGCCCATCTCTCCTTCCAGCATGGCCCGCAGCTGCGGGTGGGCGTCCAGGTACTCCGCCGCCATGGCCCGGTGCTTGGGGTTGAGGGAGATCAGGTACAAGCAGGCTTGCCGCGGGTCCACCACGCAGGGATCGTCCCAGCGCTCCAGGACCGCGGTCATGAACCCCTTTGCCGCCAGGCGGGCCTGTTCGGGCTCGAGGTCCTCGGCGAAGGGAAGGGCGGCGTCGGCGAGCAGGTCGCTCCTCCGGTTCCAGGCCATGGGCCCCAAGCGGGCGGCGAACTCGTCGACCGTTCTGCGCATCTGGGCATTCAATTTGTCGTAAAGCATTGTAAACCCTTCTGTTATGAGCGCTCCAGGGCGGCTCTACAGTCAACAGGGTGCTCGAAGGGCCGCAGGTGGGACAGGCGGGGAACACTTCGTCCCGACAGGAAATGCGCTGTTGCGAGTGGGTGCCCCCCCTCCCTCGCGGGGGGCACCCCGGGAGGAACCGGCTCCTACCCGGCCAGGCCGGCGTGCAGGGCCGCTTCCGGTGGGACCACCAGCACGCTGGTGGGCAGCGAGCTCACCACGTCCGCGGCGACGCTGCCGATCATCAGGCGTTCGAAGCCGCTCCGGCCGTGGGTGCCGACGATCACCAGCTCGGCCCCGGTCTCCTCGGCGCGGCCGGCGATCTCGTCGCCGGGCCGGCCCCGGCGGACGGTTTCGGCGACGCGGCGGTCCCCGTTCGTGCAGCACCGGGAGACGAAGCGGTGCAGGTGCTCTTGGGCGGAGACCTGCGGGTCCGTCTCCCGGTCGCGGCCCCGGAGCATCCGGTCCAGCCGCTCGGTCACGACGAAGAGGACCTCCAGCTCCGGGGCGCCCTCCAGCCGGTCCAGGAAGGCCAGGGCGGAGCGGGTCACCTCCAGCGACAGGGGCGAGAGGTCCACCGCCAGCAGCACCCGCCCTGGCGGGACCGGCAACGGCTCGCGGACCACCAGGACCGGGCTGGTGGCCTTGCGCACGACCCGGCCGGCCGTGGAGCCGAAGGCCCGGGTGATCCGGGTCTCGGCCTCGGTGGCTCCGACGACGACCAGGGCCGGGTGGAGCTGATCGGCCAGGTCCGCGAGCAGGCGGTGGGCCTCGCCGTCCCGGACGGTCTGGCCGGCGAGCTCGCCGGCCCCGATGCCCAGGCGCTCCGCCTGCTCGGTGAGCTGCTGGAGCAGGACGGCCCGCTCCTCCTCCCGGAGGTCCTCCAGGACCTTGTCCGAGAGCATCGTGGCGTCGAAGAGCTCCACCGGGTAGGGCACGGCGTGGGCCACGTGCACCGCGCCGCCGGCGGCTCGGGCGATCTCCAGGCCGGTCCGCACGATGGCGTCGCTGGCGGGGGTGAGGCTGCTTCCGACGAGGATGAGGTCCCGGTTTGAGTCTGGCACGGTCCGCCTCCTTTCGATGCCAGCGTACCGTGAGCGTCCCGAACGGCGCCCCGCCCGTCCGGAGGGGGCGGCCCGACGGAACGGGCCTTTCCCTT
>JBKHJP010000158.1:0-9047 GCA_046538065.1 Thermoanaerobaculia bacterium | reverse complement strand
CGCGCATGTAGGTGAAGAACTCCATGTGGCCGCCCTGGTAGGAGGTGACGGCCACCCCCTGGGCGTCCTCCTGGATGGCGGCGGTCACGACCTCTTCCACGGAGCGGTTGTGTCCCAGGTGGATCACCTCGGCGCCGGTGGCCTGGAGCACCCGGCGCATGATGTTGATCGAGGCGTCGTGGCCGTCGAACAGGGCCGCGGAGGTCACGATCCGGACCGGGTTCCGGGGTTCGTAGGGCTTGGCTTGCTGGCTCATGGTGGTCAGGTGGGGTCGGTTCAGGGTTCGGGCGTCCGCTGCGACCTTCGATTGTAGCCCGGCGCGCCGGGTCACCCCGGTACGCCGGACGGAGGGCCGGCGTGGCGAAGGCGTTCCGGGGTCGGTACAATGACCGCCCGTCACACCCTGTTCCATCGAGCTCCAAGGAGGTCGCCGTGCGTCCGAACGCCCTAGCCAGCCGCCACGCTCCGCCGGTCCGCCGGGTCCTGGTCGCCGCCCTGACACTGGCCCTCGCCGGGCTGGGGTCGCCCGGCGTCTCGTTGCCGGCCGCCGCGGAGACCGCCGAGGGCGGAGGTGGGGGTCCGGTCGTCCTGAAGGCCGCTCGCATGCTGGACGTCGAGGCCGGGCGCATCGTCGAGGACGCCACCGTGGTGATCGAAGGGGGGCGGATCGCCGCCGTGAACCCCGACGAGCCGGCGGAAGGCGCCCGGGTGATCGACCTGGGGGACCGCACCCTGCTGCCGGGCCTGATGGACCTCCACACCCACCTCTCCATGGAGCTGGAGCCGGGCTTCGTCTACCGGGCGGTGACCGACACCGCGGCGGACGCCGCCCTCCGGGCCGCCGCCAACGCCCGGAAGACCCTCCTGGCGGGCTTCACCACGGTCCGGGACGTGGGCTCCTCCGGCTTCGTGGACGTCTCCCTGGCCGAGGCGGTGGAGGAGGGCCGGGTGCCGGGGCCACGGGTGGTCCCGTCGGGGCACGCCCTGAGCATCACCGGCGGGCACTGCGACGTCACCGGCTTCGCCCCGGGGATCCTGGAGCAGGGGCCGGCGGAGGGCGTGGTGGACGGCCCCTGGGAGGGCGTGGAGGCGGTCCGGTACCAGATCAAGCACGGCGCCCGCTGGATCAAGATCTGCGCCACGGCCGGGGTGCTCTCCTTCGAGGGGCCGGTGGGCGCCCAGCAGCTCACGGCGGAGGAGATGCGGGCGATCGTGGAGGAGGCCGCCCGCCACGGCGCGAAGGTGGCGGCCCACGCTCACGGCACCGAGGGCATCCGGGCGGCGGTGGAGGCGGGGGTGGCGTCCATCGAGCACGGCTCGGTCCTCACCGACGAGGTGATGGAGCTCATGAAGGAACGGGGCACCTACCTGGTGCCCACCACCTACCTGGCGGACGCCATCGACCTGGACGTGCTGCCGCCTCCGATCCGGGCGAAGGGGGAGGAGGTCCTGCCCGTGGCGAAGGAAAGCGTGCGCCGGGCGATCGCGGCGGGCGTGCCCATCGCCTTCGGCACGGACGCGGCGGTCTACCCCCACGGGCACAACGCCCGGGAGCTCGCCACCCTGGTGGAGCGTGGCATGACCCCCCTGGCGGCGCTGCGGAGCGCCACGGTGGAGGCGGCGTCGCTCCTCGGGGTCGAGGACCGGGGGGTGATCGAGGCCGGCCGGCTGGCGGACCTGATCGCGGTGCCGGGGGACCCGCTGGAGGACGTGGCGGTGACGGAGCGGGTGGAGTTCGTGATGAAGGGCGGCGAGGTGTTCCTGGCGCCGTAGGGGGTTGTTTCAGCACCGCTCCGGCCCGGAGGAGCCCGCAGGGGAACCGGCGCGCGCTGGTGCGGGCTCCGGACGTATGGCGCGCGCCTCGGTTCGGCCGGCGCCCGGGGCGTGGCCGGTATCCCGCCGTCCCGGGCGGAGCGCCGGCCTCAACGTTCCCCTGCGGGCTCCTCCGGGCCGGAGCTCAGTGGCTCCGCCGTCCCGTTCCCGGTCGGCCGCGACGAACTCCTTGTCGGTTGGGACACCGCGGGCGGTGAAGCCGGTGCGGGGGCTCCCCTGCGGGGAGCTCGAAGCCCGCGCCGCTCTCTGGCGGTTGGAGGTCACTGCGGCTGGGCGCGCGGGCTGAGCGCAGGCGCGAGCCGAAGCCGAAACCGCCTAGACGCTCGCGCCGGTCCCCGCAGGGGAGCCCCCGCACCGGCCCCTCGCGACCGGGAAACGCACCGGCGCGCGGCGGCTCCCCGACGGGCCCCTCCGGGCCGGAACGGGGTCCCAGTCTTCACCAGCGGCCGGCGGCCTGGTGGTCCTCCTTGACGGCCAGGTAGGTGGCGGTGCACGTGGCGGTGACCTCGCCGCCGGAGGTGATCTCCTCCTCCACGCGGACCTTCCGGCCCTCGGACTCCACCGCCCGGGCGGTCACCCGGAGCGGCCGGTCGGAAGGGGTCGGGCGCTTCAGGCGGACGTGGAAGTCGCCGGTGACGGACACCGGCGGGCGCTCCAGGCCGTCGCGGCGCATCAGGTGGTGGGCGGCGGCCCAGTTGCCGTGGCAGTCCATGAGGGTGCCCAGGATGCCGCCGTTGACCACGCCGTCGAAGGCTTCGTGGTGGGCTTCGGGGGTCCAGTCGCAGATCACCTCGGCGTCGGCGGCGGGCGCCGTCTCCAGGCTCCGGATGCGGAGGCCCCGCTCGTTGGCGGGGCCGCAGCCGAAGCAGTGGCCTTCGGGGAAGTAGCGCTCCTGGAGGCTGGCGGTGGGGAGGGTCTCGGGGGCTCGGCTCACGGGGTGATTGTAGCGCTCGGCGTTCGCGCGGGGGTTGGAACGGGTGTGGGGGGGCGGGGCGGGGGCGCTCCCGGCCGGGAAACGGCGAGCGCTGGGTGGGGCCTTGGGCGCAGGGCGCTCGCCTCCGCTTCGCCCGCTCGCGGGGCAGCGGTGGTGGAAGCAGCAGTGTTGCCCGTCGCGGGCTCAGAGGTTCCCTGCCGGGAGCGCCCCCGCCCCGCCTTCACCGCCGTCAACAACTGCCGTCAGCGAGCTGGCTCCCGGCCGGGAATCGGCGAGCGCTGGGTGGGGGATGAGGGGCAGGGCGCTCGCCTCCGCTTCGCCCGCTCGCGGGGCAGCGGTGGTGGCCGCAGCGGTGTTGCCCGTCGCGGGCTCAGAGGTTCCCTGCCGGGAGCGCCCCCGCCCCGCCTTCACCGCCGTCGGCAACTGCCGTCAGCGAGCTGGCTCCCGGTCGGGAAACGGCGAGCGCTGGATGGGGCCTTGGGCGCAGGGCGCTCGCCTCCGCTTCGCCCGCTCGCGGGGCACGGGTGGTGGCCGTAGGGGTGTTGCCCGTCGCGGGCTCGGAGGTTCCCCGGGTCCGTCGGTGGGGTCACTCCCCCTGGACCTGGACGATGATCTTGCGGGTGCGGGGGCGGTTGTCGAAGTCGCAGACGACGACCTGCTGCCAGGTGCCGAGGCCGGGTTGGCTGCCGGCGACGGGGACGGTGAGGGACGGGCCCAGGAGGGCGGCGCGGACGTGGGAGTAGCCGTTGCCGTCGCCCCAGCGGAGGTTGTGCTCGTACTCGCCGTCCCGCGGGGCGACGATCTCCAGGGCCCGGCGCAGGTCGGCGAGGCAGCCGCTCTCGTGCTCGATGGTCGTGACCCCGGCGGTGGCGCCCGGGGTGAAGACCGTCACCGTGCCCTCCAGGACACCGGACTCGCCCACCAGCCGGACGACGTCCGGGGTGACGTCGAGGACGTCGGTCTCCGCGGTGGTGGAGCGCTCGAGGGTGCGGCGGTGGACGGTCACGGGGGTCAATGGTAGCTCCTTCGCCGCCACGCGCGGTAGCGGTCCGCTGGCCACGGTCCCGGCCGGGCCGGGAATCTCGGAGCCGTCCGGCACGGTTGAATGACCACGAGCCATGCCCCTCTACGAGTACCAGTGCCCCGACTGCGGCCATCGCTTCGAGGTGCTCCAGCGCATCGGCGCGGGAGCCGAGGGGGTCACCTGCCCCCGGTGCGAGCGTGCCGCCCCCGAGAAAAAGCTCTCGACCTTCGCCTCGGCCGGATCCGGCGAGGGGGCTGCGTCGGCCCGCGGTTGCGGCGCCCCCTCCGGCTTCACCTGAGCGAGCTGACCGGCGGCCCGTCGGGCCGCCCCGCCTTCCAGCTTCCGGCTCCGGGTCCATCACCTCGGTGAGGAACCGGAGGCCGCCCGTCCCGCCGATCCGGCGGTTGCTGCGACCGCCCCTCCCGTCGGGCTTCGGCCCGCCACGGCACCGAGCCTGAGCGGTCCGGGCCGCGGTTGGGGCACCGCAGTGCCGCCGGAAGGGGATTTGCACGCTGATCCCCGGCGAGGAGGAACCATGAACCCATCGATCGCAGCGAGCCCTCGAACCGTGACCCGGCCGCTGGCCGTGGCCCTGCTTTTGGCCGCCGCAGCCTGCGGGCCGGGAGAGGGCACGGGAGAACGGGTCGAGGAGGCGCAAGAGACCGCTGCCGAAGAGGCGGCCGAGGGTCCCCTTGCGGCGAGCGCCCTCGGCACGTTCCAGCTCTCCCTGACCGGCGACCTGGAGGAGGAGCTCCAGGGGGAGGCGGTGTGCAGCGTCGGCGTCGCGGCCTCCGAGCTGCGCGTCGTCATGCGAGGCACGGAGACCCCGGAGCGGATGATCGTGCTCCAGGTTCCGGAGTACGAGAGGACGGGCACCTACGATGGCACCGTCCAGGTCAGCGGCGCCGAGCGGGCCACGGGGCCGGCGGAGGTGGCCGTGAGCAGCGTGGTGGGCGAGGCGGGCGTGCTGGAGGACCAGATCGCCGTGGCCTTCCGGGGCACCTATGCAGGGGGCGCCGGGAGCGGCGAGATGGAGGGTGAGGCCCGGTGCACCCCCGGGGAGCCCGAGCCGTCCGGCTCGTGAGCCGGCGACCGAGCGGCGCCGGGCGGGGCGCAGGCACCCGGTGACCACCATGCCGCCTGATGGCCGTTCCCGAGGCGGTCCTGTGGTAGGGTGATCGCAACGGTGACGGGCCTTCTCGTCCTCTCGATCCTTGCGGATCTGGCCGCACTGGCCTGGTCGGTGGCGCTCCTGAAACGGCTCGGGGACCGGCGGCTCGGGTTCTTCACCGCCCTCCTCGCACTCCTGGCGCTGCACCACGGCCTGATGCTCTCTGCGCCCCGAGGGCACGGGGACTCGGGGATCCTCGCGTTCGGCCTCGGCGCCAGCAGCCTCGGCGCCAGCCTCTTCGCCCTCCTCGCCGTCGTCTTCGCCGGCCGGTCGCTGGCCGAGCGCCTCCACTCCCAGCGGGAGCTCCGGGTGGAGAAGGCCCACCTGGAGCGCCTCTTCACCAGCTCGCCGGAAGCCGTGGTCCTGCTGGACCCGGAAGACCGGGTGCTGCGGGTCAACCCCGAGTTCGAGCGCCTGTTCCAGTACACGGCGCAGGAGGCCGAGGGGCGCCCCATCAACGACCTGATCGCCCCCGAGGAGGCCCGGCACGAGGCCTCGGCCCTTTCCCAGAAGGTCACGCACGGGCGGACCGTCAGCGCCGAGGCGCTGCGCCGCCGCAGGGACGGCTCCACCGTGCACGTCTCGATCCTGGGCGCTCCCATCGAGACCGAGGACGGCCAGGTCGCGATCTACGGCATCTACCGCGACATCACCGTCCGCAAGGCGGCGGAGGAAGCCCTGCGGGCGAGCGAGGAGCGCTACGCCCTGGCCGCCCGGGGAGCCGGCGCCGGCCTGTGGGACTGGGACCTGGTGGAGGACCGCGTCTACTTCGCGCCGCGCTGGAAGGAGATGCTCGGGCACGAGGACTGGGAGATCGGCGAGGCCCCGTCCGAGTGGCTGAGCCGGGTCCACCCGGAGGACCGGCGCGGCCTGGAGGAGGCCCTGGAGGCCCACCTGCGGGGCGACACGGACCACCTGGAGCACGAGCACCGGGTGCTCCACAAGAACGGCACCTACCCCTGGATGCTGGTCCGGGGCATGGCGGTGCGCGGCGAGGAGGGGCACGCCACCCGGGTCGCGGGCTCCCAGACCGACGTCACGGAGCGGCGGCTGGCGGAGGAGCAGCTCCGCCACGCCGCCCTCCACGATGGCCTCACCGGCCTGCCCAACCGGGCGCTGCTCACCGACATCCTGGAGCGGGCCTTCCGCCGGCGCCGGCACAACCCGGAGTACGGCTTCGCCCTCCTGTTCCTGGACATCGACCGGTTCAAGCTGGTCAACGACAGCCTGGGCCACCTGGTGGGCGACCGGGTGCTGATCACGGTGGGCAGCCGGCTGCGCTCGGCGCTCCGTGCCGGGGACGTGGTCGCCCGCCTCGGGGGCGACGAGTTCACGGTCTTCCTCGACGGCGTGACCGACGTGGACCTGGCGGTGGCGATCGCCACCCGGATCCAGAAGGAGCTGGCGACCCCGGTCGAGGTGGAGGGCCACGACGTGGTGCTGTCGGCGGGGATCGGGGTCGTCCTGGCCGATGGACGGTACGAGGCACCGGAGGACCTCTTCCGCGACGCCGACATCGCCATGTACCGCACCAAGCTCGACGGCGGCGGCGGCTACCGGGTGTTCGACCCCGCCATGCACGCCGAGGCCGTGGAGCAGCTCCAGCTCGAGTCGGACCTCCGGCGGGCGGTGGAACGCGACGAGATCACGGTCCTCTATCAGCCGGTGATCGACCTGACCTCGGGCGGGGTGGTGGGCTTCGAGGCCCTGGCCCGGTGGCACCACCCGGAGCGGGGCGAGCTCCTGCCGGCGGAGTTCATCCCGGCGGCGGAGGAGACCGGGCTCATCGTCCCCGTGGGAGAGCGGGTCCTCCGGACCGCCTGCGCCCGGCTCCGGAGCTGGCGGGAGGGTCTCGATCCCGACGGCCGGCTGTTCGTCAGCGTGAACCTGTCGGCTCGACAGTTCAGGCTCTGGGACCTGGCGGACCGGGTCGTGGCGATCGCCGCGGAGGAGGGCCTGGAGCCGGGGGACCTGAACCTGGAGATCACCGAGAGCGCCCTGATGGAGGGGACCGAACGCCACGTCGGCGGGGTCCGGGCCCTGCACCGGGCCGGCGTGAACCTCCTGATCGACGACTTCGGGACCGGCTACTCGTCGCTCTCCTACCTCCACCGGTTCTCGATCCAGGCCCTGAAGATCGACCGTTCCTTCGTCCAGGAGCTGGAGGAGGGGGAGGGGCGCCAGGAGATCGTGGAGGCGGTGGTCACCCTGGCGAGCAACCTGGGGATCGGGGTGATCGCCGAGGGGGTCGAGACGCAGAAGCAGTGCGAGCTCCTCCGCCTCCTCCGGTGCTCCCTCGCCCAGGGCTTCTACTTCGCCCGCCCCTTGACGGCGGAAGACGCCGAGCGCTTCGTGGAGGAGTCCTCCGGACGGGAGACGTGGCCCCGGCCCGCCCGGATCGTGGGGTGAGCGGCAGGGCGCGCCGCCCGGGCCGCCCGGACGGCGACCCGGCCCTCGGGAAAGCAATCCGGCCGGAGGGCCTGGCTCACCCGCCGGCCCGCCCCAACGAGGCCCGGAGCGACCAGACCTCTCCGAAGACCGGGTGGAGGTCGGCCTCGGCGCCCAGCTCCAGGCGGTGGCGGGCAGCCCCCAGGGCCTCGGTCCCCACCGGAGGCGGGAGGGGCCACTGCAGGGCCAACCGGTTGAGCCCGGGGCGGAGCACTCCCGGGGGCACGCGGAACCCCGCCCGGGTCCAGCGCTCGCCCAGGACGGCGCGGCCGGCCTCCCGGCCGTTCACCAGGAGCGCCACCGGCCCCCGGCGGGGTGCATCCACCCCCGGAACCGGCGGCAGCCGGGCGGCGAGGCGGAGGGCGGCGGGCTCGCCGCCGGCGGCGGGCAGCCAGAAACCGCTCTCCGGCCAGGGGGCCCGGAGGGCTCCCCGGCCGGGGAGGTCCGCCAGCTCCATCGCCTCCGGAAAGAAGCGGGCCAGGGGCTCCGCCAGGAACCGGGCACCCTCGGCGAGCTCCAGCGCCCGGCCCGGGGGCGGGGCGAGCCGGGCCAGGGCGGCCTCGACCTCCTGGGCCTCCGGCCGGCCCGCACGGCGCAGCACCGCCGCGGCGGCCAGGAGCACGTCACCGTCCAGGCCCTCCCAGCGCAAGCCGTGCTGGAGCTCCAGGTTCCACGGGGGCTGCTGGAGGCGCGGGAACGCCTCGGCCAGGAGGGCCGGCACCGCCGCCGTGCGGACCAGCGCCAGATCCCGCAGGGCCTCGGCGGCGGCGGGGGAGGCGTCCAGGGCGGCGGCGCACCAGTGCTCCAGGAGCTCGGCTCCCGCCCCCGGCAGGGCGGGGAGCTGCCGGTGGGCACCGTGGAGGGCCGCGCCGATCCGTGCCCGGGCCTCCACCTCCGGGGAAACGCGGACGGGAGTCGGCCGCCGGGCCAGCTCCCGCCCGGAGAGCTCCTCCGGTCCTCCGGGCACCGGGCGCAGCCGGATCACCTCGGCGGCGACGGCCGCCATCGCCCGGCCCATCCCCTCCGCGGTCAGGTGGCAGTAGTCCAGGAAGAGCCGGCGTCCGGGGAGGACGCTCCCCGCCGACTCGGCGAAGAGGGGGCGCAGGTCGACGGCGGGCCAGCCGTGGCGCCGGGCGGCATCGGCCAGGAGCTGCCGGGCGGCGGTGGTGGCCCGGGGAGCGTCCAGGGAGCAGAGGAGCGGGTAGTGGATCGCATCCACCTCGGCCAGGGCCGCGTCCCGGGCCTCGGGGGTTCGTCCCCGGGCCGCCCAGGACCGGGCCAGGAGGCGGAAGGGGACCGGGCTGGTGGAGCCGTCCAGCCGGTTCATCTCCCAGGCGAGGGCCTCGACGGCGTCCGGATCCGCCCCGGCGGGGCGGGACGGGGTGCCGTTCTTCAGGGAGGCCAGCGCCCGGGCGAAGAGCTCGTGCCAGCGGGCGGTGCCGTCCCCCGGCAACCAGGGGGGCGGCTGGCGGCTCTCCCAGTCGGCCAGGTTCACCTCCGGCAGGACGGCGATCACGTCGACCCGGCGTCCCCCGCCGCCTCGGGCCGCGGCGGCGATCCGGTCCAGGGCCGCCCGGGCCCGGCCGTCCAGCCGGCGCCGGGCGAGGCCCACGGGCCCGGCGGGACCGGCCTGGTCC
>JBKHJP010000157.1:0-9056 GCA_046538065.1 Thermoanaerobaculia bacterium | reverse complement strand
CCGCCGGCTCCGGCATGTACTTGAGGATCCAGACCATCGCCAGGGAGATCAGCGCCAGGAACACGAACACCACGAACCCGATGGCGTAGCCCGGCTCCCCCAGGTCCCGCACCGCGAACCCCAGCATGGGCGGGATGGCAAACCCGCCGAAAGCGCCCAGCCCCCCGACCCAGCCCGCCGCGCCGCCCACCGCCCGGGGCACCGCCTGGGGCACGATCTTGAACACCGCCGCGTTGGCCACGCCCATGCCCACCGCCAGGAGGATCACCCCCGGCAGGGCGAGCTGGTACTCCCGGGCCACGGTCATCACCAGCGCCCCGGCCAGCATGATGAGGAGAGCCAGGATCCCCGTGTTCTCGCCCCCCTCCTGGAGGCGGTCCGAGAGGACGCCGCCGACGATGCGGATCGCCGAGGTGAGGACCGAGTAGAGGGCCGTGAAGCCGCCGGCCGCGAGCGCCCCCAGGCCGTAGAACTCGCTCCAGTAGGTGGGCAGCCAGGCCGTCAGGGCGATGAACCCGCCGAAGGTGGTGAAGTAGATCACCACCAGGGCCCAGGTGCGCCACACCCGCGCGGAGACCACCAGGCTCTCCTTCAGGCTGCCGGCGGGGAAGAGCTCCTGGCCCGCCTCCTGCGCCGCCTGCCGCGCCGCGTCCGGCGCCTCCCCCGCCTGGCGGAGCTGGAAGTACGGCGCGTTCCTCCCCAGGAGGGCGTAGGCGGCGGTGCCGGCCCCCAGGAAGGCGAGCCACACCAAGTACGAGCCGGAGAGGCCCAGCGTCCCCAGGGCCACCGGGATCAGGAAGGAGAACAGCCCCGGGGCCAGGTTGCCCACCCCGGCGAAGAGCGCCAGGGCGTTGCCCTGGCGGCGCTGCGGGAACCAGTAGGAGACCTGGCCGATCCCCACCGAGAAGGTGGCGATCCCGCAGCCGCAGAGAATCGCCAGGACCAGGAGCAGCGGGTAGAGGCCGGCGGTCAACCGCTCCGGGTAGAGGAGGGTCACCACTGCGGCCAGGCCCGCCATGCCCGCGAGGGAGGCGCCCATCAGGACCAGGAAGGGCTTCCGGCCGCCGGTGGTGTCCACCCACGCGGCGAAAGGGATCCGCAGGAGCGACCCCGAGAGGGCCGGCATGGCCACCAGGAAGCCCACCGCCACCGGCGAAAGGTCCATCACCTCCCGGAACCGGGCGGCGGTGGGCCCGAACAGGGCCACCGCGGCGAACCCGGCGAAGAATCCCAGGGTGGCTCCCCAGAGCCCGTGTGAGGGGGTGCCCCGGATCTCGGCGGCGCTCATGGCGTGCGCTCCGGGGGACGACCAACGAAGCGTTCGGCTCTCATCACCCGGCGATGTTACCCGGCCCCGCTTCGCTCTCCTTGCGCCAGCGCAAGGACGGGCCCGCCCCGGGGTCGGTAACTTCCGCAGGACGGGTCGCCCAGCGGGGCAGAGAGCCTCGCCCGGCGGCCGGAACGTTCGACCTACTGCGAGAGCTCGTGGACCGATCGCCGCATCCCCACCGGAATCCGGGACCGGCCGCCGAGCTCTGAACCGAGGAGAGCCGCTCATGGACATCACCCCCGAGCTTCACGTCGCCAAGATCGCCACCCGCCACCCCGGGACGATCCGCGTCTTCCAGCGCCACGGCATCGACTTCTGCTGCGGCGGCAAGCGCCCCCTGGCGGAGGCCTGCACCGAGCACGGCCTCGACTTCGAGTCTCTCCGGGAGGAGCTCGCCGCCGAGATGGCCGGCCCCGTCCCCGACGAGAAGGACTGGAACGAGGCGAGCCTGACCGAGCTGATCGACCACATCGTCGGCCGGTACCACGACAGCCTGCGCCAGGAGCTGCCGCGCCTTGCCGCCATGGCGGACCGGGTCCTCACCGTTCACGGCGAGAAGTACCCGGACATGCTGCCGGCCCTGGCCCGGACCTTCCACGGCCTGCGCTCGGAGCTCGAAAGCCACACCATGAAGGAGGAGCAGATCCTCTTCCCGTGGGTCCGCGAGATGGAGGGCCTGGCCCGGACCGGCGCCGGCGCCGCGGCGGCACCGGGGCCTTCCGTGGACGGCCCCATCGCCGTGATGGAGGCCGAGCACGACGACGCCGCCCACGCCCTGGCGGAGCTCCGGCGCCTGACGGAGGGCTTCCAGCCCCCCACCGGCGCCTGCACCACCTTCCGCGGCCTCTACCACGGCCTGGCGGAGCTCGAGGCGGACACCCACCGCCACATCCACCTGGAGAACAACGTCCTCTTCCCCCGGGCCCAGGCCCTGGAAGCCGAGCTCACCGGCATCCCGGCCTGAGGGCCGGTCCGGGCTCGCGTGCCGCTGGCCGTAGCCGCCGGGTCCGGTTTCCACCGGACCCGGCCGGCCGTGCCACCCCCTCCACGTCTGCCGTCTCGGCCTCGAGGAGTAGGCCGGTAGTCCCTCCTTTGATATCGTCTTGGCGAGAGGTATCCTGCGGAGGTCTACATGTCTAGAACAGTGGTTGATATCGATGACGAGGCCCTGGCGGAGGCCATGAAGGAGTATCGGGCCCAGACCAAAGTGGACGCCGTCAATCGAGCCCTGCGAGAGGTCGCGCATCGCCGAGCGGAGCGACTGCGGAAGGCGTTCGGGGAGTGGGACCGGATGGCTGCCGACATGGCCGAGACGGACTGGGGGGAAGCATGGCGGCGGGGGAGCGAGTCGAGCCCGGAATCCACAACGAAGGAGAAGTAGAACGTCTGCGGGCCGATGCCCTGGTCGTAGTCGACAAGTCGGCGTGGGAGCAGCGCCGTCACAGTCGCGCCGCCCGGGAGCGGATCGATCAGCTCGCCACAGCAGGCCGGGCAGCCACCTGCCTCCCCGTGGCTCTGGAGCAACTCTACTCGGCCCGCAACCACGAGGACCTGACGAAGCGGCGTGAGGCGCTCGATCTGCTCGTCTGGCTGCCGATCACCGCCGCCGTGGAGGAGGAGGCGCTCGACCTCATGGCCCGCCTGGCTCGCAAGGGCCAGCACCGAATCCCCCTGCCCGACATCATGATCGCCGCGACCGCCGTCGCGCACGGAGCCACGATCCTCCATTACGACCGGGACTTCGAGCGGATCGCCGAAACGACGGGCCAGCTCCACGAGTGGATCCTCCCACCCGGCAGCGGCCACGGACGCGATGAGGGCGATGGACCGTAACGAGATCGCGTGGCCGCCTAAGACGACCTCGAGGTCGATCGTGGCCGCCGCGCTTCCTCGATCCTGGCCAGGTCGAGCGCCCCCGGCTCGCGCAGACACTGGACATGCCGCAGCACCGTCTCGTCGTCCACGAGCCGCTGCAAGGCCCTGGTCACAGTGTCTTTGATCGTGTTGCTCCCCGACACGCTCCGCGCACGCTCCAGGAGCTCGTCGTCGATGTCCACGAGGTGCTTGGTCACGGTGTCAATCTATCCGATTCTCCAGGAAGATCTACGGCTGTCCTGGAGAGTCCACCCGGAGTAGCGTCCGGGTCGATCTCGTCCGCCATCTCCGGGCCTGATCCGGGCCCGATCCGGACCAGTCCAGCCGGCTGCCGAATCAGCCCCCCCGTATGACGACGGTCATAGGACCGCCCCCCGGGGCGGGTCTACATTCCTCTTGACGCCGATTGATGACTTGTTCATCCAGAACTCCGGAAGGCCATGATCTCCGCCACCGCCGAGCACGCATTGCGCGCCGCCTCCTGCCTGGCCAGGGCTCCGGAGGGGCGGGCGCTCCTCGGCCGTGAGCTGTCGATTCTGGCGGCGGTGCCGTCGAGCTACCTGGCCAAGATCCTCCTGGAGCTCAAGCGCGCCGGGATCGTCACCGCCACCCGCGGCTCCGGCGGTGGATACCAGCTCGCCAAGCCCCCCGGGGACGTACGCCTGGCGGACGTGGTGGAGGTCTTCGACGGCTCCGCCGGCGCCCCCCGGTGCCTGCTGGGGCAGGGCCGCGAGTGCTCGGCGGAGGCGCCGTGCGCCCTTCACTGGAAGTGGTCGCGGGTGCGCCGGACCTTCGCCCTGTTCCTGGAAACCACCACCCTGGCGGAGGTCCTGCCGGCCGCCCCGGAAGCCGCCGGCGTCCCCGAACCCACGACCGAGGCCGGAGCCGACCCCGGGGACGGCCTCGACGAGGAGACCACGACCCCGGTGACGGGGGAGGTGCCCGATGCGTGAGCCGAACATTCGCCGGTCCGCCCTGGGGGGCGCCCGGCCGTCCACTGTTTTCCTGCTGGCGGCATGGCTCGTCGCGGCCTGGATTCTGACGCTCGCTCCGGCCGACGCCCGAGCGCAGGACCAGGCCACCGGCCAGGGCGACGCCCAGGAGGCCGAGACGCCGGACCCGGTCCAGGACCCGGAAGCTGTGACGACCTTCCGCCAGAGCTGCGCGAGCTGCCACACCATCGGCGGCGGCCGCCTGGTGGGTCCGGACCTGAAGGACGTCTCCGAGCGCAAGGACCGCGACTGGCTCGCCGGCTTCATCCTGGACCCGGCCGGGGTGCTCGCCTCCGGCGACCCGTACGCCGCCAAGCTCAAGGAGGAGGCCGGCGGGGCCGTGATGACCCCGACGCCGGGAATGACCCGGGAGATGGCCGGGCGCCTGCTGGACCTGATCGAGGCCGAGTCGGCGCTGGAGACCAGCCAGTTCGCCGGCCTGAGCGTGGCCGACGAGCCCCTGGGGCCGGAGGACGTCGAGCGGGGCCGGGCGCTCTTCACCGGTCTCGAGCGGCTCGCCAACGGCGGCCCCTCCTGCCTCGCCTGCCACGCCACCCCCGGGGTGGGCGGGCTCGGCGGCGGCGCCCTGGGGCCGGACCTGACCCGGGTCTACGAGCGCATGGGCGGGCGCCAGGCCCTGGCCGCCTGGCTCCAGGCTCCGGCCACGGCCACCATGCGTCCCCTCTTCGCCGAGAGGCCGCTTTCCAACGACGAGGTGCTGGCCCTGACCGCGTACCTGGAGCACGAGACCCAGGCGGCCCGGGCGCCGGATCCGGGCACGCGGCGTCTCACCTTCCTTCTCCTGGGCCTGGGCGGCGCCGCCGCCGCCCTGGTCCTCGCCGACGGTGTCTGGCGCCGCCGCCTCCGGGGCGTGCGCCGGCTCCTCCTCCGAGGTGAATCATGAAGCTCAAGCGCGGCATCCCCTGGATCAAGGACGAGTCACAGCCGGAGCTCCGGAGCTGGGAGGAGTTCTACCGGAACCGCTGGCAGCACGACAAGGTCGTGCGATCGACCCACGGGGTCAACTGCACCGGCGGCTGCACCTGGCAGATCCACGTCAAGGAGGGGATCGTCACCTGGGAGATGCAGGGGCTCGACTACCCCTCCCTGGAGCACGGCCTGCCGCCGTACGAGCCCCGGGGCTGCCAGCGGGGGATCTCCTTCTCCTGGTACCTCTACAGCCCCCTGCGGGTGAAGTACCCCTACCTGCGGGGCGCCCTGATGGACCTCTGGCGTGAGGCCCGGGCCGAGCACGAGGACCCGGTGGAGGCCTGGAAGGCCCTCCAGGCGGACCCGGCGAAGCGCCGGCGCTACCAGCGGGCCCGGGGCAAGGGGGGCTTCCGGCGCGCCTCGTGGGACGAGGTCCTGGAGCTGCTGGCCGCCGCCCAGGTCCACACCATCGAGGAGCACGGCCCGGACCGCATCGCCGGCTTCTCCCCGATCCCGGCGATGTCGATGATCAGCTACGCCGCCGGGGCCCGGATGCTCCAGCTCATGGGGGGCGTGTCGCTGTCCTTCTACGACTGGTACTGCGACCTGCCGTCGGCCAGCCCCGAGACCTGGGGCGAGCAGACCGACGTCCACGAGTCGGCGGACTGGTACAACGCCAAGCTCCTGGCGGTCATGGGGTCGAACCTCAACATGACCCGCACTCCGGACTGCCACTTCGCCGCCGAGGCCCGCCACAACGGGTCGAAGATGTGGGTCTTCTCCCCGGACTTCTCCCAGGTCTCGAAGTACGCCGACGAGTGGGTGGCGATCAACGCCGGCCAGGACGGCGCCTGGTGGATGGCGGTCAACCACGTGCTCTTGAAGGAGCTCCACCACGAGAAGAAGGTCCCCTACTTCCTGGACTACGCCAAGAAGTACTCCGACGCCCCGTACCTGGTGGAGCTGGCGAGCCTCGCGGACGGGGAGAGCTCCTTCCGGCCGGGTCAGCTCCTCCGGGCCAACCGCCTGGAGCCCTACGCCGGCGCCGAGCACGGCGACTGGAAGTTCCTCATGTGGGACGAGGAGGACGCCCGGCCCAAGATGCCCAAGGGGAGCGCCGGCTTCCGCTGGGCCGAGAAGGACAAGGGCAAGTGGAACCTGAAGCTCGAGGACGGCGCCGACGACAGCCCCATCCGCCCGGCCCTGACCTTCCTGGAGGAGCACGACGAGGTCCTCCAGGTGCGCCTGGACGACTTCGCCGAAGCGGGCTCCCTCACCCGGGGGGTGCCGGTGCGCTGGCTGGAGACGGCGGACGGCGGGCGGGTCGCCGTGGCCACGGTCTACGACCTCCTCATGGCCCAGTACGGCGTGCCCCGGGGACTTCCCGGCGCCTACCCGGAGAGCTACGACGACGCCGACGCCCCCTACACCCCCGCCTGGTCCGAGCGTTTCACCGGCATGGGCCGGGAGATGCTGGTCCGCTTCGCCCGGGAGTGGGGCCGCACCGCGGAGCTCACCGGCGGCAAGTGCACCATCATCATCGGCGCCGGGATCAACCACTGGTACCACGCGAACCTCATGTACCGGGCGGGCATCCACGCCCTGGTGCTGACGGGTTGCGTGGGGGTCAACGGCGGCGGCCTGGCCCACTACGTCGGCCAGGAGAAGCTCGCCCCCGGCGAGCCGTGGGGGGCGATGGCCTTCGCCAAGGACTGGATCCCCGCCTCCCGGCTCCAGAACGCCCCGTCCTGGCACTACGTCCACACCGACCAGTGGCGCTACGAGCGCTCCTTCACCGACTACCACACGGTGCCCCGGCCGGAGGCCGACGGGATCGACGAGAGCTCGCTCGCCCGGGGCCACACGGTGGACGTCCAGGCGAAGGCGGTCCGGAGCGGGTGGCTCCCCTTCTTCCCCCAGTTCGACCGGAATCCCCTGGAGGTCGTCCGGGAGGCCCGGGCCGCCGGCTGCGAGACGGACGCCGAGGTCGCCGCCTGGGTGACCGAGAAGCTCAAGTCCGGCGAGCTCCGCTTCGCCATGGACGACCCGGACGCTCCGGAAGCCTGGCCCCGGGTCTGGTTCATCTGGCGCGGCAACGCCCTCATGTCCTCCGCCAAGGGCCACGAGTACTTCCTGAAGCACTACCTGGGCACCCACACCAACGCGGTGGCCGAGGAGGTGGCCGAGGGCTCGGTGGAGGACGTCCGCTGGCGGCCGGAGGCCCCCGAGGGAAAGATGGACCTGGTGGTGGACCTCAACTTCCGGATGGACACCTCCGCCCTCTACTCGGACGTGGTCCTGCCGGCCGCCACCTGGTACGAGAAGGCGGACCTCAACTCCACCGACCTCCACAGCTTCATCCACCCGCTGTCGAAGGCTGTTCCGCCCTGCTGGGAGTCGAAGAGCGACTGGCAGATCTTCCGGGCGGTGGCGGAGAAGTTCTCCGAGCTGGCGGCCCAGCGCTTCCCGGAGCCGGTGGAGGACCTGGTGATGACCCCACTGGCCCACGACTCGCCGGCGGAGATCGCCCAGCCGGGCGCCACGGGTCTCGCCGACTGGCGGACCGGGGAGGTGGAGGCGGTGCCGGGCAAGACCATGCCGGGCCTCAAGGTGGTCCGTCGCGACTACAAGAACCTCTACCGCCAGTTCTGCTCGTTCGGGCCCAAGGCGCGGGAAAACGGCCTGGGGGCCCACGGCACCCACTACCCCATCGAGGACGAGTACGACGCCCTGGTCGCCTCCGGCCCGGTGGAGGTGGTGGACGGTGAGCGCTACCCCTCCATCCGGGAGGACGAGGACGCCTGCAACGTCATCGTCCGCCTGGCCTCGGTGACCAACGGCGAGCTCGCCTGGCGCTCCTACAAGGAGATGGAGGAGCGGGTGGGCCTGCCCCTGGCCCACCTGGGGGAGAAGAACCGCGGCGTCCGGGTGAGCTACAAGGACCTCCAGAGCCAGCCCCGGCGCTTCGTGAACAGCCCCATGTGGTCCGGCCTGATCGAAAACGGCCGGCCGTACTCGCCTTTCACCTACAACGTGGAGGCCCTGGTGCCGTGGCGGACGCTCACCGGCCGCCAGCACCTCTACCTGGACCACCCGGTCTACCTCCAGTACGGCGAGCACCTGCCGACGTACAAGCCGAAGCCCCTGCCGGTCCACTACGGCGACATGCGGATCTCCGGCAACGGCCACGGCGGCGTCGGAAACGGCCCTGACGCTGCGAAGCGTGCAGGGGCGGAGCTTGCCCCTGGTCTGAGCGAGCCTGGCGAGCCGAACGACTCCGCCCGGGGGGCGGGGACGCCCGAGGCCCGGGAGGAGGCAAGCTCCTCCCCTACACCCGGCGGAGGTGGCTCCGGAGTCCTGGCCGGTAACGACGCCCCGCCGGTCATGGCCCTCAACTACCTCACCCCCCACGGCAAGTGGCACATCCACTCCACCTACGGCGACAACCAGCGCATGACCACCCTCTCCCGGGGCGTCGAGCCCTTCTGGATCAACGACCGGGACGCCGAGGAGCTGGGGATCGTGGACAACGACTGGGTGGAGGTCTTCAACGACCACGGGGTCGTGGTGACCCGGGCGGCGGTCTCCGCCCGGATCCCCCGGGGGATCTCGATCCAGTACCACTCGCCGGAGCGGACCTACTCGGTGCCCAAGTCACCGCTCCGGGGCCACCGGCGGGCCGGAGGCCACAACAGCCTGACCCGGACGCGCCTGAAGCCGAACCTGATGGTCGGCGGCTACGGGCAGTTCACGTTCCACTTCAACTATTGGGGGCCCACGGGGTGCAACCGCGATACGCATATTTTGGTGCGAAGGCTTCCGGAGCTGGTCTGGTGATGAAAGAGCGATCCGAGATGGATTCGGCCATCGAGACTCGCTTCTCCCCCACCCACCCGGGGGTCCATCGGATCGCCCCCTCTCCCGTGCCC
>JBKHJP010000156.1:0-9062 GCA_046538065.1 Thermoanaerobaculia bacterium | reverse complement strand
GGTGCGAAGGACCGCGCCGATCACCTCGCCGCCGGACGACGGGTCCACGAGGGGCCGCCACGAGGCCCGCTCGGGCGGAAGCTCCTCGTGCTCGCCGACCAAGAGGCTCTTGGCGACCCCGATCGTGGGGGCGTCCGTGAGGACCCCCAGGTGGCACGCCAGCCCGAAGCGCCGCGGGTGGGCGTAGCCGTGGGCGTCGCAGACCAGGAGGTCGGGGAGCGCGTCGAGCCCTTCCAGGGCCCGGACCACCGCCGGCAGCTCCCGGAACGAGAGGAGCCCGGGGACGTAGGGAAAGGTGACCCGAACCTCGGCCACCGCCTCGTCGAGGGGCTCGAGGCCGGGGAAGGAGACCACCGCCACCCCCGCCCGGGCCCGCGCCTCCCGCCCCCGCCGGCTGAACCCCACGTCCACGCCGGCCACGGTCCGGATCTTCCCGAGCCGGTCCGCCGCCACCACGCGGCCCCGGAGCTCCTCCTGGAGAGCCCGCGCCTCGGCCGGCGCCAGATCCCGGGAGTCGAACGGGGTGAAGGACATGCACGTGGATCGTACGGCACCCACGGGCGGGTCGAGGTGCATACTCGAACTAGCTCCCGGCGGGTGGGCGCTCAGGAGCTCTCGAGACTCGCGGGTCGTCGCGGGAGCGCCGCGTGCTGACCGCCAGATGCTGAGCTCGAGCGGGCTCGCGGGCTGATAGGGTCAGTGGCCTCGTCCTCGGCTCGCCGGCCGCGGAGCGGTGCCGACGATGTCCGCCCGACGTCCGCCCATCGGAACGCGACTCTCCGAGTGGAACCCGTCCCTCCGACGGGCGCTGCTCGCCGCTTCGCTCGTGGCGGCGGTCACCCTCCAGGGGCTGGCCGCCGTCGAGCAGTCGTGGACCATGGACGAGCCCTACCACCTGCTGGCCGGATACCAGGGCCTCCTCCTCGGACTCGACACGATCAACCTGGAGCACCCGCCACTGGTCAAGCTGGTGGCGGCCGTGCCGCTCCTCTTCGAAGAAACACTCCCCTGGAACGGCCCCGTCCGCGTCGAAGAGGCCTTGGCCCAGATGGACGAGCTCTTCGAGGACCCGGAGCTCGCCGAGCGCGTGCGACTTCGCACGCGGGTCCTCCTCGTCGTCTGCTTCGCGCTGCCGTTTCTGCTGGTCGTCTTCCTGCTCGCCCGGGCCATGGGCGGAACGACTGCCGGCGTGCTGCTCGCTGCCGCCGTCGGGCTTTCCCCCGGCGCGCTACCCTACCTGAGCCTGGCCCAGACGGATTCCGCCGTGGCGCTCGGCTTCGCGACCTGCCTGCTGGGGGGCGTGCTGCTGATTCGACGCCCCCGTCCGGGTTGGGCGCTTCTGGCCGGTCTCGGCCTGGGACTCGGGCTGGCGGCGAAGTTCTCCGCCGTCTTCCTGGTCCCGGTCGTCGCGACCTCGGTCTTCCTGATTCCCGGCTCCGCTCTGCCCGGCAGAGCCATCCAACGACGCTTGGGTCTCCTCGCCGTAGCCGCAGCGGCGGGGCTCGCGATCCCTTACGGGGTCTACGCGTTCGCCGATCGAAACGACCCGGGTCCCCCTCTCGAAGACACCATCGAGTCCTACACGAGCGGACGGGGGACCCTGTTGGTCGACGGTCACTTGAAGCCCTGGCGGCGACCGCTTTCGGATCTCCGAGCCGTCTCGTCCGAGATGGCCCGCTGGGCCCTCGGTTTCCTGGGGATCCGCGCCCAGAACCAGATCGGCGTCTACCCCTCCTATGCATTCGGCGCCGTCGACTCGGACGGGAGGTGGTGGTACTTCCCGGCCGCATTCCTGATCCGCACGCCCCTCGTGTTGCTGGCGGCCCTCGCACTCGCTGCCTGGGGAGGAGTCCGGCACATCGCCCGGTCGGCCTCGGCAGCCCTCTGGCTCCGCGCTGTGAGCCGCGAGGGGTGGCTCCTCTCCCTGGCGTGCGCCCTGTACCTCGGATTCGCTCTCGGCTCGAGCTACAACATAGGAATCCGCCACCTGCTCCCGGTTCTGCCCATCCTCTATCTGCCGGCGGTTCTGTGGGTGGCCCGCTCCGACGGGCGGTCGATCCTCGTGAGCGCGGTCCTGCTGACGGAGGCGGTCGCGCTCACCCCCGTGTGGATGTCGGCGACGAACACGTGGTGGCTCGGACCTGCCAATCCGACCCGCTACGCGCTCGGTGGATCGGACGGCGACTACGAGCAGGGTCTCCACACCCTCGCACGGGCGGTGGAACGGCGAAATCTCGACGATCTCCACGTCGTCCATCCGACGCTCACGCCACGGGAGCTGCGAGCCGCTCTGCCTGAGGCGATCCCCGTCCACCCCCGAAGCAGCGTCGAGCCGGGCTGGTTCGCCGTCTCGATCCTGGTCGAACAGCTCGTTCCGGCGATCCTCGAGGCGGAGCCGCGGGACCTCTATCACCACGAGGACTACCGGCGGCTCGCGCTGGCCTGGCGGCGCGTCTGGCGTGAGATCCGCGAACGTGGAGAGGACTTCGGGTACGTCGCCGGGACGTTCCACCTCTACAGAGTGCCCCGTGAGCCCGCCGCCTCGCCGGAACGAAACAAGGGGGAGGCAAGAGCCTCCCCCTTGGGGTCATTCCCGGGACCGGCGACGTCTGCCGCCGGCCCTGGCGCGGCCTACTCGGTGCAGCCGCGGAAGGCGTTGACGAACCCGTGGCCGTACTCGCCGTCGGTTCCGCTGGCGCCCTCGTCGTCGGCCGTCTGCCGGAGCCTGGTCTTGAGCTTGCCGAGCGACATGCTCGGGTCGGTCGACTTGATCAGGGCCGCCACACCCGCCGCCGCCGGGGCGGCCATGCTGGTGCCCGCGGAGAAACAGAACGAGAAGCTGGGCGGGGACGAGGTGCCGCGGCAGGTGCTGAGCACCATGTCCTGGAACCAGAGACCGTCGGGGAAGAGGGTGAAGTCGCCTCCCGGGGCGGCCACGTCGATGAACCCGTCTCCCGTGTTGGTGTAGGACGCGATGCGGCGGAAGTTCGTGCCGCCGTTGGCGAAGTCCACGGGGCCGGTGGCGGAGACCGCCAGGCCGCTGCCGGAGTCGGCCGGTACGAAGGTGAGGGCCGGGAAGTCCCGGATGTCCACGCCGTCGTTGCCTGCCGCAGAGATCACCAGCACGCCCTGGGAGGCCGCGAAGTTCACCGCCTGGTTCATGGCCCCCACGAGCGGGCCCGCACCCGGCTGGCTCTTGAAGAACGGGGCGCCCAGGCTCATGTTGATGACGTCGGCCTTCGCACAGTTCCCCAGGCCGAAGGACGCCGGGTCGGAAGCGTAGAGGATTCCGCCGATCACCTGGCCGAAGGTGCCGCCGCCGCTGTGAAGCACCTTGACACCCATGAGGGTGGCCTCCGGGGCGACACCGATCACGCCCAGGCCGTTGTCGGCGGCGGCGACGATTCCGGCCACGTGGGTCCCGTGCCAGAACGTGCCGGTGTCGCTGTTGTACGGCTGGCCGGGGACGAAGGAGACGGAGCAGCCCTTGTCCAGGTTGGGCTCCAGGTCTCCATGGACGTCGTAGATGCCGCCGTCCAGGATCGCGACGCGCGCCCCTGCGCCGGTGCAACCGGTGGCCCACGCGGCCGGCGCCTCGACGGCCTGCATGTTCCACTGCAGGGGGAAGAAGCTTTCGTCCCCGGGCGTGATCGCCTGGCTGGGTACGTCGGGCTGCCACTGGACCTGGAAGTCCTGGGCGGCGGTCTGGAAGGCATTGCTCCCCTGGACGGCGTCCAGGAAACCGGGGGCGTCCGACGTGGCGACTGCGATGCCGGTCTTGCCGTGACTCCAGACGACGGTGCCACCGGCGGCAGCCACGGCGTCGGCCTGCTTCTTGCCCCACGTGCCGGCCGTCAGGACGTACGACTCGGCCGCTGCCGCGGCGGGCAGCGCGAGCACCAGGGCCGCGACGGTGACCGTGACGAGGAGGGGTTTCACTCCAAGGGTCAAGCGGTTCATCTTCACTCTCCTTGCGTAAGGTGCGTGGATGGAAGACTTCTCAAGACCGCTTCGGCAGCCGGGCCGCCTCGACCGGCGGGCGCGCATTCGACGAGGCCCCTGGGCTTTGCGCCGCCATCTCGCGATGGCTTTGCCCTTGAACGAAGCTAACTGCGAAGTATAGGAGGGCTCGATCGTGTGTTCAAGCCCGGGCGGAAGGGGAGGTTGGGGTTGCGCCAGGCCCGGTGGAGGTAGCGCGCGAGCTGTCGGAGGAGGTCGCCGGTGGCCCGTTCCAAGGCCAGGGCGTGCTGCAGGACGGCCCAGGCTTCCCGGGCCCGATCGTGGGCGCCCCACGCGCGCAGGTTCTGAGCCATCGCCGCCGCCAGCTCGGACGCCTTCCGGGGCTCGCCCTGCAACAGGTAGCAGTCCGCGAGGTCGAGGGCGCACAGGGCCGCGTTGAGCTGCTGACCGCGGGCTAGGAGCTCGTCGAGCAGGACCTGGAGGGAGATCTCGGCCTCCTCCAGATCCTCGAGGGCGAGGGCCAGCCTGGCTTCGGCGAGTCCTTGGTGGAGGAGGGTCCACTCATCGTCGAACTGCCGGTAGAGAGGGCGGCTGGCCTCGAAGAGGGTGGCCGCTTCCTCGACCTGGTCGGCATCGAGCATCCAGATGATTCGGTTGTGCCGGGCCACCAAGAAGAGCCGCGCGTCCTGCGCGGAGTCGAGGTGGTCTTCTGCGAGGAACGAGAGAGCGATTCCACGGTGCGGATCGTCCCAGCCGACCACGCTCGCCTTCTGCACGAAGACCTTGCCCAGGAGTTGCGACTCGTCCAGGGCCTGGTAGATCCGCTCCGCGCGGGAGAGGAGGTCGAGCGCCTCGGCGTAGGCGCCCGTGGCCAGGGCGAGGGAGGCTCGGATGCTCAGGAGATTGGCCTTCTCCAGGGGATCTCCGGTTCCGGCTGCGAGCAGGCTGTCGGCGTGGCGGAGGCACTCGGCAGCGGCGCGGAGCTCGCCTCCGTACCGGTACGCATTGCCCAGCCTGGTCGCGGCTCGCCCGCGCAAGTCGTTGGTCACCGCCTCGCCCAGGATCTCCGGGTCGACCTTGTTCGCGACGAGGGTCGCGAGCCGAGCCAGACGGATGGCTCCTTGCTGGTCAGCCTGGAGGATCGCCTCCTCGCTTCGCTCCATGAGCTCCTGCATGAGCCCGCAGGTCTGAAACCGCCCGTCGTTCTCGATGAGGAGCCGGGCCTGGGACTCGGATTGTTCCCGGAGCTGCGATACGAGCGAAGGGGACACCGTGCGCTCCCGCCTGGTGGCCTCCAGGGCCTTCGTCGCGGCCTGCACCACTCGCCGGAGATTGTCGCCGGAGAAAACCCGCTCGAGCGTGGCGTCTGGTCCCTGAGGACGAGACCTTCCGCCGGGCTCAACGGGAGGGCCCGAGGACTCGCCGGCGCTCGCGGGGACGAGCCTTGCGTTGCGGTGGGTGGAAGTCATCTTGAGTCGCCCGCTCCGTGGCCGCAAGCATATAGGGCGTGGCGATATTTAGCAAATGCGCTCATCGAGGGTTCTGTTGGCGCTCTCTCGGCGCCCTCTGGCCGTCCGTCTCCCCGATCCAGCCGCTGCCAGGTCTCCGTCCGTTGCTGTCCGCTCAGCCGTTCGGGTCCATGATGCTCCCGATCCCGCCGGGATCGAGATCGCAGGAGTCGTCGGTGTCGCAGTCGTCCTCTTCCTCTTCGGAGGTACCGACGCCCGAGGTCGTCCCGTCGTCGGTCGAGTGGAGTACGGCGTTCTCCGGTTCGGGAGCGGCCGGCGACAGGATCTCGACGAGCCCGGACCAGAGCTCGGTGAAGAAGCCGTGAGCCAGGCCGGGAAGGTCACTCCCGCTGGCGGTCGGCCCCGCCGCGGCGGCCGGGGCGGCCAAGCACGGACTGACGGTCAAGGCGAGGGCGAGGACGAAGGCGTTCACCCGGAGGGTGTTTGTACGGCGTTGCATAAAAAGACCTCCTTCCCGGTTTGCACAGAGCCGCTCCCGGCTCCTGTCGTCGTGCTGGAAGGAGTGGCTCCGTGGTGTCGTCTCTTCATTGTACTTGAAACGACGGAGTCTGTCACGTATTGCGCGCCCGGGTGGTGGTGGCGGGGAGAGAGGGCAGCCGGACCCGGCTCATCGGTCGGTGCCGTCCTCTCCGGTGCCCTCCCCCCGGTCCAGGACCTCGAACTCTGCGTCGATCACGTCGATCCCGGGGCCCTCCGGTCGTTTGCCGCCCCCCCGAGCGTCGACCACGACCATCCGGCCTTCGAGCCGGGCCCGGGCCGTCCGGACGATCCACCGGCGCGCCGGCGGCACCAGCAGGAGAAAGCCCGCCGCGTCCGTGAGCACGCCCGGCGTGAGGAGGACCGCGCCGGCCAGGAGGATGAGGAACCCCTCGACGAGCTCGCGCCCCGGAAGGCGTCCCGCGGCGAGGGCGTCCTGCAAGCGCTGCCAGGCCGCGAGACCCTGGTAGCGGGCGAGGGCCGCCCCGAGGGCCCCCGTCAGGAAGATGAGGAGCACCGTCGGCAGGACGCCGATGTGCCGGCCGATCCAGAGGAGCAGGGCCAGCTCCACCAGTGGGACCGTGGTGAACAGGAGGAGGAGTCGCAGGAACACGGGCCGACTGTGTCCCGGAGCGGCCGGCGGGTCAAGTGCCGGCCGGCGGCGGAGCTCCGGCCGGCACCCCTCGATCGAAGGACGGGCGAGCGCTGGTAACATGGCGTGCCGTCGCGGCGTCCCGCGGCGGTTGTTGGCTCGCACACACCACAGTGTCTGAGGAACATCGAAACGGGCTCCGGCCCCGGTCCGCCCGCGGACCGCGCTCGGCGCCCCAGGGAGGTCCCCCCGTGATCGGAACGCAAGCGAAGACATGCCCCTCCGAGGAGCCGGCGCGCCGGCGCCACCGCGTGGCGGCTGCGGCGATGGCGCTCCTCGTTCTGATGGCCCCGGGCGTATTCGCGCCGCCTGCGCTCGGCCAGGAGGAGCCGGCTGCGGCCGAGCCCGCGCCGCCGCCGCAGGAGCTCGTCGAGCGGGCCCGGGCGCTCCTGGACGAGGTCCCCCTGGTGGACGGCCACAACGACGCGCCGTGGCAGTACCGCGATCGGGTCGGCAACGTCCTGGGCGAGATCGACTTCGCGGCGAGCACGCTGGATCTCGATCCGCCCATGCACACCGACATCCCCCGCCTCGAAGAAGGCGGTCTCGGCGCGCAGTTCTGGTCGGTCTACGTTCCGGTATCGCTGGACGGGCCGGAGGGGACGGCCGCCGTCATGGAGCAGATCGACGTCGTCTACCGTCTTGCGGAGCTCTACCCGGAGACCTTCGAGATGGCCTTCAGCCCCGACGACGTGCGCAGGATCCACGCTGCCGGGAAGATCGCCTCGCTCGTCGGGCTCGAGGGCGGCCACGCGCTGGCCGACTCCCTGGGCGTGCTGCGGCAGCTCTACCGGGGCGGGGCCCGCTACCTGACGCTGACGCACTCGGCCAACACCGCCTGGGCCGACTCGTCCACGGATGCGCCGGAGCACGGGGGACTGTCCGCGTTCGGGGAGGAGGTCGTGCGGGAGATGAACCGCCTCGGCATGCTGGTGGATCTCTCCCACGTTTCCGCGCAGGCCATGCACGACGCCCTGGACACGACGGAAGCCCCGATCATCTTCTCCCACTCCTCGGCCCGGGCTCTCACCGCTCACCCCCGAAACGTCCCGGACGACGTCCTGCGCCGCCTGCCGGAAGACGGCGGCGTCGTCATGGTGACCTTCGTCCAGCCCTTCGTCTCGGAGGAGAACCGGCGGCACTGGGCGGCGCGCGCGGCGGAGCGGGCCCGCCTGGAGGCGCTCTACCCCGGCGACCCGGAGGCGGTGGAGGAGGCCATGGAGCGCTGGGCCGAGGGGCATCCCACGCCCCGGGCCACCTACCTCCAGGTCGCCGACCACATCGACCATCTGCGGGACGTGGCCGGGATCGACCACGTCGGAATCGGCTCCGACTTCGACGGCATCGGCCGGGGCCCCCTGGGGCTGGAGGGCGTCGAGGACTTCCCGGTCCTCTTCGCAGAGCTCCTGCGGCGCGGCTACACCGAGGAGGAGCTGGCGAAGATCGCGGGGCGTAACGTCCTCCGGGTCTTCGACCGGGTGGAGGAGGTCGCCGGCGCGCTGCAGGCGGAGCGCCCGCCGTCCGAAGCCACCATCGAGTCGCTCGACGGCCCGCCGGCCGAGGAGACTGGGGCCGCTCCTTGAGAGGAAAGCCGTACCCCGTGACGGGCCGGGACCGGACCTCCGGGATCCCGGCGGGCCGCTCCCTGTCCGTCATGTCCTACAACATCCAGGGCTACGGCGCCCTGTTCTCGGGGCGCTACCTGGAGGGCGTCGCCCGGGTGATCCGGCGCGCCCGCCCGGACATCGTGGGCCTCCAGGAGGTCCACCGGGGCACCTGGGCCGCCCGCTTCGCCGACCAGGTGGAGCTCCTGGCCCGGCTCACCGGCATGGAGGCGTGCTTCGGCCGGAGCCTCACGACCCGCACGGGCGAGTACGGAAACGCGCTGCTCACCCGGGGCCGGGCGGTGGAGGTGGAGCTTCACCAGCTTCCGGGGGAGGCCGAGCGGCGCTCGCTACTGCGCTGTCGCCTGGAGGTGGACGGCGCGACAATGGACGCCTTCGTGACCCACCTGGCGGCCTGGGGGCGGCTGGGACGAACCAACCGGACGGTCCAGGCGCGCTTCATCGCCGGGCACCTGGCCCGCGCCGAACGGCCCTTCGTCCTGACCGGCGACTTCAACGCCTCTCCCGGTGCCCCCGAGCTCGTGCCCCTCCTGGGCAACGGCCTGCTGCGCCGGTGCGGCGGCCGCGAGCAACCCACCCACCGCCTGATCCGCCAGCCCATCGACCACGTCGCCACCGACCCGGGCTGGGACGTCCTCCGCGTGCAGGTGCTCCGGGCCGGACCCTCCGACCACTTCCCGGTTCTGGCGACCTTGCGGCGCGGCGCCGCCCGGGCGGCGGCCGAACGCACCGAGCGGCCGGCACCCGCCCCGGCGGTGTCCATCCCCCGCGCAGGTTGACCGCGGGCGCGTCCGTCGGGCGATCGCCGCGGGCCGGCCG
>JBKHJP010000155.1:0-9074 GCA_046538065.1 Thermoanaerobaculia bacterium | reverse complement strand
CGCGAGCCCTTCTGGTAAATTGCGAGGCCGGCCTGCGGGCCCCGACTCCACAGATCGACTCGGAGGACTCATCATGCGATCGACGACCCTGCGCTTCTCTCCGCTCCGGAGCGCCGCCCGGCCGGTGGCGCTCCTCTGCACCGCCCTGACCCTCGCGCTGCCGGCTGCACCGGTGGCGGCCCAGATGGAGCTGGTCCCGCCCGGCGCCGACGAGGCGGTCGAGGCGATCACGACCGACGCCCTCCGGGCGCCGATCCGGTTCCTGTCCGACGACCTGCTGGGGGGCCGCGGCCCGGCCACGGACGGTGACCGGCTGGCGCGCCTCTACCTCGCCACCGAGCTCGAGTCCCTGGGCCTCGAGCCCGCCTTCGACGGCTCCTGGCAGCAGCCCTTCGACATCGTGGGCATCCGGGCCCGGGTGCCCGACTCCTGGAGCTTCCAGGCCGACGGCGGGACCGTGACCCTGGAGCACGAGGAGGAGTTCATGGCCACCTCCGGCGTCCAGCGGGAGACGGCCGCCGTCGACTCCGCCGAGGTGGTCTTCGCGGGCTACGGCATCCAGGCCCCGGAGTACGACTGGGACGACTTCGAGGGCGCCGACCTGGAGGGCAAGGTCCTCCTGATGCTCAACAACGACCCGGACTGGGATCCGGAGCTCTTCGAGGGGGAGACCCGCCTCTACTACGGGCGCTGGAGCTACAAGTACGAGAGCGCGGCCCGGCAGGGGGCCGCCGGAGCCATCGTCATCCACACGACGCCATCGGCGGGCTACCCGTGGCAGGTGGTCGAGACCTCCTGGAGCGGCGAGCAGTTCCAGCTGCCGGCGGAGGGGGAGCCGCGGATCGAGGTGGAGGCCTGGGCGACCGAGGACGCCGCCCGGCGCCTGGTGGACGCGGCGGGCCACGACCTGGACGCGCTGGTGGAGAGCGCCCGCAGCCGGGACTTCCGGCCGGTGCCGCTGGGGATCACCACGTCCTTCTCCCTGAAGAACGAGATCAGCCGCAAGACGACGGCGAACGTGGGCGGGGTCCTCCCCGGGAGCGATCCGGAGCTCTCGGAGCAGGCGGTGGTCTTCACCGCCCATCACGATCACCTGGGCCGGGCCGAGGAGGGCGATGACCGGATCTATAACGGGGCCCTGGACAACGCCTCGGGCTGCGCCCAGCTCCTGGCGATCGCCCGGGCCTACACCCGGCTGCCGGAGCCGCCCCGTCGCTCGGCCCTCTTCCTGTTCGTGGGCGCCGAGGAGTCGGGATTGCTGGGCTCGCAGTACTACGCCCGGCACCCGAGCGTGCCAGCGGGGCGCCTGGCCGCCAACCTGAACTTCGACGGCGGCAACATCTGGGGACCGACGCAAGACGTGACCCTGATCGGTTACGGCAAGTCGTCCCTGGACGCCGTGGCGGAGGCGGTCGCCGCAGAGCAGGGCCGGACCGTCAAGCCCGACCAGTTCCCGGACCGGGGCTACTACTACCGCTCCGACCAGTTCAGCCTGGCGAAGATCGGCGTGCCCGCCCTGTACTTCGACACCGGCACCGAGTTCGTCGGCCGCCCGGAGGGCTGGGGCAAGGAGCGGATCGACGAGTGGACGGAGGAGCACTACCACCAGCCGAGCGACGAGCTGGAGGGCTCCTGGAGCTGGGAAGGGATGATCCAGGATGCGCGCCTGGGGTTCTACGCCGGATTGATCGCGGCGGAGGCGGACGAGCTGCCCCGGTGGACCCCAGGGGACGAGTTCGAGGCGGCGCGGGAGGAGGCGCTCGAGGCGCTGGCGGCCCTGGAGGGTGAGTAGGCGATCGGAGCCGGGGCGGGGGTCGGTTGCCAGCCCGAGCGTCCCGTTCGTCCTCGGCCTCGCCGCGGCCCTGGGGTGGATCGGCTGGCGGGCGTGGGTGCACCGGGGGCACCTGGTGGACGACGCGTTCATCTCGCTCCGGCACGTGGCGAACCTCCTCGCCGGACGGGGGCTGGTGTTCAACCCGGGGGAGGCGGTGGAGGGGGCGACGAACCTGGGGTGGATGGTGCTCCTGGCGGGAGTGGGCGCGGTGGTGCCGGTCGGCCTGCCGGCCCTGGCGAAGGCGCTGGGGCTGGGGCTGCTGGTGGCGGCGGTCACGGGAGCGGCCCTCCTCCATCGGCGGATGGTCGCCGGCGGAGCGGCAGAAGGGGCAGGGGGATCGGACGGGGTGCCCGGAGGCCACCGCTGGGAGCCCGCCCTGGTGGCGCTCCTCCTGGCCTCCTCGCCGGAGCTGGTCTACTTCTCCCTGGCCGGCATGGAGACGGGGATGGCGGCGGCGCTCCTGGTGGCCGCCCTCTGGCTCGCCCTCCCCTCCCCTGGCGGGCGGCCCCGGCTGCACGCGGTGGCGCTGTGCTGCGCCGGCCTGGCCACGGTCCGGCCGGAGGCGCTGCTCCTCTTCCCCCTGGCGGCCGCCCTCCTGCTGGCGGCGCCGGGGCGCACCTCCCGGCGCCGGGTCCTCACCGCCCTGGGTCTCTTCCTCGGCCTGGTGGCCGCGGTCGCGGCCTGGCGCCTGACCACCTTCGGCACCCTCCTGCCCAACACCGCCCTCGCCAAGGCCCCCGGAGGGGCCGGAGAGCTCCTCTCCCGGGGCCGGGACGTCCTCCTGGGCCGCTCGGTCAACGCGCCGGCGCCGTTCGTGGGCCTGCTGGTCCTGGGGCTCGGGGGGCTCGGCGTGGCCGGGCTCTGGCGGCGGTGGCGCTTTGCGGCGGCCCTGCTCGCTGCAGCGTCGGCGACGGGGATCCTCTTCGCCGCCTACGCCCGCCCGGACTGGACCTGGATGGGCCGCTACATGGCCCCGTACCTGCCGGCCTGCGCCGTGCTGGTGATCCGGGGGCTCTTCGCCGGGCTCACCGGCGCGCTCCCGTGGGACCGGGCGGGACGGATCCGCCTCGGCCACCGGCCCGCCGTCGCCCTCGCCACGGGACTCGCCCTCCTCTTCACCACGATCGGCGTGGCCCGGACCCGCAGCCACCTGCGCCCGGAGGCCCTGGCGGACTACCCGGGGTTCGTCCTCACCTCGGCGAGCCTGGAGGCCCCGGCGCGGTGGATCGGCGGGCACCTGCCGCCGGAGGCGGTGGTGGCGGCGCGCAGGATCGGCGCCCTGGGCTACTTCGGAGGCGTCCGGGTGCTCGATTACGCCTTCGGGCTGACCGATCCCCGGGTGGCGAGGCTGGTGGCCCGCCACGGCGGGCCCTTCGACGATCCGGGAGCGCCGGAGCTGGCGGGGGTCTGGGCGGCGGCCCGCCCCGACTGCGTGCTGGAGGACGAAGGGCTCCTGGCACCGCGTGCGGTCCAGGGGCCGGTGGGCGACCCGTCCGCCGGACCCGCCCCGGCCCCTCCACCGGCGCCGCCCGCGGGCGTCGGGCGCCGGATCGAGCTCCACGGCCTGGGCTACCGGGTGGTGCGCCGGTTCGACCTGGGGAGCTCCTCCGGCCCGAAGACCGCCACCTGGGTCCTGGCCTGCGGGTCCCCGCTCCGGGGCCGGGCCGGGCTCACCCGCCGTTGAAGCGCCGGTCCAGCCGCTCCAGCACCAGGTCCGGCACCAGGCCCCGGATGTCGCCGCCGAGGGAGAACGCCTCCTTGGCCAGGCGGCTCGACAGGAAGCTGAACTCCTCCTGGGGGGTCATGAAGACCGTCTCCACGCCCGGGTTGAGTCGCCGGTTCATCATCGCCATCTGGAACTCGTACTCGAAGTCCGAGACGGCCCTGAGGCCCCGGACCACCACCCGGGCGCCGATGGCATCCATGAAGTGGACCAGGAGGCCGGAGAAGCTCTCCACCCGGACGTCGTCCCAGGGGCGCACCAGCTCCTGGATCATCGCCACGCGCTCGTCCACGCTGAACAGCGGGTTCTTCCCCTCGTTGTGGAGCACGGCGACCACCACCTCGTCGAACAGCGGCCGGCATCGCTCGACGATGTCCAGGTGGCCGTTGTGGATGGGGTCGAACGACCCGGGGCAGACGGCGATGCTCGAGCTCACGGCCCCCCCTCCCTACCGCGCGTGCTCCGACAGATCGAAGGTGACCACGTTGAAGGCGGCGTCGACGGTCCGCAGGAGGACCAGGCTCGCATTCTCGGGCAACGGGACCTCGAAAACCTCGCGCCGGGCGTCCAGGAGGCCGTCCGCCGCCCGGGCCGGCTCCCAGGCTCCGGCGTCCACGCTGACCTCGGCCGAGCGCAGCGGGTTGAGGGCGTCCTCCACCACCACCCGCAGGGTCCCGTCCCGGCGCTCCACCTCCACCAGCTCCGGCGGCGCGTGGTCGATCACCACGGGCTCGGAGAGCTCCTGGCCGGTCAGGCCGTCACCGGGACCGTTTTCCCCGTCGTCCGAGGCGGTCAGGCGGAAGCGGTAGACGCCGTCCGGCAGGACCGTGGCGTCGAAGTTAAGGTGGTCCCCCTCGACCTCTTCCGCCACCGGCAGCCACTCGCCGCCGTCGCCGGGCTCACCGGCCAGGAAGTGGAGCGCGTAGACGAGCTCGTCCTCGTTCGGATCCTCCGCCGACCAGCGGAAGGCGCGGTAGCCCTTCTTCCAGAGCTTCTTGGTCCGACCCTCGGGGCGGGCCGAGGCCTCCTCCAGGGTGGTGAAGATCCCCTGGCGGTTGGGGTGGGTGGGCTCGAAGACCTGCAGCGTCGGGTTGAAGCCGGCGGGAACCAGGATCTGGCCCGGCGGCAGGACCTCGAAGCTCTCCACCCGGGGCCGGAGGTTCTCCTGCCGGTAGCTCAGCTCGACGGCGTCGATGCGCGGCGAGGCCGTGTCCCCACCGCCGGCCCGGAGGGTCGCCCGCCACTGGACGTAGCGCCCCTGCGGGACCCCTTCGAGGCCGACCTCGCCGCCGGGCGACGGGCTGCTCGGCGCGCTCCACTCGGACCAGGTGCGGTCCGGCTCGGCCGAGACCCCGCTCCGGAACGAAAAGGCCACCTCCGAGCCCCGGGGCTCGCGGCCCCGCCAGCGCAGGGTACCGAAGCGCGCCGCCGCCCCGGCGTCGAGAGCCGGGCTGGTGAAGGTACCCGTGCGCTCGTGGCCCTCGGTCAGCCGGTAGACCGCCGGGGCGTTGGTCGTGGCGAAGCTGGCCCCGGTCGTGCCGGGGACGACCGCCATCACCTGGCGCTCGTCCAGGTCCTTCTCCAGGACCATCTGCTCCCCGTCCCAGGTGTAGAGCTTCCCCTCGAGGCCCGTGGCGACCCAGAGGCGGTCCCGGTGCCAGAGGACGTCGAAGACCGTCTCGTCCTCGAAGGCCCAGACCGGGGCCACCACTCCAGCGGAGGAGACCGCCAGGACCTGGGAGCGCTTGCCCTGGAACCCCTTGGGCCGGCTGCCGGCCCCACCCGCGGGACCGACCTGCACGGTGACCTCGGCGGTAGGGGGCTCCCCGGGCTCCTCCTCCTCCTCCTGGTCGTCGTCCCCGCCGCCGCCTTGGGCCTGCCCTGCGACGTCGACGGCGCTCGCCTCCGAAGCGATCGCCGCGGCGAAGAACGAGCCGTCGGGGCGGACCGCGAAGTCCACGACCTCGGGCTGATCGGCGTCGTGGAGGGTCCGGGCGGAGCCGTCCGGGGCGAGGCGCAGGATCAGCCCCTCGCCGGCGGTTCCCAGGAGCACGGCGCCGCCGGGGAGCACCCCCAGCGCACGCACGTGGGTATCCTCGCTGTCGTAGAGGACCTCCCCCTCCCCCTGCTCGCTCACGCGGAAGAGCTTCCCCGAGGTGCCCGTGGCCACGAGCAGGGCGCCTTCGGCGTCCAGGGCCAGGTCCCAGACGTAGGTCTCGCCGGTCTCGTACCAGAGCGTCGCCTCACCGTCCGGAGGAATGCGGTAGACCTTGCCCCCGGGCGAGGCCCCCGCCCAGACGGTGCCGTCCTCCTCCACCAGGACGGCGAACACCTGCCCCTCGGAGGCGGCGAAGAGCTCCCGCACCGAGCCGTCCTCCTCCACCAGGAGGACCTTGCCGGCATTGCCGGTCCCCACCACCCAGCCGTCCGGATGGGCGGCGGCGTCGAACAGGAACGGCTCGCCCAGGGCCGTCACCCGCTCGGCCCGGGGGGCGAGCTCCAGCCGGCCCAGGGGATCGACGCTCAGGCCGTCCAGGGTGCCCGCCAGGAACGCCTTCTGGCTCTGGAGCCGGAAGGTCTTGACCTCGGTGGCGCCGGCGGAGCCGGCGACTCCCGCGAGGAGCGCCGCAACCACGGCGGCGACCGCGATCCGTCCCCCCAGGCGGCTCATCGCCCATCCTCCCGGACCCGGGCGGCCACCCGGGGCGGGTCCCCCCGGGACCCCTCCTCCGAGCCGGCTTCAGGGCCGGAGGCTCCTTCCTCGACTGCTTCGGCCGGAGGCGCGCCCCCCTCCTCGCCGGCAGGGCCGGCCTCGGGCTGGGGCTCCTCGCCCTCGGCGGCCTGGTCCGCACCCAGGGGAGAGCGGCGACGCACCTCCAGATCGATCCGGACGATCCCCGACGCCGGGAAGGGCAGGCTCTCGGCGGCCACCGACTGGACCGCGAGCTGCAGCGGCCGGGCGCTCCCGGAGGCGGCGGCCTTCCAGACCGACTGGATCGATCCCGGAAGGCGCGGCAGGGTGTCGCCGGCCACGCTCACGCCGGTGCCCTTGAACACCTGGAGCACCATGAGGTCCCGCTTCGAGTGGAACGACCGGAGGAGCTCCAGGGCCTGGGGGAAGGTCACCGGCTGGACCGGCAGGAGGGCGAGCCGGGTGGCGTCGGCGCTCTCGCCGTCGCCCACCAGCATCGAGAGCCGGCCGGCGGGCACGTCCTCCGGCACGGCCACCTCCAGGGTCTTGCGGAACATCTCGCCCCGGTGGCGCTTGAAGTCCAGGTTCAGCCGGACGCTCTCCCCGGGCCGGACCACCGTCCGCTCGGCCTGGGCCCCCACCAGGGTGGCGGTCCGGGGCCGGGCGGTCTGGGTCAGGGTGGCCTGGATGCCCTCGATCTCCACGGCTTCCAGGGGGTTCTGCACCAGGTACGCGGCGAAGGCGACCAGGTGGGAGGCCGCCCCCGTGGCGGCGTTGGGTCCGTCGAAGCTCTGACGCACCGGCAGCTCGCCCCACTCCCCCAGGTCGAAGCGCACCTCCAGGTCGAGGCCGTGGGGACCGTTGGAGAAGGTGGCCGAGTCCAGGCCTCCGACCGTGGCCGCCGCCACCAGGGCCGGGACGAGCTGGGGCACGGCGGCGAGTTGCATCCGGAAGTCCTCCTCCCGGAGCCCCCGGACCCGGAGGTCGAAGGGGATCATGGGAGCGGTGGCGCCCAGGCGCCCCCGGATGCCGGCCTGGGAGTCCTGCTCGAAGGCCCCCACCACCGGCCCCAGGTTCGTGATCTTGAACGAGTTGTAGTTGCTGGGCAGGACCGTCAGGACCTCCGCCGAGGCCATGGGGAGCGACAGGGGGCCCAGGCCGAGGAACGAGTGCCCGAACGCGAGGACCTCCTCGCCGCTGCGCTCGGTCACGGTGCCGGTGGCGGCGAGCTGGAGGTCGCCGTCCACCAGGACCGCCCCCACCGGAGCGCCCGGTTCCAGGGGAGCGGCCTCGTCGGTACGGCCACCGGCCCCGGCGGCGACCCCGAGGCTGCGGGACAGCGTGGAACGGGCCTGGGGGCCGAAGCCCGCGGTGGCCCAGCCGATGGCGGGGGACCCGCCGGTGACGCCCTGGCCGGAGACCGGCTGGAGCGCCGACAGAGCCCGGTCCAGCAGATCCTCCGGGAGCTCCCCCGAGGCCAGCTCCTCCAGGCTCAGGGCCGGCAGAGCCCCCGGACCCGCGGAAGCCTGGCCTGCGGCCACCGGCACGGGATCCGGCGGCATGCCGGAGGGCAGCTCGGCGATCGCCCGCATGGCGTCGATGGGCGTGATGCCGGCGATCGCCTCCTTCGCGAAGGGCCAGGCGAAGGCCACCGCCCCCACCAGCCGGTCACCCACGAAGACGGGGCTGCCGCTCATGCCGCTCACCACGCCGCTCTCCTCCAGCCCGTTTCCGCTCAACCGCGCCAGGACGTAGGTCGAGGCCGGGTCGGGGTTCCGGAGCACGCCGATGACCTCCACGTCGAAGCGCTCCGGGGTCGTGCCGGCGAACACCGTGAGGCCGTAGCCGGTCTGCCCGCGCTCCACCTCCTCCACCGGCAGGACCGGCAAGCGGGCCAGGGCGTCCTCGACGCCCTCGTCCGCCGCGGCGAGGGGGGCTCCCGGGACCAGCAGGCACAGGGCAGCCACGAGGAATGAATGCGACAGGCGGGTAACAGAACGATGCATCGACTTGGGCTCCAAAGCTCGACTCCAGCGTCTCGGCCCCGCGGCGGCAATCCGGACGGAGCGCGTCATTGTGTCAGAAGATCGACGGCAGGCCCGCCCCGAGCTCGCCGAGCCCGGCGCTACGCCAGGAGGCGCCGCACCTCGCCGGCGCCGACCGCCCCTTCGCGCAGGACCTCGACCTCCCGGCCGTGGATGCGTACCAGGGTGGAGGGCGGACCTCCGGGCAACCGCCCGCCGTCCACCACCGCTCCGGCCCCGTCGGCGAGTGGCGCCAGGAGCGCCACCGCACCCTCGGGGTCGAGGATCGGGGGCTCGCCGGCCCGGTTGGCGCTGCTCGCCGTCAGGGGCCGGCCCAACTCCGCCAGCAGGCGTCGCAAGCCGGCGTCGGCCGGGATCCGGACCGCCACCGTGCCGTCCGGCGCGGCGGCCGGCAGGGCCGGCGCCGCCGGCAGCACCAGGCTGACCGGACCGGGCCAGATCCTCGGCGCCAGGCGCCGCAGCCGGACCGCCTCGGGCGCATCCGGGTCGATCGCGTCCAGCACCTGGTCGAGATCCGCCGCCACCAGCGGGAGGGCCTTGGCCGTCTCCCTCCCCTTCAACCGGAAGACCCGGGCGATCCCTTCCGGGCTCCGGGGATCCACCGCCAGCCCGTAGCTCGACTCGGTGGGCACCGCCACGACCCCGCCCCGGTCCAGCAGGGGAACCAGGACCTCCCGCAGCCGGCCCGCCGGGGCCGAGACCGGCACCACGGTGACCGGCGCCGGGGCCATCAGGACGCGGCCCGCTCCTCCTCGTCCACGACCCCGTCCAGGAGCTCCC
>JBKHJP010000154.1:0-9110 GCA_046538065.1 Thermoanaerobaculia bacterium | reverse complement strand
CCTGAACCACGAGCTCAAGTTCGGCGCCTCGTACCGGGCCTTCGAGACCCAGTCGAACTTCGGCTGGGCCGGCGGCCGGAACTCCACCGCCCTGGCCTGCGAGGCGGCCGGCACCTGCGGTCTCGGTGCGCTCGTCGGTGTTCCGGGGGCGGACGACCTGCTCCTGGCGAGCCGGAGCGGCGAGACCCGGGTGGATCAGGACTACACCGCCGGCTGGATCCAGGACACCCTGACCTCCGGCAACTGGACGGTCAACGCGGGCCTGCGCTACGACCTCCAGGACGGCGAGAACATCGGGAGCACGGCGCAGGCCAACCCGCTCTTCCCCGATACCCTGCCGGCCCTCGACTTCGGCGGCAACCAGGGTGGCTGCGTGGACGACAACTGCGCGTTCGGCGGCGACTTCGAGTGGGAGACCATCTCGCCGCGCCTGGGCGTGACCTACGCCCTGGGCGCCGAGCGCAAGACCCTGCTCCGGGCGAGCTACTCCCGCTTCGCCGAGCAGCTTTCGTCCGGGAACTACTTCGCCACGAACCCGATCGGCATCAACACGGTGACCTTCCTGTTCGAGGACGCGAACGACAACAACGTCTTCGACGTGGGTGAGGCCACCTTCGGGCCGTTCGGCACCCCGCCGGGCACCGACAGCGAGGTGGACGCCGACCTGGATCCGTCGATCACCGACGAGCTCATCCTGGGCGTCGAGCACGCCTTCCTGCCGGAGTTCGTGGTGGGCGTGGACGTCACCTGGCGCAACACCACCGACATCCTGGAGGGCCGCGGGTTCGCCTTCGACGAGGCCGGCAACAAGGTGATCGTCACCCGGGACGACTTCGTCCCGGACGAGACGGTCGGGCCCAACGGTGAGCTCTCCTCCGACGGCGTCGACTTCCCGCACCTGCCGGACGGCACGCCGTGGACGACCCAGTTCTGGCGCCTGCGTGACGGCCTCGAGTGGGCCAACGGCAGCTTCACCACCAACGGCGACCGCGAGGTGGAGTACCTGGGGGCGAGCCTCAACTTCACCAAGCGCCTGGCGAACCGCTGGATGGCCCGCGGCTACGTGAACTACTCCGACGCGGAGTGGGACGTGCCGGGGTCGTTCTTCCGCTTCGACGATCCGACCGAAGGTGTCTCCGGCGCGGACAATGACGGCGGCCTGTTCACGGTGCAGTCGGCCGGCTCCGGCCCCTTCGGTGACGTGCTCATCGAGAGCGGCTGGTCGGTCAACCTGAACGGGATGTACCAGGTCGCTCCTGACCGGCCGTGGGGCTTCAACATCGCGGGCAACTTCTTCGCCCGCGAGGGCTACCCCCTGCCGTACTTCTGGGAGCTCACCTCCGGGCAGACCGCCGACGGCATCGCTCGGGACGCCGCGGTCACCGAGGACGTGGACGCGTTCCGGTCCGACGACCCGTGGGTCGTGGACCTGCGCCTCGAGAAGGACATGCAGTTCACGGACAACCTGAGCGGCATCCTGTCCCTCGACGCGTTCAACGTGTTCGACGAGCAGTTCGTGATGCAGCGGGACCGCGAGCTCGATGTCTCGACTGCCAACCACGTCACCCAGAACCTCGCCCCGCGGATCTACCGTCTCGGCTTCCGGCTGAACTGGCGGTAAGTCCCAGAGGTTCGTAGTACCCCAGGCCGCCGGGGGGCGACCCCCGGCGGTTTTTTTTGCGCGGATCGTAGGCGTTTCGAAGAGCCCTGCTCCGAGCACCGCCGCCACGGCCCCCCGAAGCCCGCCGGCCCCGGCGGCATTTTCGTCGCGCTCCAGGGGTTGTAGACTTGCAAGTCGCCGGGAGCCCCGGGGCTCCCCACCTCAGCGAACCGCAGCGACACGACCCCAAGGAGCGACTCATGCGTACCAACATCGGACGAGGCCTCCTCTGCCTCCTCGTGGCCCTTGCGCTGGCCCTGCCCGCCGCGGCCCAGGACTGGGTGGGCCGGGGACGGGCTCACGGCCAGGTGGTGGACGAGCAGGGCGAGCCGGTCGAGGGCGCCAAGGTGACCCTCCACGTTCCGGAGCGCCCGGATTCGGGCCCGGAGCCGGAAACGACGGACGAGAACGGCCGCTGGGCCTTAGGGGGCCTGGCGGGCCAGGTCTGGACCGTGGTGATCGAGAAGGACGGATACATCACCTCCCAGGGCACCTTCAAGGTGGACGAGTTCCGCCCCACCAGCCCCCTCAAGGTGGAGCTCGAGAAGAACCCCTACGCGGGAATCGACGTGGGCCAGGAGCTCATCGACCAGGGCCGGTACGCCGAGGCCCGCGAGGAGTTCCAGAAGGTCCTCCCGGACATGGAAGAGCAGCAGCAGGCACAGCTCCACGCGTTGATCGGCACGAC
Organism: Thermoanaerobaculia bacterium; assembly: GCA_046538065.1. GTDB lineage: Bacteria > Acidobacteriota > Thermoanaerobaculia > Multivoradales > DATKCC01 > JBKHJP01. The sequence continues at coordinate 6,762 of JBKHJP010000154.1, read as the reverse complement.
CCACTTCGAAGAGCAGAACTACCAGGCCGCGGCCGATGCCTACGAGGAGGCCATCGAGGGCCTGTCCCCGGAGGAGCGGACCAGCGTCCAGCTCCGCCTCGGCGACGCCTATCTCCAGATGGAGAGCTACGAAGAGGCCCGCGCCACCTACGAGTCGGCCCTGGACGGGCTGGAGGCGGACGGGCAGCAGCAGGTCCTCGTCGCCATCGCCCGGACCTATGACATGGAAGGGGACCGGGAGCAGGCGATCGAGACCTTCGAGCGAATCCTCGCGGACGACCCTGAGAACGTCCAGGCCCTCCAGCTCGCCGCCGACCTCCTGAGCCGGGAGGGCCGGGAAGAGGAGGCCCAGGAGTACCTGGACCGGATCCCGGAGGAGCAGGAGCTGCCGGCGGACATGCTCCTCAACCAGGGCATCCGGTTCTACAACGAGCAGAAGCTGGACGAGGCCCTCTCGAACTTCGACCGGGTGATCCAGCAGGACCCGGATTCGGCCGACGCCTACTACTACAGGGGGCTGGTCTACCTCAACAAGGGCGACAACGCCCAGGCCCGGGCCGACTTCGAGAAGCTTCTGGAGCTCGACCCCGGGAGCGAGTACGCCAGCGACGCCGAGCAGTTCCTGCAGTACCTGGAAGAGCAGTAGGACGAGCGTTGCGCCGAGCCGTCCCGCTCCCACTCCTGGCGGCCCTCGCCCTGGGGCTCGGGGCCGGCGCCTGCGGTACGGGACCGGAGGCGCCGGCCCCGGGCGCCGGTGAGCCGTCCACCCGGCCGGAGCCCGGCCCCGGCCCGCCGGGGACGGCCCGGGACGTGCTCCTGGTGACCATCGACACGCTGCGGGCCGACACCCTGGGCTTCGCCGGGAACGAGCGGGTGGAAACCCCGGTCCTGGACCGGCTGGCGGCGGCGGGGCGCGCCTTCACCCGGGCCCACGCCCACAACGTGGTCACCCTGCCGTCCCACGCCAACATCCTCACCGGCCGGCTCCCCTACGAACACGGCGTCCGGGACAACAGCGGCTTCGTCCTGGGGCCGGAGCTGCCCACCGCCGCCACGCTGTTCCGCGACGCCGGGTTCGCCACCGCCGCCGTGGTGGCCGCCTTCCCCCTGGACGCCCGCTTCGGCCTGGACCGGGGCTTCGGCCTCTACGACGACCAGTACCCGGAAGGCAGTGGCACCACCGAGTTCCGATTCAACGAGCGCCGCGGTGACGAGGTGGTGGCCCGGGCGCGCTCCTGGTGGCGGGAGCACGCCGGCGAACGGCGTTTCCTCTGGGTCCACCTGTTCGACCCCCACGCCCCCTACGAGCCGCCGGAGCCCTTCGCCAGCCGCTTCGCCGACGACCGGTACCTCGGCGAGGTGGCGGCGGTGGACGCCTTTCTCGCGCCGCTGCTGGAGCCCTTCCTCGAAGGCGAGGAGGATGAGCCGGCCCTGGTGGTCGTCACCTCGGACCACGGCGAGGGTCTCGGGGACCACGGGGAGCGGACCCACGGCCTGTTCGCCTACGAGGCGACCCTGCGGGTGCCCCTGGTCCTCTGGGGCACCAGGGTCGAGCCCGGCACCAGCGACGCCGCCGCGGCCCACGTCGACCTCCTCCCCACCATGCTGGACGCCGCGGGGGTGGCCGTCCCGCCGGAGTTACCGGGCCGCTCCCTCCTCGCCGCTGCCCCCGCCGAGCCACCGGTGACCTACTTCGAGGCCCTCTCGGCGACTCTGAACCGCGGCTGGGCGCCTCTCCGTGGGGTCCTCCAGGGGGGAGAGAAGCTGATCGTCCTCCCCATTCCGGAGCTCTACGACCTGGCCGAGGACCCCGGGGAGGAGCGCAACCTGTACGAGCAGGAGCGGCGCCGGGCCCGGGCCCTGGCCCGGCTCGTGCCGGAGGAGTCCCGCTGGCCCCCGCCCCAGGACCCCGGCGAGGGCCCGGCCCGGGGCCCGGCGTCCGGCGAGGAGCGCCGGGCCCTGAAGAGCCTCGGGTACCTGGCGGGCTCCGCCCCGGCGAAGACCTCCTACGGCCCCGAGGACGACCCCAAGAACCTGGTGGCCGTGGACCGCCGGGTCCACCGGTTCATCGACCTCTACCAGCGCGGCCGCCTGGAGGAGGCCACCGAAGTCGCCCGGGCGATCGTCCGGGAGCAACCGGACATGGGGGTGGGCTACGACCACCTGGGGCAGGTCCTCCTGGAGCGGGGCCTGGCCGGCGAAGCCCTCCGGGTCCTGGAAGAGGCCCGGAAGCGGGGCGTCGCGACGCCGTCCGGGCTCCGCCAGCTCGCCCTGCTCTACGCCCGGGGCGGCCGGGCCCCGGAAGCGGTGGAGCTCCTCCGGCCCCTGGTCGGAGAGAGCGCCGGCGAGAGCGCTGACGCCGCCGCCGACCCGGAGACCCTGAACGTCCTGGGCGTGGCCCTGTCGGAGGCGGGCCGCCAGGAGGAGGCCCGGGCGACCCTGGAACGGGTCTTCCGACGGGACCCCCGGAACCCGGAGGCGCACCAGAACCTGGCCCTGGTGGCCCTGCGCCGCCAGGACTGGCAGGCGGCCCGGGACCACGCGCGCCGGGCCCTCGAGGGCAACGACCGGCTGCCCGACGCGTGGAACTATCTGGGGGTGGCGCTCTACAACCTGGGCCGCCCGGCGGAGGGGCTGGAAGCCTGGGAGCGGGCGCTGGACCTGGAGCCGGAGGACTTCGACCTGCTCTACAACCTGGGGATCGTGGCGGCTCAGACCGGCGACACGGCACGCGCCCGGCGAGCCCTGGAGCGATTCGTCGCCGACGCCCCCCCGGAGCGCTACGGGCCGGACATCGCCCGGGCCCGGGACCTGCTGCGGAGGTTGCCGACGTGAAGCTCAACCACGCCGCACCGCTCGTGGCCCTCCTCCTGGCCGCCTGCGGAGGACCGGGACCCGAGGTGCGGGTCCCGGACGGCACCCCGATCGTCCTGATCTCGATCGACACGCTGCGCTCCGACCGCCTCCCCATGTACGGCTACGACCGGGTGGAGACCCCGGCCCTGGACGCCCTGCGCCGGGACGGGATCCTCTACGAGCGGACCTACAGCCCGGTCCCCATGACGCTGCCGGCCCACGCCACGATGCTTTCCGGGGTGCAGCCGGACGCCCACCGCGTGCGGGACAACATGGGCTATCACCTGGACGCGGCGGAGATCCCGTGGCTGCCGCGGGCCCTCCGGGAACGGGGCTACACCACGGGTGCCGCCGTCTCGGCCTTCGTGGTGCGCGGCGACACCGGTCTGGGTCACGCCTTCGACTTCTTCGAGGACCGGATCGGCCAGAGCCGCTGGACGCAGCTCGCCAGCGTCCAGCGCCGGGGCGGCGAGACCCTGGCGGCGACCCGGGAGTGGCTGCGCTCCGTCCACCGGGAGCCCTTCTTCCTGTTCTTCCACCTGTACGAGCCCCACCGTCCCCTCGAGCCCCCGGAGCCCTTCGCCTCGCGCTACGCCTCCGCGTACGACGGCGAGGTGGCCTCCGCCGACGCCGTGGTGGGGAAGCTCCTGGACGAGCTCCGGAGCCTGGACGTCTACGACGCCGCCCTCGTCGTCTTCACCTCGGACCACGGCGAGGGCCTCGGGGACCACGGCTTCCAGGAGCACGGGCCCCTCCTCTACCGGGAGCAGATCCAGGTGCCTCTGGTGGTGAAGCTCCCGGGGGACGCTCGCGCCGGCGAGACTGTCGCCGCACCGGCCCAGCTCGCGGACCTGGCGCCCACAGTGCTGGCGGCCCTTGGCCTCGACGTGCCGGAGGAGCTTCCGGGCACCTCGCTGCTGGGCCTTTCGGCCTCGGGCGACGGCGAGGGGCGGCCGATCTTCTCCGAGACGCTGTTTCCCCGCCTCCACTTCGGCTGGAGCGAGCTCGCCTCGGTCGTCCGCTGGCCGTACCACTACATCCACGGCCCGGACCCGGAGCTCTACGACCTGGCGGCCGACCCCGGCGAGACCCGCAACGTCCTGCGGGAGAACCGGCGAGTCTACGCCGAGCTGCGGGACGCCCTGGAGGAGGGCTACGACACCTCCTACCAGCCGCCGGGGGAGACGGTGGACTCGGAGACCCGCTCCAAGCTCGCGGCCCTGGGCTACCTGGGAAGCGCGGCGGCGGAGCGGGAGGGACCCTTGCCGGACCCCAAGACGCGCCTCCACGTGTTCGAGGACCTGGGCGAGGCGATGGAGCACTTCCAGCAGAACGACTTCGAGCCCGCGGTGGAGCGGTTCCGGGCGGTGCTGGAGGAGGAGCCCGGACTCGTGGACGGCTGGCTGTACCTGGGGCACGCCCTGCTCGGCCTGGGGCGCGACAGGGACGCCCTGGAGGCGTACGAGCGCCTGGTGGAGCTCACGGGGGGCGCCCCCTACGCCACGCTGGCCGCCGCCACGCCTCTCCTGCGCCTGGGGCGCGTGGACGAGGCGGTCGGCCACGCCCGGGCCGCCCTGGTCCAGCACCCGATGGAGGCCTACGACCTCCTGGCCCGGGCCGCCCTGGAGCAGGGGGACCTGGAAGCCGCCGAGGAGCACGCCGCCGAGGCCGTGAAGCACCGCGGCGCCCGGTTCGGCCCCCTGATCACCCAGGCGGAGGTGGCCCTGGCCCGAGGGGACCCGGAGCGGGCCCTGGAGCTCGCCGAGCAGGCCCGGACCGAGGCGGAGGCCGCCCCCGAGGACATGGACCGGGGGCTCCTCCGGGGGCTCCACTTCGCCCGCGGAGAGGCCCACGCCCGCCTGGGCAACGCCGGCCGGGCCGAGCGGGCGTTCATCGAGGAGATCCGCCGGTTCCCCGAGGAGCTCCGGGCGTACACGCACCTGGCGCTCCTCTACGCCCTGTCCGGCGAGAACCAGGAGGCCGGCGACGCCCTGCGCCGGATGCTCCAGGCGAACCAGACGCCGGCGGCCTTCGCCGAAGCGGCCCGGACGCTCCGGGTGCTGGGCGATCCGCAGTCCGCCGACCGGCTCCTGGAGGAGGCCCGGCGCCGCTGGCCCGAAGCGGCCGAGCTCCGGGAGGAGGCCGGGTGACCGCCACCGGGCCACCGACTCCCGCTCGGGCGGCCGGTCCCACGCGGTACGGGCTCCTCCCGCGAGCTCTGCGAGCCCTGGAGCGGAGCGCCCCAGCCTGGACCGTGGCGCTCCTGCCGGCGCTCCTCGGAGCCGCCGCTTGCTTCGCGGCGTCGGGGGAGCCGGCGACCACGGCGGCCTCGGGAGAGCCGGCGGAGACGACGGCCAGGAGCCCGTCGGAGGGCGCGCAGGGGGCGAAGCGGGCGGAGCTCGAAACCCTGCGCTACCCGGACGCCCTGGCGGATCCCATCGCCGGAACGGTCTACTCCCTCCCCGCCGCATACCTCGATCCCGGGCGGGCGGAGGCCCTGCTCCGGGCCGTCCGGGAACGCTCCCCGGAGCGGGAGCTGATCGCCCTGGTCGATCCGCCCATGGCCCGGGTCCTGGGAGAGGCGGCGGAGCGTCTCCGGGTCCACCTCGTGCCCACGGAGGACCGGGTCTTCACGCCGTGGCCCCGGGACCCCTTCAGCGTGGTCCAGGATTTCGAAGGCGGCCTGGTCCTGGTGGACCGGCCGGACCGCCAGCGGGGCCGGGAGGAGGACGCCGGCATGGCCCGCACGCTGCTCCAGGGGATGCCCCCGGCGCTGGCCGATCGATGGGGGGGCCTGCGGCTGGAGCGCTCGGCGCTTCCCTTCCACAACGGCCACGTCCTCATGGCGGGCGATGCGGCCTGGATCTCCCTCCACTCCCTGGAACCCCGGATCCTCGAGATCCTCGGATTGGACCGGGTGCCCGCCGAGACCTTCGGTACCGCCGCCGGGATCGATCGCTACCTGGCGGCGGCCGACCGGGCGATCGAGGAGTTCGCCGCGCTCTACGGCAAGCCGGTCCGGCTGGTCCACCCGCTCCCCCGCTCCGGGCCCCGACCGGCGCGCACCGAGACCATGCGGGAGATCGGCGGCGGCGGGCCCTTCGACCTCGACTCCCTGGTGACCTTCCTGCCGGGGGAGGGCGAAGGGCTCCGGGCGCTGGTAGGGGACCCGGAGGCCGGCCGGGAGCTGCTGGCGGGCCTGGACCCGGAGGGGTGGCGGGCGCTGGAAGCCACGTACGGGATCGGCGGCGCAGGGGGACGGGCGGGCCGGCCGTCGGCCCCCCTCCTGGCGTTCCAGGCCGGCGATCGCGCCGTCTGGCTGGGGCGCTTTCTCGACCTCGTGGCCGCTCACCTGGCGGGTGAGGGGATCGCCGTCGACCGCCTGCCCCTGCTCGTCGTGCCCACCCGCCTCCTGTCGGAGCCCGAGGCGTACGGCCACGAGCAGTTCCTCCTGGGCTGGAACAACGTGGTCGTGGAGGTCCGCGACGGCCGGACCACCGCCGAAGGGTTCTCCTCCGGAGTGCCGTCCGCCGACGCCCGGGCCCGGGAGATCTACGCCGAAGCGGGTGCCGACCTGGAGCTGCTGCCCCCCCTGGTCACGAGCGTCACGGGCGGCGGCGGCTACCGCTGCGCCTCCAACCAGATCCGGATGCCCCGGTAGCGACCCTCGACGGGACCGCGAACAGGCGGCGGGCCCTCCCCCATACGCCGCCCGTGGCCCGGCGACCGACTCCGCCCTGGAGGAGGGGCCAGGTCTGTAGGGGCGGAGCTTGCCTCCGCCCGGGGCGCGGCGACCGACCCCGCGGAACGAGCCGGGGCGGGAGCGCTCCCCTCCGGGGAGCTTGAAGGCCGCGCCGCTCCCGGTCGTGCCCGGTTCCACCACCGCCGAGGGCGCGGCCTGAACGC
>JBKHJP010000153.1:0-9118 GCA_046538065.1 Thermoanaerobaculia bacterium | reverse complement strand
TCGACACGGCGTTCTGCATCAGGGCCACGTCGTTGATCACCCGGGAGACCAGCTCCCCCGAGGGGTGGTCGGCGTGGAACCGGCTCGACTGGTGGAGGATGCGGTCGTAGAGCTCGTTGCGGATGTCGGTGGTCACGCCCAGGCCGACGCGCTGGAAGGTGTAGCCCGAGAGGAAGTGGGCCACGCTCCGGAAAAGGAAGATCGCCAGGAACAGGAGCGGGACGAAGTAGACCACCTCGTCGCCCTCCACCCCGAAGCTGCTCTTGACCGCTTCGTACGCCCGGTCGAGCTGACCCTTGAGGTCCAGGAACGAAAGCCCCTCCGGCAGGTCGAAACCTTCCCTTCCTTCCTCGCCGCCGCCGCCGCCACCACCCAGGAAGGAGGGAACGCCTTCGTCGGACATCAGCACCTCGCCGAAGATCGGCTCGATCAGTGACGCGAGGACCGCCGTCGACAGGGCGAAGACCAGGATCGCCGCGAAGGCGATCACCCCCCAACCGGCGTAGGGCCGGAGGTGCTGCCAGAGGAAGCGGGAGATGTTCATGCCGGGACCTCCACTCCCAGGCGGGACGCCACCTGCCGGGCCGCCCGGGCGCTCGCCCCGCGCTCCCCCAGGCGCCCCCGGAGCTCGCCCAGGGCCGTCCGCATGGCGTCGACGGCACCGCGGTCCCGGAGCAGCCCGGAGACCACGGCCTCGACCCCCTCCGGCGTGGCCCGTCCCTGGAGCAGCTCGGGAACCGCCGGCCGCTCCAGCACCAGGTTGACCAGGCTGACGTACGGCAGCCGGACCAGCAGCCGGCCCATGAGGTACGTCCAGCCCCCCAGGCGGTAGAGGACCGCCATGGGCGTGCCCACCAGCCCCACCTCCAGAGTGGCCGTGCCGGAGGCGCAGAGGGCGAAGTGCGACCCCGCCAGGGCCTCGCTCCGGTCCGCGGCGGCGACCACCCGGACCGGCAGGCCGGACAGGGTGATCGCCTCGTCCACCGTCGCGCGGGGGATGGTGGGGGCCAGCACCAGCCGTGCGAAGACGGGCATCTCCTCCGCGAGGCGCCGGACCGCGCCGAGCATCACCGGCAACAGGGCTTCGACCTCGCTCGTCCGCGACCCGGGCAGGAGGGCGACCTCGTACGGCTCGGGAGCGGCGCCGGGGGGGACGCGGTCCCACGCGTGGGGGAGCTCGGGGATCTCGTCCACCAGCGGGTGGCCGACGTGAACGGCGTCGACGCCGTAGCGGCGGTAGAAGTCCACCTCGAAGGGGAAGAAGACCAGCATGAGGTCGACCACCTCGGCGATCGTCCTGACCCGGCCGCGGCGCCACGCCCAGACCTGGGGGCTGATGTAGTAGACCACCCGCACGCCGCGGGCCCGGAGGGCCCGGGCCAGGCGGAGGTTGAACTCCGGGAAGTCCACCAGCACCGCCAGGGCCGGCCGCCGGCGCTCCACCTCCTCCAGGACGCCGGCGAAGATCTCCCGGGCCCGGGGCAGCACGCGCAGGACCTCCGACAGGCCCACGACCGAGATCTCGCCGCTGTCCGCCAGCCGGTCCAGGCCCGCTTCCGCCAGGTGGTCTCCCCCCAGGCCGAAGGCCTGAACCTCCGGCACCAGGCGGCGGAGCTCGGCCAGCAGGCGCGCGGCGTGGAGATCGCCGGACGCCTCGCCGGCCACCAGGAGGATGGGCCCGGCATCAGGTCCCAAGACACCTCTCCGGGATCATGGCAGCGGAGCGGGCGGACCCGGCGGGAAGGGGTACATGAGCCAGGCGACCAGGAGCCCCCCCCCCACCATGCCGAGGAAGAGCTGGAGGAAGAGCACGAGCTGCTCCCGGAAACCCCGGCGCCAGAGGGCGGCGAAGAAGGTGCTCACCAGGAGGGAGTAGAGGACCATGAGCAGGAAGTGGCTCATTCCTTCCACCCCCGGGCGATGTCCCAGGCATCCAGGATGAGCAGCAGGTTCATCAGGCCGCCGGTGAGGATGAACGCCGCGCCGTACTCGTACCCCCGGGAGAGGAGCTCCCCCTCGTAGCCGGCCACGAAGCGCAGGATCAGGTAGGGCACCCCGAGGGCGGCGCACCCGAGGGTGCCCAGGTAGCTCAGGGGCTGTCCCGGGACGAAGTGCCACAGCTTGCCGCCGAGGGCCACGCCGACCCCGAGGGCCACCAGGACCAGGGCCAGGAAGAGCGCTCCGCGCCCCCAGCGGCGCAGGTACAGGTGCCCCGCCCCCGGCACCAGCCAGGCCAGGACCGCGCACACCACCGGGTTGGCGCGGGCGACAGGCCCCTCGGGCTCCGGCGCCTGCGCCGGTTCGGACTCCGTTTCCGCCAATCCGATGTCCTCCGGACTCTCCGGTACGGACGCGGCGACCGGCCCGGAGCGCTCCGGGCTCCCACCGCCCGCCGCGAGCCGGCCGACGTCACGTCCGGTCGTTGAGCATCTCCCGCAGGTCCTTGCCCGGCTTGAAGTAGGGGATCCGCTTCGCCGGAACCTCGACCTTGTCCCCCGTCTTGGGGTTCCGCCCGATCCGGGCCCCGCGCTGACGGATCCGGAAGCTCCCGAAGCCCCGCAGCTCGATCTTCTCCCCTGCCTTCAGGGAGTCCACGATGCTCTCGAAGACCGAGTTGACGATGATCTCGGCGTGCTTCTTGGTCAGCTCCGTGGAGCGGGCCACCTCCTCCACGAGCTCTGCCTTGGTCATCCCGTTGCGTTGCGCCACCGTCGTCACCCCCGTTCGCGGACGGGCGGGTCCCCCGCGGAGGAGGGTACCCGCCCACCCCGCGGTGGTCCAGGATCAGGACGTCTCGTCGTCCTCGTCCTCGTCGCCGCCGGACTCCTCTTCGGCGGACGCCTCGGTCTCCGGCGCCTCGGCCTTGGCCTCCTGCGCTCCGGTCTCGTCCCCGGAGCCCTCCCCGGCGGCCGCCTCGGCCTCGGGCTCGCTCGCCTCCGCCTCCCCGCCCGCGGCCTCGGTCTGCACCTTGAACTTGGCGAGCTGGTCGGCCATGGCCGTGCCGCTGAGGGCTTCGGTCCGGCCGGTGGAGACGGCGGCCGGCGACACGGGGCGCTCGGCGCGCTTCGGCGCCGGCTTGGCGCCCTCCTCGGCCTCCTTCTCCTCGAGCCCGGAGATCTCCTCGGCGCCGGGCTGGCTCACGCCGCGCATGGTCAGGCCGACCTTCTTCTCGGCGTCCTCGATCCGGAGGATCCGGGCCCGCACCCAGTCGCCCGGGGAGTAGTGGTCCTCCAGGCGGGCTCCGGCGGTCACGTCGATCTCGCTGACGTGGGCCAGGCCCTCGAGGCCGTTGTAGATGTCGATGAAGAGGCCGAAGTCGGTGACGTTGACGACCCGGCCGGTGACCTCGTCGCCCACGTGGTGGGAGTCGGTGAAGTCCTCCCACTCGTTGGGCATGAACTCCTTGATGGAGAGGGACACCCGCTGGTTGTTCACGTCGATGTTCGTGATCCGGGCCTTGACCGTCTCGCCCTTCTTCAGGACCTCGCTCGGGTGCTTGACCCGCTTGGTCCAGCTCATGTCGGAGACGTGGATCAGGCCGTCGATGCCCTCCGTGATCTCGACGAAGGCGCCGAAATCGGTGAGGTTGCGGACCTTGCCCTCGACGATGGAGTTCTCCGGGTGCGTGGCGGCCAGGTCCTCCCACGGGTTCTGCTCGGTCTGGCGCAGCGACAGGGAGATCCGGCGCTGCTCCATGTCGAGCTCCGAGACGATGGCCTCGACCTCGTCGCCCACCGACACGATCTTCGACGGGTTGACGACCTTCTTGGTCCACGACATCTCGCTGACGTGGATCAGGCCCTCGACGCCCTCTTCGATCTCGACGAACGCGCCGTAGTCGACGATGGAGACCACCTTGCCCTGGACCTTGGAGCCCACGGGGTACTTCTTGTCCACCAGGTTCCACGGGTCCTCGGTCCGCTGCTTGTAGCCGAGGGAGACCCGCTCGGTCTCCGGGTCGAACTTGAGGATGACGACCTCCACCTCGTCGCCGACGGCGAAGTGTTCCGAGGGGTGGTTGACGCGGCCCCAGGAGATGTCGGTGATGTGGAGCAGGCCGTCGATCCCGCCCAGGTCGATGAACACGCCGTAGTCGGTGATGTTCTTGACCACGCCGGGCAGCAGCGCACCCTCCTCGAGCTTCTTGATCGTCTCGGCCTTCTTCTTCTCGAGCTCCTTTTCCAGGACCGCCTTGCGGGAGAGGACCACGTTGTTGCGCCGGCGATCGAGGCTGATGACCTTGAACTCCAGCTCCTCGCCCTTCATGGACTCCAGGTGCTTGATGGGCTTGATGTCCACCAGGGAGCCCGGCAGGAACGCCCGGAGGCCGATGTCCACGGTCAGGCCGCCCTTGATCCGGTCGACCACGCGGCCGTGGACGATCCGGTCCTCCTTGTAGGCCTTCTCGATCTCGTTCCAGCGCCGCATCCGCTCCGCCTTGGAGCGGGACAGGAGCACATGGCCCTCCACGTCCTCGGTCTTCTCGAGCAGCACGTCGACCTCGTCCCCCACGTCGACCGTCAGCTGGCCGTCGCGGTCGGTGAACTCCTCCTTCGCGATCAGGCCCTCGGACTTGTAGCCCACGTCGACGATCACCTCGTCCGAGGTGATGCCGATGACCCGGCCGGTGACGATGTCGCCCTCGGTCAGGTTGCGCATGGACTCGTCGTAGAGCTCGACGAGCTTGTTGAAGGTCTCGGCGTCCATCTCGCCGTCGTCCTCGGCGCCGGCCTCCCTCAGGTCCGGGACCTCCGACTGCTCCGACGAGGCCACGCGGACCACCTCGCTCGCCTCCTGGTCCGGCTCCGGGACGGCCGCGACCTTCTCTTCGTCGACCACCACCTGCGGCTCCGTGTCCGACGGGCGCTCGGGCGCGTCGTCCGCCGCCTGCGCCTGCTCCTCCTCGGACACCGTGGCCGTGGTCGTGTCGTCGTGTTCTTCCGTAGACTGCATGAGTTGGGAGTTCCTCCTTGACTTGGGATCAGGCCCTTCGGCCTGGGCCCCCGCGAAGCAGGGGGATCGAGCTCTTCGTAAACGCCTGAGAACTCGGGACCTTGGAGTATAGGGGGGCACCCCGGAGGTGTCAACCGCCCGCCAGGGATGCCCGGATCTCCCGCCGGACCGCCGGGTCCCGCTCCTCCGCCAGGGCGGTCTCGAGGGCTTCCCGGGCCTCCGCCGTAGCGATCCGTCCCAGGGCCCAGGCTGCGTGGCGGCGGACGGCGGGCTCGGCCTCGCCGACCGCCCGGGCGAGCTCCGGGACGTAGGCCGGGTCCCGGCGATTGCCCATGGCCACCGCGGCGTTGCGCTGGAGGCCCTCGCGCTTGGCCCGCTTCATCGGGCTGCCCCGGAAGCGCTCCACGTACTCCTCCCGGCTCAGGTGCAGGAGCCCTGCCAGGTCCAGCTCCCGGCGCTCCTCCGGCAGGCGGAGCTCCGGGTGGCCGGCGGGCTCGCGCCCCCGGACCTCCCCCCGGACGTTCCACGGGCAGACCTCCTGGCAGACGTCGCAGCCGAAGACCCACTCCCCCACCATCTCCCGAGCCTCCTCGGGGAGGTCTCCGCGGTGCTCGATCGTCCAGTACGAGATGCACCGCCGGGAGTCCAGCCGGTAGGGGCCGGTGAGAGCCCCGGTGGGGCACAGGTCCAGGCACCGGGTGCAACGGCCGCACAGATCGGCCACCGGTGGGTCGGGAGCGAGGTCCAGCGTGAGGAGGACCTCCCCCAGCAGGAACCACGAGCCGGCCTCCCGGGACAGGAGGTTGGTGTTCTTCCCCTGGGCGCCCAGGCCGGCGCGGGCGGCGAGCTCACGCTCCAGCAGCGGCCCGGTGTCCACGTAGCGCCGGGTCCCGGTGCCCGGGAACGCCTCGGCGATGCGCTCCTCGAGGCGCCGGAGACGGCGGCCCATGACGTCGTGGTAGTCGCGCCCACGGGCGTAGCGCGCCACCCGGGGCCAGAGGTCGCCCGCGGGCTCCTCCTCTCCCGCAAGGGGGGCGTACCGGAGGGCCACGCAGAGGACGCTCCGCGCTCCCGGCAGGAGCCGGCGGGGGTCGAGGCGCCGGTCGGTGCGCCGGGCGATCCACTCCATGCCGGCCTGGTCCCCGCGGTCGAGCCACTCGAGGAACGCCCGCCCCTGCCCGGACGGGCCGAGACGGGCGACGCCCGCGTCGTCGAAGCCGGCCTCCAGGGCCCACGACTTGAGGAGCGCAGCCTGCTCTTCGGGCCTCACGAGGCGATTCTAGTGGTCCGGGAGGCCGGCGAGGCAGCTCTGGTTGGCCGGCAATCGGCGATCCATTACACTTGGCCGGGTCGAAAACGCCCGTCTCGGGACGCGCGGTCCGGGGGACCACACCGAACACTCGAGCACGCACCCGCCTCCGGACCCCTGCGGGGCTCCGCCGTGGAACCGGCCCGGCCGAACAGGGTGGATCGCCGGAGCCCGCGCACCGGAGCGCCCTTCCTCCCCCCGGGCGCACAGCACGTCTGAACGATGAACCGGGTGTGGCGCCGCCTGCGCCATCCGGTGCTCAAAGGAGTGATGATGGAACTCTTCCAGCAGATGGTGAGCATGGGTCACGAGCGGGTGGTCGTCTGCTCGAACCCCGAGGTCGGCCTGCGAGGGATCATCGCGGTGCACAACACGGTGCTCGGCCCCGGCCTGGGGGGAGTCCGGATGTGGCCGTACGAGAACTTCGACGAGGCCCTCTGGGACGTCCTGCGCCTGTCCCGGGGCATGACGTACAAGGCGGCGGCGAGCGGTGTCAACCTGGGCGGGGCCAAGGCCGTCATCATCGGCGACTCCAAGACGGACAAGACCGAGGAGCTGCTGCGCAGCTTCGGCCGCTACGTGGATTCCCTCGGCGGCCTGTACATCACCGCCGAGGACGTGGGCATGCGCATGAAGGACATGGAGGTGATCCTCGGGGAGACCCGGTGGGTGACCGGCGTCTCGGAGGCTCACGGCGGCAGCGGAGACCCCTCCCCCGTGACCGCCTTCGGCGTCCTCCAGGGGATCCGGGCGGCGGCGCGCTGGAAGTACGGCGACCGCAAGCTCACCGGACGGCGGGTGGCGATCCAGGGCCTGGGCAGCGTCGGCCGGTACCTGGCGGAGGGCCTGCTCAAGGAGGGCGCCAGCGTCGTGGGCTGCGACGTGGACGAGGACGCCGTCGAGAAGGGCCGCGAGCTGGGAATCGAGATCGTGGAGCCGGACGCCATCGTGGACGCCGAGTGCGACATCTTCTCCCCCTGCGCCCTGGGAGCCTCCATCAACCCCCAGACCATCCCCCGCCTGAAGTGCGGGATCGTCGCGGGCGGCGCGAACAACCAGCTCGATGACGAGGAGCGCGACGGACGGGCCCTGTCGGAGCGGGGCATCCTCTACGCCCCGGACTTCGTGATCAACGCCGGCGGCCTGATCAACGTCTACAACGAGCTCAACGGCTACAACCGGGAGCGGGCCCTCCGGATGGCCCGGCACGTCTACGACAACGTCTGGCGGATCTTCGAGGTGGCCGACGAGCAGAACGTCCCCACGCACCTGGCGGCCAACCACGTGGCGGAGGAGCGGATCCAGCGCATGAAGGGTCTGGGATCGCGGCAGTGGAGCCGCTTCACGGGGGGGCGCGGTGTGCATATACACACGTAAAGGGGCTTCGTTGGACGGGGCTTCCAGCGTTACCGGGGTGCGGCTTCGGGGGCGTTCGGTCTCCCCCGCCCCGATGAGCTGCTTGCCTGCGATCGACGACGTGCCTGTACCATGACCGCGAGATCCACTGGATCACCCCCCTCTCCCTCGATCCCTCTCCACCCCCTCGAAGGGGGGAGAGGGACGCCTCCGCCCGGAGCTCTTCCTCTTCTGCGGGGGCGAGTCCGCCGGGCCGCTGCTGCTCTCGGGGAGGCGAGCTCGCCCGTGGTTCTTGCTCCTCCACAGGGGGGCGCACCGGCCCCAGAGCCTGCTCTAAGCCTGCTCTCCCGCGCCACGATCCGCTTTCTTCCGTCGGGACAGGAGCTCGTGACGCCATGAGTCGCATCCTTCGAACGGTGTTGATTCCGCTCACCCTCGTCGTCCTCGCCGGTGCCGGGGCTCCCGCCCCGGGAGCCGAGGGGCCGGCGTGCGGGAGGGGGACGGGGGTGCACCTGGTGGGGCTGGATACGGCCTCGGGGAAGGCGCTGCTTTCGGTGCCCGGCCGGGAGGAAGGGTCCTACCTGGTGGCGTGGACGCCCGGCGAAGGAGGAGCCCGGCCCGTCCGCGAGGCGGAGGGCGCCGGCCGCTTCGGAGGCTCGGTGGGACCCGGCCCGGTCTTCGCCTTCCGGCGCTGCGGCGCCGAGTGCCTGCAGCCCCTCCGGCGTGACGGCGGGAGCTGGCGCCCCCTGGGTGAGCCCCTCACCGTGCCCGCCGGGACCACCGCCCACGGCACGTACGACCGGAGCGGCGCCGCCTGGGTGGTGGTCCACGCCGCCGGGACCGAGCGCGGGACCCGGGAGGCCTGGGCCTTCCGCCGTACGGGACCGGACTGGCGGCCCGCGGGCCGGCTCCAGGTGACGGCCGTGGGAGCCCCCGGCGCCCTGCCGGCCCCCTGGCTCGAGGACGGGATCGTCTCCGGGACCGGCCTCTTCCGCGCAGGAGCCCCGCCGGAACTCTGGGTGGACGGTCTCCCGTCGGGGGCGGGGGAGCCCGGGGCCCGGCTGGTGCCCCTGGGCGAGGCGGCCGCGGCGGTGCTGGTGCCGGCGGGCCGGGTCTTCCGGACGGCGGACCGGGGCGCCACCTGGCGCCGCACCGCCTGGACACCGTGGACGTCCGGCGCGGCCGAGCCCTGGACGCCCGGCCGGGATTTCACCCTCGACCTCGCCACCGGAGCCGTGGGTGAGGCTCTCCCCGTGATCTGGTTCGACCGGCGCCTCCCGGGCCGCGAGACCCTGGTCTACACCGAGATGTCCGCCGCCGGACGGTGGCGCGAGGTGGCCCGCGGGCCCGGCCGGATCCCCACCAGCGCCGGCGAGGACCTCTTCGCGGACAGCGTGCTCCGGACGGCGGACGGCCGCTGGAGCACCCTCTTCGGCTGCGTGCGGAGCGCCGGCTCGCCGCGGCTGGTGGCCACCACGGTGGTCGACGGCGCCGTCGGCG
>JBKHJP010000152.1:0-9129 GCA_046538065.1 Thermoanaerobaculia bacterium | reverse complement strand
AAGCGAAGGCCGGCGAACGGCGGAACGAAACGGCTGAGGACCCCGCCGGGGCCGAGGCCGAAGCCCAGCCGGTCGAGGCGGCCGCCCGGGAGGCTCCGGAGCCGAAGACCGAGGAGGCGTCGGGAGAGGCGCCCGAGGAAGGCGCCGAGGCGAAGGCGGAGACAGCGCCGGCGGATGCCGCCCAGGAAGCCGCCCCGGCACCCCCTCGCCGCTCCCCCGCCGACCTGCCGGAGGAGACCGAGGAGCAGGCGGCGGCCCGGGCCGCCGCGGAGGCGGGCCAGGCTCCCCCGGAGCCCTCCGCCGGGACCGGGAAAGGTGACGAAGGCACCGGGGACGCGGTCGAGGAACCGGCCGCTGCCGCCACTGCAGAGGGGTCCGAGGCCGGAGCCGCCGAGGGTGCCCCGGCCGGAGCCGCCGAGGAGGCCGCCGGGAAAGAACCGGCCATGCCCACGGACCCCGTCTCGCTGCGCCTCCTGGAGGCCAAGGAGCAGGGCGCCACGATCCAGGGCAAGGTCTTCGGCTGGAACCAGGGCGGCTACCACGTCCTGATCGACGGCCTCCTCGCCTTCTGCCCCCGCTCGGAGATCGACCTGGGGAACCCCAAGGCGCCCAGGAAGTACATCGAGAAGAAGTACCGGTTCCACGTCCTGGAGCACCGGCCGGAGGGCAACCGCTTCATCCTCTCCCGGGCGAAGGCCCTGGAGGAGGAGCGCCAGCGCCAGGCCGAGCGCACCCGGGAGAAGCTGGAGGTCGGCGCCGTCTTCCAGGGCACGGTCCGCAACCTCACCACCTTCGGCGCTTTCGTCGACCTGGGCGGCGGCATCGAGGGCCTGGTCCACATCTCCGAGCTCTCCCACAAGAACGTGGGCCACCCGAAGGAGGTGGTCAAGAAGGGCCAGCAGGCGAAGGTGAAGGTCCTCAAGATCGAGGAGGACGGCAAGCGCATCTCCCTCTCCGTCAAGGCCCTGGAGCCGGACCCGTGGAAGGAGTTCGCCGAGAACCACCCCCGGGGCACGCCGTTCAAGGGCAAGGTCACCGGCAAGACCGACTTCGGCGTGTTCGTCGAGGTGGAGCCGGGCATCGAGGGGCTGGTCCACGTCTCCGCCCTGCCGCCGGGGGCAAAGCTTGAGGACGAGGCCTACCAGGAGGGCGCGGAGCTCTCCGGCTGGGTCAAGGAGGTGGAGGTCAAGCGCCGCCGGATCTCGCTGTCGCTGCGGGAGGTGCCCACCCACGACCCGTGGAAGGGGGCGGCGGAGCGCTACCCGGAGGGCGAGGTCGTCACCGGCACCGTGGAGGAGATCGCCCCCTTCGGCGTGTTCATCCAGCTCGAGCCGGGGCTCACCGGCCTGCTCCCCAACTCGGAGATGAAGCTCCCCCGCGGCACCCACACCGGCCGGGTCTACCCGCCGGGCTCGCAGGCCAAGGTCCAGGTGGGCCGGGTCGACACCCGGAGGAAGCGGATCTCGCTGCTGCCGGAAGGGGTCACCGTGGCGGGCTCCCAGAGCGACTACAAGGAGTTCAAGAAGCGCACGCAGGAGACCGTCGGCTCCGGCATGCCCACGCTGGCCGCCGCCTTCGAGAAGCTCAAGGAGCAGCAGGAAGACTCCTCGTCCTGAACGGCCGGCCTCCCGGGGGGCCTCATATGGCCAGCCCGTGGAAGCGTTTGGCGGCCTGGACGGCGTCCAGGCCCAGCTCGCCGTCTTGAGGCGCTCCGATCTCCGGCGGCTCGGCGCCGGTCATCACCTCCAGGCACGAGCGCACCCCGGAGGCGATCGATTCCGCGTGGTAGCCGCCTTCGAGCACCAGGGCGAGGCGCCCCCCGGCGTGGCGCTCGGCGATCCGCTGCACCGCGGCGCACAGGGCGGCGAAGCCCCCGTCGCTCAAGGTCATGGCCAGGTCCAGCGCGTGGGCGTCGAAACCCGCCGAGACCAGCACCAGGTCCGGCTGGTACAGGTCGGCCACCGGCTCCAGGATCTCCTCGTAGGCGGCCAGCATCACGGCGTCTCCGCAGCCCAGGGGCAGCGGCACGTTGAACGTGGCGCCGACGCCGGCTTCCCGGCCGGTCTCGATCAGCGCCCCGGTCCCCGGGTAGAACGGGGCCTGGCAGTGGGTGTCGAAGAACAGCACACCGCGCTCGCCGTAGAAGATCTCCTGGGTCCCGTTGCCGTGGTGCACGTCCCAGTCCACCAGCAGCACGCGCTCGCAGCCAAGCTCGGCGCGGGCGTGGGCGGCGGCGATGGCGGCGTTGTTGTAGAAGCAGAAACCCATGGCGCGGGCCGGCATGGCGTGGTGGCCCGGGGGACGCACCAGCGCCAAGGCGCCGCCCGCCTCGCCGGAGACGACGGCCTCCACCGCCCGCAACGCCGCCCCCGCGGCCACCCTCGCCGCCTCCACGGTCCGCGGCGAGACCGCCGTGGTGTCCGGATCGATGACCTCCGTCTTCCCTCGGAGCGACTCGATGTAGTCCAGGTAATACGGGCGGTGGACACGCTCCAGCGCCTCCCGGGGTGCACCCTCGGCCCCGCTCCACACCAGGCCCGGCACCGGCTGGGCCTCCAGGAGGTCGCGGGCGGCGCCGATCCGGTCCGGCCGCTCCGGGTGGGCCCAGACGCCGCTACCGACCGCCGGAGGCTGGCCGACGCCCGGCGCCAGGGGCGGTGCCGCGGGGTCGGGCTGCCATTGCCGGGGGCGGTGCTCGAGCATCGCCGGGTCGTAGACAGCGAGGATCTCGGTCGTCATGGCGCCCACCGTACCGCGAACGGAGCCGCGTCACCACCGGAAGCCCCGCCGGGAACCGCTCCGCGGCCCGGCGCAGCCCCCCTGGAGCAGCGGGCGCCCGTGCTAAGGTGCTCGGATGACTGAAGTCAATCCGGACAAGAGCTTCATCGCGCTCCTCGGCTGGAGTCTGCCGGCTCTGGAGGCGATGGACAGGTTCAACCGGGACTACGTCGTGGTCGCCCCCGGCTGGGCGGAAGAGTACGCCCGCGACAACGACATCCCGTACGTTCAGTGGAACTTCGAGCGGCTCAACGAGAACGCCATCCGCCTGTACGATCTGCTCAGTGAGCGGGGCGTCGAGGTGGCCGTGCCCCTCTACGAGGAGACCGTCGAGTGGGCCGGCGCCGTCAACTCCCGGCTGCAGAACAAGCCGCGGCTGTTCAACCAGTCCCTCCTCTTCCGGGACAAGGCGATGATGAAGCGGCGGGCCCAGATCTCGGGCCTCCGGGTCGGCGTCTTCGAGGAAGCGTGGAACCACGACGACGTGAGGCGCTTCCTCAGGCGGGTCAACGACGCGCTGCTCAAGGTGGGCGGCGAGGCCAACGACCCGATCCACCTCAAGCCCTTCGACCGGGCCGGCTGCAGCGGGCACCGGGTGATCCGAAGCGACGACGACGTGAGCGTCATCGGGGACGACGAGTTCCCCTGCCTGCTGGAGAGCCACCTGAGCGGCCAGGAGTTCGCCTGCGAGGTGTTCATCCACGACGGCAAGATCCGCTTCTTGAACATCTCCCAGTACGTCCACCTGGGCCACTCGGTCTTCCTGCCCCCGGGACCCCGCCTGGAGGGCAAGCGCGAGCGCATCCGCGCCGCCTGCGAGCAGCTCATCGAGGCCTTCGACATCCGCTACGGGTTCATCCACCCGGAGTGGTTCATCACCCCGGACGACGTGCTCCACTTCGGCGAGGTGGCCTACCGCGTGCCCGGAGGCCACGCCTTCGAGCTCATCGAGCGGGCCTACGGCTTCAGCGCGTACCAGGGCCAGGTGCTGTGCAGCGATCCGAAGGCCACCGAGGAGGAGATCCGGGAGTTCTTCCCGCCGGAGGACAGCGCCGAGGGCTACGCCGGGTGCCTGCTGGTCTACCCCAGGGTGCGCTACATCGAAGACGTCGCCATGCCCCGCGAGCTCCTGGACGACCCGTACTACGACCGGCACAACCTCCTCGTGCCGGCCGACCGCAAGGTGGCCGAGCGCCTGGAGTTCGGCAACCACTACGGGTACGTCTTCTTCTACGGCGAGGAGAGCCGCCTGATGAAGGAGCGCCTGCTCCGCTGGGAGGAGCACGAGTTTTATGTGTAGGCGGCTCCGACCGATGATCGGGGTGCGTCCGCCTCCCTGACACACTATCGGGATGGACGTGTCTTCCCCAGAACGAGCCCCGGCGAGCCACCTGGCCCGGCGGATGGCGCAGGCCCTGGACGAGCTGGAGCGGGCCCGGCCCTTCGCCAAGGCCAGCCACCAGCCCTGGGCCTTCGACCTGGCCCTGGAGCTCATGCGCAGCTCCGAGGGCCTGGCTCAGCTCTACGGGATGGCCCCCCGCTTCGACCCGGCGGGCCTGTTCCACGGCGGCGACTGGGCGCACCCCGCCAACCTCCAGCCGAGCTTCGTCACCAACACCCTGCGCGGCGGCCACCCCCACTTCGTCGCCGTCGAGTGCCTGAGCCAGCTCCGGATGCTCGCCATCGCCCTGGGCGACGCAGAGCACCCGGAGGTCTCCCCGGAGCAGGCCCGGGAATTCCTGGAGGACGTCCTCGCCCACAACCTGGACCTCCTCTTCCCCGAGGCGACCGAAGCGTCCCGGGGCCAGACCCCGGACCTCCTGGACGTCGCCGGCCGGGTGGCTCACTTCATCGGCGAGTCGCTGGGGCTGGCCGGCGTCCTGGAAAGCCTGGTCTCGGAGGCCGAGCGCATCGTGGAGCAGCGGCCGATCCTCGTGGACCGTGCCGTGCGGCTGATCGAGACCGCGGCCCAGACCGTGCGCCACGAGGGCGACGAGACGACCCGGGCGCGGGCCGAGCGGCTGTTCCAGGCCCTCCACGGCCCGACGCCCCTGGCCCACAGCACCGAGACGGGGGACGCCTACGCCGAGGCCCTCGCCGGCCTGCCGGCGCACGAAGTGCGGGCCGAGGCGCAGGGCCTGGCCGCCTCCATGCGCGCCACCGGGCTGGTCTGCCCCGAGCACGCCGCGCTCCTGCGCTTCGTCTGCGACGGCCCCGACGAGCTCCTCGCCACCGCCCTGGGCCTCGACCCCGTGGGCCGCAGCAGCCTGGAGGTCCACGGCGCCCTGGTGCGCGACGTCATCGCCGACGCCGTCCACCCCGCCACCGCCCAGTCGATCTACGGCCTGGCCCGCCTCCTGGAGCGCGGCGTCCTCTACTTCCACCCGGCCGCCGCCGGACTGCGGCGCCTGATCGGCATGGAGATCCTCCCGGAGGTCGAAGAGGTCCTCCGGAGCCGCGTGCCGCCGGACGCGGAGGACACCGTGCGCCCCGGCGCCGTCCTGGTGGCGGGCGCCCTCCAGGTCCTGGGCCAGCCCCTGGGCGTGGGCCAGGGCGACAACCCCACGTGCCAGTCGGCCCGGGCCATCAGCCTGTGGTCCCAGAGCGACGTGGGGTACCTCCTGGACATGGTCGCCCGGGCCGTTCGCGACGGGGAGGTGGTCATGCACTTCGAGGGCCTGCGCCTCGCCTCGAGCGAGCTGGGCCCCGGGCTGGCCGTCGAGCTCCACACCGAGCTCGACCCCGTGTCCCTCGTCCTGGTGCCGCACCTGGACCGGATCTACGGCGAGATGAGCCGGCTGGTGGAGGACCGGCTGGAGGACGGCCACAAGTGGATCAACCCGGAGTTCCACGGCTGGTGGGTGCACCGCGGCTTCGCCGCCGCCGTGGGCGAGACCACCGGCGTCGTCACCGACTTCGACGGTTTCGTCCGCGGCTTCTACTCCTTCTACCACCCCGCCTGCAACGGCGGCCACGAAGTGGTCTACCCCCAGCCCGCCGGGCTCGCCATCACCGACCTGTGGGGCAACTTCGTGGGCTGGCACGCCGTGTCGATCCAGCGGGTGGAGCCCGATCCGGAGGGCGAGCTGCGGGTCTACTTCTACAACCCCAACAACGAGGGGCGCCAGAAGTGGGGCCAGGGGATCGTCACCTCCACCGGCGGCCACGGCGAGGAGCCCGGGGAGTCGTCCCTCCCCTTCCACCTCTACGCCGCCCGGACCTACGTCTTCCACTACAACCCCCGGGAGCAGGGGGACCTGGACGCCGTGCCCGCCGAGGAGGTCGCCCGGGTCACCGAGCTCGCCAGGACGAGCTGGGCGGCCCACCTGCCCTGGGACGGGTGAGGCTGCCGGGCGGCCGCCACGCTTCGAGGGGGCTCCCCTGGAGAGCACCTCCGGCAAGAGGCCGCGCCCCGGGCGTCCTGGGCTTCAGGCCACGGGACCGTCCGGGCGCTCCCCGGAGGCGTCAGGGTCGGGGAGGAGCTTCACCGAGCGCTCCTCGCCATCGCGCCAGTAGGTCACGGCGACCGGCGCGACGGGCGGGGCCTCCCGGAGGACGTCGAGGAAGTCCATCGGGGTCTCGGGCTCGACGCCGTTGACCTCCAGCACGAGATCTCCACGCTCCAGGCCTTCCTCGGCGGCGGGTCCCGCCGCCCGGGTCACCAGCAGGCCCGGCCGGTCCGGGAGCTCGTGCTCCCGGCGGTGGGCCTCCGTCGGCACCACCAGGGTGAGCCCCAGGGCGTTCACCACCTGCTCCCCCGGCTCCGGCGCCAGGAAATCGATGTCCGGGGTCTGGTCCAGGACGGTCCGGGAGAGGAAGATCTCGGCCCCGGTGCGCAGGGCCAGGGCCATGCCGTCGCTGGGCCGGGTGTCGACGAGGACCGGCTCCTCGCGCCCGTCCAGGCGCACGGTGAGCTCGCCGTAGTAGGTCCCGTCCCGGATGTCGTGGATGTGGAGGGACTCGACGGCGCCCCCGAGCCCCGCCACGAGATCCCGCATCAGGTCGTGGCTCATGGGCCTGGGAAACTCCACGCCGTGGAGGGCGGAGGCGATGGCCCGGGCCTCGGCCACCCCCACCCAGATCGGGACGACCCTCCCCGTCCCCAGCTCCCGGACCAGGACCACCGGGGAGCGGGTCAGGCCGTCCCAGCCCACCGTGGCGATCTCCGCCGGCTGCGGGCCGTCCTCCTCAGCGTCGCCGTCCTCCGGCTCCCCGGTACGGCTCTCCCCACCGGGGTCGGGCTCCCCCTCCCCCGGGCCGGACGGCGCCGCTCCGGTGAGCCGCTCCGCCCCTGCGCCCTCCTGCGCTCCCGGCCCGTTCTCGCCCCCACCCGCGGGCTCCCCCCGCGGCCGGTCCCCCGAGGCGGCGCACCCCGCCAGGAAGAGGACGACGAACGGTGCGAGCAGGCGGCGGAACCGCTGAGATCGGATCATGACCCGGGCCTCCTGCGACCATCGTAGGCCATGCCCCGGGCCCGCGCAACGGGAGAGCTCCACCTCGACCGAGTCCGCGGCCATCGCCGCGCGTCTCGAAGCTCCCGGCGGCGAGCTCGAATCCACCCTCAGCCGCTCCCGCTCCGGCAGCCGTTCCGACCGGAGGCTCCTTCGCCCACCGGGGTGAGCCACGCGCCGTAGAGGAGGAAGCTCAGGGTGCGGCGGGAGGGGTCCCCCGGGGCGCCGGTGCTCCAGAGGGGGTGCTCCACCACCAGGCGCGGGGCGCCGCCGTGGCCGGGCCACGAGACCTGGAAGCAGAGGTGGAACCGTTCGGGGGGGAGCCGTTCCTCCGCGGCGAAGCCGGCCTCCTCGAGGAGGAACCGGACCGGCTCCGGCTCTCCCCTGGAGGGCCGGTGGCCGACCACGTGGAGGAGGTAGGCCCCCGCCCCGAGGGGCCGGTCGAAGACCACCGGCGTCCGGCGGGCCCGGGACCAGCGGTAGACCTCCAGGTCCGGCGAGACCTCCAGGTACGACCAGTGCTCCGGAGAGAGCTGGTCCTCCGGCAGCGCCTCGGAGACGCTCCCGGCCGTTCGCTTTCGGAGGGGCGGTTGCAGGCCCCGGCGGCAGAGCTGGTCGAGACGCGGCCCGTCCAGGCCGTCCACCCGGTAGAGGGCGAGGCTCGCCCGCTCCGGCGGCGGCGGGTACGCCACCCGCCGGACCTCCCCGCCCAGCCGGGCCGGCCGCCGGCCGTCGAGGGCGGCCCGCACCAGGTGGTCCCGGACCCGGTCCAGCTCCGGCCAGGAGCTCACGTCCAGGACCGCCGCGGAAGAGCCCGCCTCCTCCTCGCACGGCAGGCGCTCGATGCGGCGCAGGTCGAAGGACGCGAGCGTCCGCCGGTAGAACGGGAGGAGCTCCGAGGGCAGGACGTAGAGGGGCTCGCCGGCGGACGGCCACGCCGGCCCCGCCGCCGCCCGGAGCTCCGAGAGCGCCCCCCAGGCCTCCTGGCGCGCGCTCCGGAGCTGGCCCGCCGCCGAGGCCACGAGCCAGGGGACCAGCGCGAGCACCACCCATCGGAACCGCACCCGTCCGCGGGCGGCGGCCCAGGCCACCAGGCATGCCAGCCCCGCCGCCCACGCGTGCACCGCCAGGGCCGGGTACCGCGGCCCGTGGAAGGTGGGGGCCACCTCCAGCCGGGCCAGGAGCCAGGTCGCCACGACGTAGAGGGCGGCGCCCCCCAGGCCGATCACGGCTCCGGCGCCGAGGGCGGCGACCGGCGACCTCCCCGTCCCCGGGCGGACCGGACCCGCCGTCTCCCCGGCTTCCGCCCGACGTCGCCATGGGAGGAGCAGGGCCACGCCCACCGGCACCAGGACCGCCGCCACCCCCAGGAGACGGAGCAGGCCGTGCCCGTCCGCCGCGGGCTCCCCCACCCGCCCCAAGGGGTACCAGAAGGAGACGACCCATCCCAGGTTCGCCAGGCTGGCCGGCGTCATCCACCGGGGATCGCTACCTTCGAGGTAGGCGACCTGCCGGCCGATCTTCACCAGCCACGGGGCGAAGAGCAGGGCCGGGACGAGGTTCGCCGCGGCGGCGCGCCCCAGGGTCGGGCCGTCCAGCCGGCGCGAAGCCGCCACGAACCCCAGCCAGGCCACGCCGAGGGCGGCCAGGACCAGGGCGCTCAGCAGGTGCGTCCACAGGGCCAGCGTGGCGCAGACGGCGTACGCCCCCCAGAGCGCCCACGCCCTCCCACCGGCGGATCTCTCGTGCCGATCGCGCCGACCGCCACCGCCCTCCCGCCCCGGCTCCAGGGCCAGGGCCGCCAGCGCCACCAGGGCCAGGTAGCACCCGAACAGGAAGACCGAGGCCGCCCCGTGCCCCCGGAGGTCCCGGGCCAGCCACGCCGCGCACGCCCCGCCGG
>JBKHJP010000005.1:0-32664 GCA_046538065.1 Thermoanaerobaculia bacterium | reverse complement strand
GGGTGCAGACGCCCGTCCCGAGGACGAGAACCGATTCCGGACGAATGGTTCAGGAGGAGCACGCCTTGGCTGAGACGACGCACCCGCCCCGGAAAGGCGCCCTGGCCCACCACTTCGACAGCTACGACCAGCAGAGGGAGGCCTCCTCCCTCGGCATGTGGCTCTTCCTTTCGACGGAGTTGATGTTCTTCGGCGGGCTCTTCCTGGCGTACGTGATCTACCGCGGCCGCTGGCCCCAGGACTTCGCCCTGGCGAGCCACGAGCTGGACGTGATCCTGGGGGGCGTCAACACGGTGGTGCTCATCGCCAGCTCCCTGACCATGGCCCTGGCCGTGCGCGCCGCCCAGCTCGCCCGCAGCAAGGCCACGGTCGTCTTCCTCCTCCTGACGCTCCTCTTCGGCCTGACCTTCCTGGGGATCAAGGCCGTCGAGTACGCCGACAAGCTCGAGCACCACCTCGTCCCGGGCGCCGCCTTCGAGTTCCACGGCGCCGCGGATCCGGGCCACGCCGAGATGTTCTTCAACCTGTACTTCGGCATGACCGGCCTCCACGCGGCCCACATGGTGGTGGGCGCCGGGCTCGTGGCCTGGCTGATGTGGCCCGCCTGGAGGGGGCGCTTCGACACGGAGTACCACAACCCGGTGGAGGTCGTGGGCCTCTACTGGCACTTCGTGGACATTATCTGGATATTCCTTTTTCCGCTGTTGTATTTGATTGGATTCCACGTGGAAGGTTAGGGGTGGGCTCGTGGCACTGACTCAGCTTTGTCCCCCCCGCCCCGGTCGGTGCTCGTGGCGAGCCCGAACTGGCCCGGGCCTATCCACCCAAGCAGAGCTCCTCTGGATCACCCCCCATCCCCTCGGTCCCCTTCCCACCCTCGAGGTGGGAAGGGGACGCCCCCGCCCGGAGCTTTGGTTTGGGGTCCAGCGTTTTCGCCGGGAAGGGTTTGCCCGGCTCGCGGGTTTGCCGAGGAAGCGTGTAGGGGAGGAGCTTGTCTCCTCCCGTGGCCCAGGGACCGCCGCGTCGTACCGCAGCGCGGGCGGAGCCGTTCGGCTCGCCGGGCTCGCTCAGGCCAGGGGCAAGCTCCGCCCCTACACGCTTCGGTCGCTGGCGGGAGTCCTCGGTGGGACTCCACCGAGCGGTGAAGGAGCGGGCGAAACCGTCCCCGCCCGCTCCCCCACCACCCGGTGCAGCGAGACGAACACCACGACCCGGTGCGGCGAGCCGCACACTATGTCCCGGTCAGGAGGTAGCCCGAACCATGTCCGTCCACGTCGAGCCGGTCCGCGTCTACGTCTCCGTCTTCCTGGCCCTCATGGTGCTGACCGCCCTGACCGTCTTCGCGGCGGCCTTCGACCTGGGTGCCATGGTGGGCGGCTACGCCTTCGTGAACGACCTGGCGGCCATGGCCATCGCCATCACCAAGGCGGCGCTGGTCGTGTGGTTCTTCATGCACGTGCGCCACGCCACGCCCCTGACCCGCCTCGTCCTGGTGGGGACCGTCCTCTGGCTGGCCTTCCTGATCGGGCTCACGGTGGGGGACTACGGCACGCGGGGCTGGCTCGGGGTCCCGGGAAAGTGAGGCCGGGATTCAGACCGGCGACGGCGCTCCGGAGCGGCCCCCCGGAAACGCCGGCCGCCGCGGGTGAGGGTCGTGCGGCGTAACGAAACGCTCCTGGAGCTGCTGCTGGAGCTCCAGGTCCTGGACCGGGTCCCCCGCATGGGCTACGTGCTGCGGGGCGTGCCCCATCCTGAGTCGATCACCGAGCACAGCTGGCACGTGGCCTTCCTGGTCTGGGCCCTGGGCTCCCGCATTCCGGGCGTCGACCTCCTCCGGGCGCTCGAAATCGCCCTCGTCCACGACCTGGCGGAGGTCCGGACCGGCGACCTGCCCCGGGTGGCGAAGCGCTACTTCGCCCGGGGCACACAGGAGGCGGCGGAACGCGAGGTGATCGACGAGCTCCTGGGGCCCCTGGGGGACCGGACCGCGGAGCTCATGGCCGAGTACCGGGCGGCGGAGACGGCGGAGGCCCGCCTGGTCAAGGCCTGCGACAAGCTGCAGCTCATGGTGAAGGTGGCGGCCTACGAGCGCTGGGGCGCCGGCTGGCTCGCGGAGTTCTGGGACAACCCCGACAACTTCCCCGACCTGGGCTTCGACGCCGTCCGGGAGCTCTTCGAGGAGCTCGCCCGGACCCACGGGGGCCGGGACGGGCCGCCGGCCCCGCGGGCGGGTGCCGACCCCGACGCGGACCCGAACGAGCCCCCGGAGTGAGGCCCACGGTGCTCGAGCTCTCCGACCTGCCCACCGTGAACGCCGTCCTCAACGGCACCGCCGCCGTCCTCCTGGTGATCGGCTGGGTCCTGATCCGCCGCGGCCGGATCGCGGCCCACCAGGGGGTCATGCTCACCGCCTTCGCCTGCTCGGTGGCCTTCCTGGTCTCCTACCTCGTCTACCACGCCCAGGTGGGCTCCGTCCGGTTCCAGGGCACCGGGGCCCTGCGCACGGCCTACTTCACGATCCTCGTGACCCACAGTGTGCTGGCGGCCGCCGTGCCCTTCCTGGCCGCGGTGACCCTCTTCCGGGCGCTCCGGCGGCGCTTCGCTCGCCACCGCGCCATCGCCCGGTGGACGCTCCCGATCTGGCTTTACGTCTCGGTGACCGGCGTGGCCGTTTACTGGATGCTCTACCGGTTGTAAACGATCCAACCCGTCGCGAGGTCTTGAGAGCTCCCCGCCGCCGCAATTCGAGCGGCGAAACAGGGGCGGTATCCCTCTTGCAACACGTGCCCGGGAGGGGGACAAAGACTCCCGAGAACGCACTGAGGCAAGGAGGCAAGAATGGCTGAACGGCGCACGCCCCGCAAAACCCCGGAACGCGAGCCGCACGCGACCCCGTCCACGACCCCCGGTACCCGGGAACGGGCACCGCGGCGGACCCCGGCCGCCACCGGCGGGACCGCCACCCGCCACTGGACCGACTGGGTCAACGTCATCGCCGGAGTCTGGCTGGTGATCTCCCCCTGGGTGATCGCCACCGGCCTCCAGGAGAACGGTGCCTGGAACACCGTGATCCTGGGCCTGGTGATCGCGGTCGTGGCCCTCTTCGGGTTCGCCGACACCCGGAGCGAGTGGGTCAACGTGGCCGCAGCGGTCTGGCTCTTCTTCTCGCCCTGGCTCCTCGGTTTCGTGAGCGAGTCGCCGAACCTGGCCTGGAACTGCTGGATCGTCTCGGTGATCGTCTTCCTCGTGGCGCTGGCAGGGGCCACGCACATGGGCGGGCGGTTCGCGACGACCCGGGCCTGATCCGGCCCCAAGGGCTCCCGGGGACCGGTCTCCGGGGGCCCTCCCCCTTCCGCGGATCGCGCCGCCGCCCACCCCTGCCTGGGGACATCGGGCCGGAAACCAGCAGGGGCGGCTCGGGGTGGGGAGGTTGAACTAGGCGGCCCAGTCCTCCGCCCGCAGGCGGTCGAAGTAGTCGTGGGTGGCGCGGAGGACCTTGGGCGCCAGGACCAGGGTGGCGATCATGGTGGGGATCGCCATCAGGGCGAAGGCGCCGTCGATCACGCTGATCACGGTCTCCAGGGAGATCACGGCGCCGACGACGACAAGGAGCGTGTAGAAGTACCGGTACCAGTTCTGCCGCTCGGCGCCGATCAGGAAGCCCAGGCACTTCGCGCCGTAGTACCAGTAGGTGAACATGGTCGACAGGCTCAGGAAGATCACGATCAGGGTCACCAGGTAGGGCCCGATCCCGGGCATGGCGATGCCGAAGGCGTCTGCGGTCAGGGTGACGCCGTCGATGCCCCGGTGCTTCCAGGTGCCGGTCATCAGGATCGCCAGGGCCGTGCAGGTGCACACGATCAGGGTGTCGATCACCGGGCCGAGCATCGCCACCAGGCCCTCGCGCACCGGCTCGCTGGTCTTCGCCGCGCCGTGGGCCATGACCTCGGTGCCGATGCCCGCCTCGTTCGAGAAGGCGCCGCGGCGCACGCCGGTGATCATCACCGCCACCAGGCCGCCGGCCACCGCCCGGCCGGTGAAGGCGTCCTGGACGATGAGGGCCAGGTAGCGCGGGATGTCTTCGGCGTAGATCACCAGGATGTAGAGGACCATCAGCATGTAGGTCCCCACCATCAGCGGCACCAGGCGCGCCGCCACCGCCCCGATCCGCCGGATGCCACCGAAGATCACCGCCGCCACGAACACCGCCGCTCCCACGCCGAACAGCAGGTCGAAGGTGAAGTGGTCCTGGCTCCCCGCCAGGCCCAGGGGCTCGGCGATCACCTCGCGCACCGACTGGGTGAGCTGGTTGATCTGGAAGATCGGCAGCGTGCCGAACAGCCCGGCCAGGGAGAAGAAGTAGGCCAGCGGAAGCCAGCGCCGCCCCATCCCCTCGCGGATCACGTACATGGGCCCGCCCTGGATCCGGCCCAGGCTGTCCTCGCCCCGGTACATGATCGACAGCGTGCAGGTGAAGAACTTCGTCGCCACGCCGAAGATCGCGCTCGTCCACATCCAGAAGATCGCGCCGGGCCCGCCCACGGTGATCGCCACGGCCACGCCGGCGATGTTGCCCAGGCCCAGGGTGCCGGAGAGCGCGCTCGAGAGCGCCTGGTAATGGGGGATGTCCCCGGCCTCGCGGGGATCGTCGTACTTGCCGCTCAGGACCTCGATCCCGTGGACCAGGTGCCGGTAGGGGCGGAGCCGCGAGTACGCCAGGAAGAAGCCGCCCCCGCCGAGCATGAGGACCAAGAGGGGGAGCCCCCAGATGAAGTCGGCGAACCAGATGATGGCCTGGCTGATCGCTTCCATGATCGCGCTCCCTGCCGGGGGCCATGGCGCCGGCGGGAGATCCTGCTGTCGAACCGTAACCGGCCCTTACCTGACCACGGACCGGGACCGGCGGTCAAGTCGGTCCGCGGTCGAAGACGCCGGCCACGAGGTGTGGGAGGGCCGCAGCGATCAATCCGGCCGGGCCTGCTCCGGGCGCTGGAGGACCTCGCGCAGCGCGTCCGGGCGCGCCGGCTTGGCCAGGTGCTCGTCGAAGCCGGAGGCGAGGGCCCGGTCGACGTCGTGGGGCTGGGCGTAGCCGGTGAGGGCGACCAGCCGGGTCCGCCGCTGCTGGCCGTTCGTGAGCTCCCGCCACCGGCGTGCCGTCTCGTAGCCGTCCATCCCCGGCATTCCGATGTCGACCAGGGCCACGTCGGGGTCGAAGGCCGCCGCCGCGTCGAGGGCCTCTTCGCCTCCGTAGGCGGCCCGCACGTCGTGCCCCCACAGGGTCAGGAGCTCCGACAGGGCGTCGGCCGCGTCGGCGTTGTCGTCCACCACCAGGACGCGCACCGGGCGGGGTCCCGGTTCCTCCGCCGCTTCCTCGCCGGCGTGCTCCGCCGGCCGCTCCGCGGTGGGGAGCTCCACCGTGAACTCGGCGCCGCGCGCCGGCCCGTCGCTCGCCACGGAGACGCCGCCGCCGTGCAGCTCGGCGAGCTCCCGGACGATCGTCAGTCCCAGCCCCAGCCCGGCATGGGGCCGCGCGTGGCGGGGCCCGAGCTGCTCGAAGGGCTCGAAGACCCGTGCCAGGCCCTCCGGGGACAGGCCCGCCCCCCGGTCCCGGATCCGGAGGCGGGCCGCCGGCCCCTCCCGGTCGAGGGTGCAGGTGATCGTGGTGCTCTCGGGGGAGTACTTCCGGGCGTTGTCCAGGAGGTTCCCCACGATCTGCTCGAAGCGCATCGGATCGACGGCGGCCCAGACGGGTTCCGGCGGTACGTCCACCTCCATCCGGCCCGGTGGATCCGTGGACCGGCGGTGGACGTCCACGGCGATGCGCAGGTGCTCGCGCAGGTCCACCGTTTCCCGCTCGAGCTCGATGGAGCCGCGCAGCAGGCGCGAGACGTCCAGGAGGTCGTCCACCAGGCGGGACTGGTTGCGGGCCTGGCGCCGGGCGATGGCGAGGGCCCGCGTCCGTACGTGGGGATCGTCGCTGGAGCCGATCAGCTCGAGGGCCGTGGTGATCGCCGCGAGGGGGTTGCGCAGCTCGTGGCTCAGCACCGCGATGAACTCGTCCTTGCGCCGATCCATCTCCTGGCGCTCGGCGTACAGGCGGGCGTTGTCGAGGGCGACGGCAGCCCGGCGGCCGAGCTCCATCCCCAGGGCCAGGTTCTCCTCTTCGTAGCGCCGGGCGGAATGGCGCCGGGAGGCCGTCAAGTTGATGGCGCCCAGGACCTTGCCGCGGGCCACCATGGGCACGAGCATGTGCGAGCAAGGGTCCTGCATCCGAACCAGCCGGAGCTGTTCCTTCGAGAGCCCCATCGTCTCGATCTCGGCACGGCTGATCTCGGGCATCAGGACCGGCTCGCCCGCCCTCAGGCGGTCGAGGACGGGGCGGAGAGCTGCGGGTACCTCCTCGTTGTTGGAGGCCTCGTTCCGATCCCTCACGGCCTGCTCCAGCTCCGGATCCACGTGGGCGAAGGCAAGGCGCCGGTAGCTCGCGACCCGCCCGTGGTCGAACAGAACCACGGTGCATCCGTCGGCCAGGAAGGGAACGGCGGCGCGCGCCACGGCCGAGAGCGTCCGCTCGGCGTCCAGGGAGCTCGCCAGGACCTCCGAGGCCTCCGCCAGGAACAGGAGCTCCTCGTGGCTCCGGCGCAGCGCCGCTTCCGCCACCACGCGCTCGGTGACGTCGCGTCCCGCCGCCTGGCACTCCACCATCTCGCCGTGCTCGTCGAAGAACCCGCGGTTGGTCCACTGGGTCCAGCGCACCTCGCCGGAGCCCGTCGTGACCCGGTTCTCGATCACCACGGTCGGGTTGTCCGGGCCCATGGTCTGGAGCTCCGCCTGGACCCGGTCGTAGTCGTCCGGGTGGATGATCGGCGCGTACGTCGAGCCCACGAGCTCGTGCCGGCTCTTGCCGAACAGCCGGCAGTAGGCCTCGTTGACGAAGAGGATGGTGCCGTCCGGCTTGAAGCGGCACACGGCCTCCGACATGTCGTCGAGGATGGCCCGGAGCCGGTCGGTGTCCCTGGCGAGAAACCCCACGGTTCCAACGTTACAGCAAGACCCGAGCTGGATGGCGCCGGGAGGGCCTCAGTGCTTGCCCAGCGCCCGGATGAGCTCCCCGTGCTCCGGGTGGAGGCGCAGGAGCTCTTCCGCCGAAGGGAGGTCGAAGTCCTCGAAGTCGAAGCCCGGGGTCACGGTGCAGCCGCCCAGGGCCCAGCCGTGGCCCGGAGCGTCGGCCGGGGCCAGGCGGGCCGCCTGCCAGCACCCCGCCGGCACCACGGTGCAGGGGGCGCCCGCCCCCAGGTCCGCCGTGAGCAGGCGCCGCTCGTGGCGGCCGTCCTCGTGGATCAGCTGGAGCTCCAGGGCATCCCCGGCGTACAGGTGCCAGATCTCGTCACTCCAGCGCACGCGGTGAAATGCGGACGCCTGGTCCGCCCGGAGGAGGAAGTAGATGTGGGTGCCCGCCGGGCGGTCCGGGTTGCCGGGTGCCGCGGGGTGGAGCACCTCCAGCCCGGAGCGGTAGACCTCCCGGAAGAAGCCGCCTTCGGGGTGCGGGGCGAGCCCCAGGCGCTTCACCAGCTCCCGGGCGCTCGGGGGCGGCGACGGTGCGGGACCGGAGGTCGCTGCGGTGCGGGCTCTCGGCGGCTCCGCCTCCCGGGCTTCCGCCTGCGGTGCCTCGTCCTCCGGCCGGCCCACGCGGTGCATCCAGCGGGTCTCGCGCTGGCCGGGCTGGCGGGGGAGCTCCCGTACCAGGGGGTCGGGGCCGGCGGCCAGGCGTTCCAGGATCGCCTCCACCTCGGCCACGGAGTCGAACGCGTGGAGCCGCTCGCCCCGGGAGCGGAGCTCCCCCGGCGTCTGCGGGCCGCGCAGCAACAACAGCGTCATGACCGCCTTGGCCCGGGGGTCCAGCTCCCAGCGCCGGCCCAGGCGGTGCTCCCACTTCTCGGTCCGGGCGGTCTGGCTCCGCCAGACCAGGACGTCCGCCCGCAGCCGGTCCAGGGCCTCGGTGACCTCGGTCTCCGTGAGATCGGTCACCGGCTCGCGGTTGGTCTTCTGGTTCGACGCCGCGATGACGGCGCGGGTCGTCAACGGGTACTGGTCCGGGGTCGCCTGCTCCTTTTCCAGGAGCGCTCCCAGCACCCGGATCTCCACCGGATCGAGGGGTCGGGTTCGCGGCACGGCATGGTCCTCCCGGTCGACCCGGGGGAGGGTATCAGTCATGGGCGCGCCGGAGGCAACGGCGCATCCCTGCCCCTCGGTTGCGGACGAGCGGGGCCGGAGGGAGCTTCAGAGCTCCTGGACGGGGTGCTTGGCGATGAGCAGCTGCTGGATCTGGGTGCTGCCCTCGATGACCTCGGTCACCTTGGCGTCGCGCAGGTAGCGGCCCACGGGGTAGGCGTCGGTGAGGCCGTTCGCGCCGTGGAGCTGCACGGCATCGCTCGCGACCCGCGTCGCCGTGGTCGAGGCCAGGTACTTCGCCCCCAGCGTCTCGGCGGAAGCGTCCGGGTCCTTCTTGGCCCGGAGGTAGCCGGCCCGCAAGCAGACGAGACGGGCGGCCCGGATGCCGACGATCATGTCGGTCAGCTTGGCACGGACGAGCTGGTGTTCGCGGATGGGGGCCCCGAACTGCTCCCGCTCCTCCGTGTACTCCAGGCAGGCGTCCAGGCAGGCCTGGGCGATCCCCACGGCGCCCCACGCCACGCTGTAGCGGCCCTGGTCCAGGCCGGTCGACGCGATGTGGGTGAACCCGAACCCGGGCCGCCCCACCCTGCGCTCCGCGGCGACGCGGCAGCCCTCCAGGTGGAGCTCCGCCAGGAGGGCGGCCCGGGTGCCGGTGACGCCTTCGATGGGGACGCGGCGCAGCCCGGGCGCGTCGCCGTCGACCAGAAACGCCGCGATCCCGTCCTCGGTCCGCGCGAAGACCAGGAAGAGGTCGGCGATCTGGCCGAAGGTGATCCACTTCTTGATCCCGTGGAGGGCATAGCCGTCGCCGTCGCGCCGGGCTTCGGCGGCGAGGCTCTGCGCGTCGCTGCCCACGCCGGGCTCGGAGAGGGCGAACGCGCACAGGAGCTCGGCTCCGGCGATCCGGGGAAGCAGCTCCGCTCGGAGCTCCCGGCTGCCCCAGCGCTGGACGACCTCGCCCACCATGTCGTGGACGGTCAGCAGGGAACGCACCGAGGAGCAGGCCTTTCCCAGCTCTTCGGTGAGCAGCCCGTAGGTCACCGGATCCATGCCCTGCCCCCCCACCTCGGCGGGGAGCAGGGCGCCCAGATAGCCCTGTGCCCGCAGCGCGTCCACCACGTCGAGGGGGATGGCCTGATCCCGGTCCCAGGCGCCGGCGTGGGGCGCGATCCGTGTGCGGGTGAACTCCCGGAACTCCTCCCGAGCCCGGCGCTGGGCGTCCGAGAGCTCGAAACGCGGCGCATCCCCTGCCTCGATGCCGGCGGGGGCGGTGTCTACGGAAGAATCGACCATGGGTGAGGGACTCAGCGGTCGGAACCCTGACCCTGAGGTGCCGGAGCGCCTGCAAACGGGACGCTCACCAGGTTCTGGGCCACCAGCACGTCCTCGGGGTCGGGCTGCGTCGTGTCCGGGAAGCCTTCCGGCGGAAACGTTGCGCTCGGATCGAGGACGGCGAGCTGGAGAAAGGCCGACGATTCGACCTGCAAGCTGCCGCGGAAACCGGCGGCGGCCTCGGCGAAGAGGAGCACGCCGAAGGGACGCAGCGCCCCCTTCAGGTAGACGTTGGCGAGCTGCGAGCTGAAGGCCCGTGTGAGGGCATCGCCGAAGGCCGCCAGGGCCGCGGTCGCCTCCTCGGGCCGCTTCGTCGCCTTGTCCCGAAAGCGCGCCATGGCGGCCCCGGCGCGGGCGGCGCCCTGGACGATCCGCCGGTCGGCGTCCAGGAGGGCGATGAGCTGGGGCCGGGGCCTGCCGCCGCTGTCGAACAGGGCGCTCCGGACCCGGCGGACGAAGCCCTCCGGGTGGGCGAAGTCCTCGACGCGCTCATCCATGCCCGGGGTCCTCTCCAGCAGCGACCGGCCGCGCCGGGCCGCCGCCTTCAGGTTCGTCCGGGTCTCCTCCGCATCGAGGACGGCTTCCAGGAGCTTCGGGTCCTCGAAGTCCCAGTACAGGTCCCGGAGCTTCGCTTCGACCGGCTTCCCGCCCTGGAGCCGCGCGTCGGTCAGCGGTGGCATCGCGGCGTAGGCGAAGAGCACCGCCGCCGGTACGGCCCCCGGCCGGTAGTTGTCCAGGTCGCGGAAGTAGATCGAGGGGATCAGCTCCTTGAGGACCCTCTGGAGGTGGAGGGACATGGTTCCGTAGGCGGCATGGCCCTTCGGGGGCGCCTGGAGCCACGCGTCGGCGACCTCCGGCGCCAGGGTGACCTGCATGGAGAGCAGGGTGTTGCCCAGGTTGCCGCGGCCGTTGCCCTCCAGGGCCTCGGCCTGGGCGTCGAGGGCGTCGAGCCAGTCGTGGAACGATCCGGAGGTCGCCCCGTCGCCGGTGGCGGGGAACTCCTCCGGGAAGTAGGCGTCGACGAACCCCCGGAGCTGCCGGCCGAGCTGGGCCGTCCGGGTCCGGCGCAGGGCCTGGTGGAAGGAGTACGAGGAGGTCAAAGCCCCGCTGGTGCGGACCTTCACCCCCGGCCGCGCCTCCAGGGCGGTCACGACCGCGAGCCGGCTCTCGCGCGTCGCCTTGTCGGTCGTCGTCTCGACCTCGTCCGTGGCGTCACCCTCGTAGAGGAAGAGCCGGCCGTCGTCCTCCAGGGCTTCGACCGTGGCCAGGGAGCGCGCAACCCGGCTGGTTTCGCGGCCGTACCAGGGGAGGCTGACCTCCACGTGGGCCCGCCGGCCGATCTGGTGGGAGAGCGCGGCCTGCCCCAGGGTGACCCCGGGGATCGTCTGGACGAAGAGCCGGTCCAGCCTGCCGTCGAGGGCTTCGCGGAGGAGCGCCGCCAGCTCCTCGTCGTCGGCGCCGGACCCGAAATCGAGCTCGACGTCGACCAGGGCCTCCCTCGCGGTGGTCTTGCGGTAGGTGGAGGCGAAGGAGAGGCGGTAGCGCCGCTGGACCGCCTCCATCGTCCGGCCGTAGAGGTCCCGGCTCCTCGTCCGGAGCGCCTCGAGGGCCTCCAGGACCTCCTCCAGGCGCTCGACCGTGGGCCGCTCGTCCAGGAACCGGGCCAGGCGCCGGCGGGCCCAGGCGTCCAGGGTCTCCGGGTCGGAGGCGTCCACCGCCTCCTGGATCGCCGCCTCCAGCCGGTCCAGGCGGAACAGCCGCTCGATCTCGCCTCGGAGCCGGCGGAGCAGGGATTCGACCTGCCCCTCGTCCAGGAGGTCGAGGGTCGTGTCGGCGGCCCGCCGCAGCGCCTGGAGCCCCGTCGAGCTGCTGAGGAGCGTCAGCACTCCGTCCGCGGCGACCGACTCCAGCCAGCGGCCGGCGGGCGTGGCGAAGAACCCGGCGTCGCCCAGGCGCCGGCGGAGGAGAGTGCGGAGCTCGGCCTGGTCCGTGAGGGCGCTCCGGACCTCGCGGGCCAGGCCCCGGATCTCCGTGATGGCCGTCTCGTCCTCCAGCTCGCTCCAGAGGGTGCTCGCCACGCGGCCATCGAGCTCCCGCCAGCGTTCGAGCAGCTCCACCAGCCGGCCGCGAGCCTCGTCCAGCTCGGCTTCCGGGTCCAGGTCCGTGACGTCGGCCAGGAGCTCCTTCGCGCGCTCGACGCCGGCCCCCGCCAGGAGCTCGCCCAGGCTCTCCTCCGGGTCGCTCCACTCCAGGAGGGCGTCCAGGTCGTCCAGGAGCTGCTCCGCCTGGACCCCCAGGACGGCGCGGAGGAGCTCGTCCAGGGACCCGGGAGCGAAGGCGTCCAGGTCGGCGCGGACGGCGGCGTTGGCGTCCAGGGCGAAGCTCCATCCCCGCCTGCGCTGCTTGAAGAGCTGGAGGCGCAGCCGGCGGTCCTCCTCGTCCAGGGAGTCGCGGCGCAGGAGGAGGGCGTAGCGGCCGGAGGCCTCGAACCCCACCGTGGCCGCCAGGCCCGCCTCCACCCGGAGGGCGATGTCCCCGGAGAGCCCCGAGAGCCGGGTCTCCCGCACCCAGCTGAAGTCGTAACCCGCCTGGACCGCGAGGCTCAGGGCCAGCGAGCCGTCCACCTCCGCCACCAGCCAGGTGCCGGGGGGCAGGTCGTCCGGCGCGATCACCTGCCGGGGCAGGCGCCACGCCCGGACCGTCGCGGCGAGGACGTCGCGGGCCCCGGCGTCCGGCCGGAACCGGTGGACGACGGCGAAGCCGGAGGACCGCTCGCCGTCGCCGCCGAGCTCGGCGCGCGCGCCGCCGCCCAGCGCCACCGCGCCCCGGGCCCCGGCCTCGAGGGCGTAGCCCCAGGTGAAGAGAGCGTAGGACGTGCCGTCGTCGTCCTCCTCCTCCGTGAGCCCGTCGGCGATGGGATCGCCCACCGGCAGGTGCCCGAGCGCCGTCGCGCGCTCGGGTGTCACCAGGAGGCCCGCCTGCGCCTCCCCGCCGAAGGTGACCCTCCCCGCTTCACCGTCGAGGACCACGTCGGTGCTTCCCTCGACGCCGACCGTGATCTGACCCAGATCGATCGTCCGGTCGGGGAAGGCCGCGTTGTCCCGAAGGGAGTCGAGGACGTCGCTCCGGGCCGTGGCGAGGAGCAGCCGCTCGGCGCTGTCCTCGCCCAGGACCGATCCGTCCAGCTCGAGCTCGAAGGTGGGCTCTGGCATGGGAGTCTCCTAATGGCGTCGTGCTTCGGTGCGATCGGTAGCGGCGCGTGCGCTCAGCATTCAAGGGCGACGGTATGTTTTCACAAAGGAATTCGTCCCCCTAGTAGGATCGCGACGTGCCGGATCTCTACTCCCAGCTCCTCGCCGTGGCCGGGGTCGCCGCGGCCGGGGCCCTCCTGGCCGGTGTGGCCGCCCGGCTCGGCATGCGGCGGGCGCTCCTCGTCCAGTGGGTGCCGCTCCTCGCGGGGATCTCCATCCTGGTCCTGGGGGTCGCGGCCGTCCTCCACCTCTTCGTGGCCCACGGCCACGACTCGGCGGAGCCCCTGGAGCCCATGGCCTTCCTCGGGGCGCACCCGGCCCTCGCCGTGATCGCCTCCCTGGCGCTCCTGGCCCTGGGGGTGGGCCGGGACCGCCGGCGGCGGTGACCGACGTCCGCCGAGTCCGGACCACTAGTCGTCCGTCCAGTCCGGCTCCATCACGACCCGGAAGCCGGCTCCGTCCTGGACGGCGAAGCCGTCTTCCAGGACCACCGCGCGACCGGCCTTGAAGGTGACATCGGCGCCGGAAGCGACGGTCGTGTCGGTCCCGGCGGTGATCCGCTCGCAGGCCTCTTCGGCGTGGGTGGAGAGGTAGAGGGTCGTCCTGATGTCGGCGAAGGAGTCGGCCGGGCAGGGGGCCAGGGCGAAGTCGGCGCCCAGGACGGTGCCGTTCAGGACCACCGGAAGGGCCACTCCCTCCGAGAGGTCGCACGACGGCTCGCACGGGACGTCGTCGTAGAGCTCGTCCTGGTGCGCGAAGTCGAACGAGTCGAAGAACGTCGTCTTCACGAAGTAGGTCCCCTGGGGCAGGCCCTGGAGGAGGTAGTCCCCCCCGACGGAGGAGGACTGGGTCGAGCGGACCGAGCTGCCCGAGGCGTCGAGGGCGACCACGCCACTGGCGAGGGGGAGGTCGCTACCGGCCTGGAGCACCCGGCCCTGGATGCGGCCCAGGCGGTCCAGCGCGAAGTCGATCCCGGCGGTCGTCGTCCCGGCCGAGGCTTCGACGGGTGTCCCGACCGACGGATCACACACCCCGTCGCAGGGGACGTCGTCGTACACCTCGTTGCGGTACAGATCGGCGTCCGTGGCCACGGTGTAGCTGCCGGATTCCAGCCGGTCCAGCACGAAGGTGCCGTCGCTCCCGGTGAAGGTGGATCGCACGGAGAAGCCGGAGTCGTTGAAGACCCGGACGAGCACGCTGGCGACGGGGTCTCCGCTGACCGTGTGGGTGACCGTACCTTGGATCTCTCCCAGCCGGAGCAGGGCGAAGTCGATCCCATCGGTCGTGGTGTCGAAGTCCACGGGGACCGGCGTGCCGGTGGTCACGTCGCAAGCGCCCACGCACGGGAGGTCGTCGTAGAGCTCGTCCTGGAAGCCGAAGGTGTCGGTGCGGACGAAGTGGTCACCGGCTTCCAGGCTGCCGATCCGGTAGTCGCCGTCGGCGTCGGTGAAGTCACTGCCGACGCTGCCGGAGGAGTCGAAGCCGACCACCCGTTGCCCACCCAACGGGTCCCCGGTCCCCTCCTCGACGAGCGTCCCCTCGATCGCCCCCAGCCGCTCCAGGGCGAAGTCGATCCCGGACAGCGTCACGCCGCCGCTCACCTCCAGGGGCGCGCCCGCGGTCACGTCGCACGAGCCTTGACAGGGCAGGTCGTCGTAGAGCTCGTCCCTGTGGGTGGAGGCCCCCGCCACCAGGTGGTAGGTGCCGGCCGGGAGGCCGCCGATCTCGTACGCGCCGTCGGCGTCGGCGGCGACCGAGTGGAGGAACGATCCGGTCTCGGAGTAGAGCTCCAGGAAGGCCGATACCGGATCGCCTGTCCCGGCGTCCGTCACGGTACCGGAGATCGTGTTGCCCGGTTCGAGGGCCAGGTCGATGCCGGTGGCGGCGCCGGTCAGGTCGACGGGGGTCCCGTCGAAGCTTGGGTCGCAGAAGGTGAAGAATGGGCAGGGGACGTCGTCGTAGAGCTCGTCGATCATCCCGTCGGCCTCCGCCCGGACGTAGTAGGTGCCGTCCGTCAGGCTGTCGAAGGCATAGGAGCCGTCGGCTCCGGTGACCCGGTCGTCCACCAGGAATCCGAAGTCGTCGAAGAGCGACACCGTCGCCTCGGAGAGCGCCCCGCCGGTGTCCTCCCGGGTGATCGTCCCCGCGAGCCCCTGGAAGTGCTCGACGTTCAGCTCGAAGCTCCCCGAGGCCCCCGAGGACCCGCTCACCCGGACCCAGACCTCCTCCCCGGTGGCCATGTCCAGGGTGACCGACGACTGGAGCGTTCCGCCGGAGTCGTCGTTGCAGGCGAGCTCCACGTCCCGGCCCTCGGCGGGGCAACCCGTGTGGAGGGAGAGCACGGTGTCGTAGGAAGAGCCGAAGGTGTCGAAGGTGACCTGGCCCGCGTCGGCCGCCGTGTAGCGGAACCACACGTCCGGTGAGGAGCTGGTGTCGCCGCAGGTGGAGCTTCCGTCCACGGTGGCCTCGGCGGTGGAGCCGGTGAAGGTGCCCTCGCCGATCGACGTCGCGGCGGTACAGGCGTCGTTACCCGGCGCGGCGCGGGTCGTGAGCCGGTCACCCTCAGGGCGGGGCCGTTCGAGCCGGTCCAGCTTGTCGTGGAGGAGCCGGACCGTCGCGACGACCCGCCGCAGGCGCTCTGCACGCTCCGGCCCGGGCGGCTCCAGCTCCTCGGCCGGGATTCCCGGAGGCTCGAGAAGCGGCTGCTCGACCCCGAGACCGCGGAGCTGGGTCGCCAGGCGGCGCATCAGGTCGGCGAGGGGCGCGCCGGTGGTGTCGGCCGACCGCAGGCGCAGGTCCAGGGCGGCGGCCAGCCGCGCCGTCCACAGGCCGGAGCCGTCCTCGAAGGTGTCCAGCCCGAGGCGCGCGTCGAGACGGCCGAGCTCCCGGGCGGCGCGGGCCGCGGGCGGAGCCTCGCCGGCAGGAGCGTCCGGGGGCCCGGCTTCCGGCGGTCCGGCCTGGATCGCCGCCGGCGGGGCCGCCAGGGCCAGCGGGAGCACCAGGAGCAGCAGGCCCGGAGCACCGGGCCCCTTCGGTGGTCTGAGCGGGTGTTCGAGCATCGGATGCCTCCGGATCACACGGCGATTGGTATTCTCCCATCTTGTATGTGCATCTGAGTAAGAAGGTCTTTCACCCGCCAAGACACTCTTTTGACTTTGCCGCCTTCCCAGCCTCGAGGTGGTGCCGGTGGACCCTGGCTGCGTTGCGCCTCCCCGTCGGCTCTCGCGCCCTGAAACCTTCCGCCCGTCCGTGCGTGCCGGATCCTGAGAGGGGGCCCGTCCGGATGGGTCGGGGCCGGTGGATTGCCCAGAGCGATGAACAGGAAGGAGGAGCACCAGCCATGGAACAGAC
This sequence comes from Thermoanaerobaculia bacterium, assembly GCA_046538065.1. Lineage (GTDB taxonomy): Bacteria > Acidobacteriota > Thermoanaerobaculia > Multivoradales > DATKCC01 > JBKHJP01. The sequence continues at coordinate 16,555 of JBKHJP010000005.1, read as the reverse complement.
ACAAAGTCTCCACAGGAGCGCCGCGACGCTCCTGATCGGCCTCGTCGGCCTCTTGGCCGGAGGGGCCGCGGGCCGGGCGGACGGAGCTCCACCGGGAGCAACCGGGACCGTCCGGACCGAGGAGGTCGAGCTCCGGAACGGGGAGACGCCCCTGGCGGGGGTGGTGCTCGTCCCGGCGACGGAGGAGCCGGTCCCGGGCGTGGTCCTCATCCACGGCTCCGGGGAGAGCGACCGGACCCAGACGTGGGCCTCGGCCTTCGCCCGGGGTTTGGCAGAGCGCGGGATCGCGGTCCTCCTCCCGGACAAGCGGGGGTCCGGGGCGTCCGGGGGCGACTGGAAGACGGCGAGCTTCGAGGTCCTGGCGGACGACGCCCTCGCCGGTGTGGAGGCCCTCCAGGGCGTCGACGGCGTCGATGGGCGGCGCGTCGGCGTCCTCGGCCTGAGCCAGGGCGGCCACATCGCCCCCCTGGCCGCGAGACGGTCCTCCGAGGTCGCCTTCGTCGTCGACGTCTCCGGCTCGGCCGTTCCCATCTCCGAGCAGGTGATCGACGAGGTGGAGAAGCTCGCCAGGCGCCAGGGCTTCACCCCGGAGCAGGTCGAGCGGGTGAACGCCCTCCACCGCCTGGGGATCCGCTACGGCCTGACCGGCGAGGGCTGGGAGGAGTACGAGGCGGCGCTGACGGCGGCCCTGGAGAGCGGCCTGGCCGGCCACGGCGTGGTGGAACCCTTCCCCCGGGACCGGGACCACTGGGTCTGGGCCTGGGCCCGGGCGGTGGGCGACTACGACCCGCTGCCCCACTGGAAGGCCCTGGACGTCCCCGCCCTGGTGCTCTACGGCGGGGAGGACACCCAGATCCACGTCCCCGAGAGCGTGGACCTCCTGCTGGAGGCCACCGCCGAGGCATCCCTCGACCTGACCCTCACCGTCTTCGGCGACGCCGGCCACGGCCTGAGCTACCGGCGGGGCCACGAGTACGGCATCCGCCCGGAGGTCCTCGGCGTCATCGCCGCGTGGATCCGCGAGGCGGAGTCGGTCCGGTAGGAGCGCGCGACGCCCCGGTGCCCCATCACCTGGGGCCGCAGCCACTCCATCTCGCCGTATGAAGTGATATGGTCACCCATATGAAGACGACCGTGGAGATTCCCGACCCGGTCCTCGCCGAGGCGAAAGAGGCGGCCCGGCGGGAAGGGAGCTCGCTTCGGTCCCTCGTGGAGGAGGGGCTGCGCCTCGCCCTCGATCGGCGGGGCTCCGGCGAGAGCTTCCGCCTCCGGGACGCCAGCGTGGGCGGCAAGGGTCTCCGGCGGGAGCTTCAAGGGGCCTCCTGGGACGAGGTCCGCGACCTCGCCTACCGGGGGCGGGGCGGGTGATCGCCGTGGACACGAACCTCCTGGTCTACGCCCACCGGCGGGACTCGGAGTGGCACGAGCCGGCCCGGCGCGCCCTCGCCGAGCTCGCCGAGAGCCCGGCGCCGTGGGCGATCCCCTGGCCGTGCGTCTACGAGTTCTACGCCATCGCGACCCACCCGCAGGTCTACGATCCGCCGTCGACCCCGGACCAGGCCCTGGACCAGCTCGATGCGTGGCTCGAAGCGCCGAGCCTCGTCCTGCTCGGGGAATCCAGGGGCTTCTGGCCGAAGCTCCGGGAGCTCCTCTCCGCCGCGCGCCTCTCCGGGCCCCGGGTCCACGACGCCAGGATCGCCGCCCTCTGCGTCGACGGCGGCGTCCGGGAGCTCCTGAGCGCGGACCGGGATTTCTCCCGGTTCCCGGACCTCGAAACCCGGAACCCGTTGATCGGATAGCCGGCGGCCCTGCGCTCCGAAGGGCTGTCCACCGGGCCTAGTCTTGACTTGGCCTTGACCTGTCCTCGACCGCTCCCTCTGCCCGAGGATCATGCCTCTTCCCGTCCTCATCGACTGCGACCGCCTGGCCAAGGGCTTCGGCGGGGTGCCGCTGTTCGAGGGGCTCTCCTTCACCCTCCACGAGGGCGACCGCGTGGGCCTGGTGGGGCCCAACGGCTCCGGCAAGTCGACCCTGCTTCGCATCCTCGCCGGCCAGCTCGAGGCGGACGCCGGGGAGGTGCGCACGCGCCGGCGCCTGCGGGTCGGGTACGTGCCGCAGGACCCGGTCTTCGCCCCCGGCCGCACGGTCGAGGAGGTGGTGGAGGAGGCCCTGGCGGGGCTTGGGTCCCTGGACGAGGGGGAGCACCATCGCCGCATGGCCGTGGCCCTGGGCAAGGTCGGCTTCACCGACCCCGGGGAGCGGACGGAGACCCTCTCCGGCGGCTGGCGCAAGCGCCTGGCGATCGCCCGCGAGCTCGCCCCGGAGCCGGACGTCCTCCTCCTGGACGAGCCCACCAACCACCTGGACATCGAGTCCATCGTCTGGCTGGAGGAGCTCCTGCGCCGGGAGGCGAAGGCCTTCGTGGTGGTGAGCCACGACCGCTACTTCCTGGAAGCCGTGGCCCGGCGCGTCCTGGAGCTCGACCCGCGCTACCCGGAGGGGCTGTTCGCGGTGGAGGGCAGCTACGCCGAGTTCCTCGAAGCCCGCGACCAGCGCCTCTCCCGGGACGAGGTCTACCGCACCACCCTCGCCAACCTGGCGCGGCGCGAGGCGGAGTGGCTGCGCCGCGGCCCCAAGGCCCGGACCTCGAAAGCCAAGGCCCGGGTGGACGCGGCCGAGGACCTGTTCACGGAGCTCGACGCCGCCACCTGCCGCACGCGGAGCGCCACCGCCGGCATCGACTTCACCTCGTCAGGCCGTCGGACCCGGCGCCTCTGGGCGGGCGAGGGGCTCACCCAGCGCTTCGGCGGCCGGCCGGTCTTCGAAGACCTGGACCTGCTCCTCACCCCGGGCAAGCGCCTCGGCGTCGTCGGCCGGAACGGCTCCGGCAAGTCGACCCTGCTCCGGGTCCTGGTGGGAGAGCTCGAGCCGGACGCAGGCACCATCGAGCGGGCCGAAGGGCTCCGTGTCGTCTACTTCGAGCAGAACCGGGAGAGCCTGGACCCGGAGCTCACCCTGGAGGAGACCCTCACCCTGGGCGGGCGCCGGGCGGACCACGTGGAGTTCCAGGGGCGCTCGCTCCACGTGGCGGCCTGGGCGCGGCGGTTCCTGTTCCCGCCCGAGCGCTTGCGCAGCCCGGTGGGCCAGCTCTCCGGGGGCGAGAAGGCCCGTGCCGCCCTCGCCCGGTTGATGCTTCGCCCGGCGGACCTGCTGGTCCTCGACGAGCCCACCAACGACCTGGACATCCCGACCCTGGACGTCCTCGAAGAGGCCCTGCTCGAGTTCGCGGGCGCCCTCGTCCTGGTCACCCACGACCGGTTCCTCCTCGACCGGGTGTCGACCGAGATCCTCGCCCTGTCCGGCGCGGAGGAAGGCGGGCGCGCCGAGCGCTATGCCGACCTCTCCCAGTGGCTGGAGGCCCGCCGCCGGCGCCCGGAGCCGGGGGGTGGCGAGGGGCCGGGTGATCGGCCCGAGGACGGGGCGCGGCCGGGGCGCAAGCCGAGGGGCGCCTCGTCCGCCAGGAAGCTCTCCTACCACGAGCAGCGCGAGTGGGACGCCATGGAGGAGGCGGTGCTCCGGGCCGAGGAGCGCCTGGAAGACGCCGAGAAGGCCGTCGCCGATCCGGCCGTCGCCACCGACCCCGCCGCCCTCCAGGAGCGGACCCTCGCCCTCGACCGGCGCCGCCGGGAGGTCGAGCGCCTCTACGAACGCTGGGCCGAGCTGGAAGACAAGACCACCTGATCGACTACTGCGGAGAGCTGTCGAGTGGTGCGCGGATCCTCCATGTGGTGCGCGGATCCTCATGAAAGCGTGTAGGGGAGGAGCTTGCCTCCTCCCGTGGGCACCGCCGCGCAAAGCCCGGTGGTCGGGCCACCCTCGAACCGGTCCGCAGCCCGGGCGGAGCCGTTCGGCTCGCCAGGCTCGCTCAGGCCGGGGGCAAGCTCCGCCCCTACACGCTCGGGTCGCGGGCTGGAGTCAGCGGCGCCGGAGGGACGGGCCTACTCCGTGCGCCCCTGGATCGCCTCGTAGACCGCCGGGTGATCGGGGAGGTTGCGGAGCGCCAGGTCGGGCCGGCTGCTGCCGGCGGTGAAGAGGGTCACGGTGCCGTTGCCGAAGAGCTTGCTCAGGGCCCCCTGGGCGCGCCGCAGGGTGTCGATGCGGCCGTGGAGGATCGACGCCTGGCAGCGGTAGAGGACCCCCCAGCGCGCCACCACCCGGTGGGGCTCGACCCGGTACCGGCGCCGGCGCACCACGAGCCACAGCCAGGGAACGGTGACCGGCAGGAGGGCGAGGAGCGGGAACAGGAGGACGCTCAGGCCCAGCAGGGGCACCAGGGAGTTCGCCAGGTCCGGACGGGACTCCCGCACCGGCGCCGGGAGCGCCGGCACCTCGCCCCCTTCGAGGGCCGCCACGAGCTCCGCCCCGGGACCCTCCTCCAGGATCCCGTCGAGCACCACGGCCAGGGTCTCGAGGCCCTCCACGTAGTGGAGCGCGAAGCCGTACGGGCGCACGACCTCCCGCCGCCCGCCCTGCCCCGCGGTGGCCCGGCGTTCCTCGCCGGCGACCAGGAGCTGCACCCGCCCCAGATCGGAGCCCAGCCCGGAGAACGGGTACTGGGTGAGCACGGTCTTCTTCACGTGGTCGTAGCGGGCCCGGTAGGTCCGGCGCACCAGGATCCCCTCCCCGAGCTCGAGGTGGTGGCGGTGGAAGACCAGGCGCGCCCGCCGGTGGAACGCGCCCCGGTAGAGGAGCCCGGCGGCCAGCGCCGCGACCAGCACCCCCGGGACCGAGAGCAGCCAGCGCTCGGTGAGGAGCGCCGCGGCGATCCCCCCGGGGATCACGGCTCCGAGGGCGGCGCAGGTGGCCAGGTTCGCCCTGCACGCCGCGGCGACGGAGAAGCGCGGCCTCGTCTCGTGGACCGGCTCCTCGGCCGGGATCCCGGCCTGCCGGAGCAGCGCCGGGAGGTCCAGCTCCGCGCGCCGCACGTGGAGCAGGTCCAGGGGCTGCGGGGCGCCGATGGACCAGAGCCGCACGGTCACCGTGCCGAGCCACCGGTCGAAGGGGCTCTCGCGCACCACCACGCCCGTGAGCTTGTCGTAGCTGAACTCCCGATCGCTGGACGTGACCAGCCGGAACGAGCTCCGCACCGAGCCGCTCCGCACCTGGTACTTCGTGCAGGCGGCCCGGACGAGGGCCCCCACGAGGAAGACGAGCCAGAGCGGGATGAGCGGCGGCAGCACCAGGCAGAACAGCAGCGGCTGCGCCGCCGCCCGGCCCGGGTGCATGGAGAGCTCGGCGGTCCACGCCGGCTCGGCGGCGGCGGCCGGATCCGGAGCGGGCTCTCCGGCCGCCACCCGGACCTCCTCGGCGGGGACGCCCTCCGGGGCCGGACCGACCACTACGCCCTCCGGCTGCCGCCCACGGCCGGCCTCCCTGCCGGCCCCCATGTCGGCCCCCCTGCCGGCCCTTCTGCTGCTCAGGGCGCGGTGGGCCTCGACCACACGGTCGATCGCCGCTGCGAGCTCGACGCCCCGCCGCAGGTGCCGGAAGCGCACCTCCTGCCCGCTCCCCTGGCAGCTCACCTCGACGTCGTAGAGCCCGAGCAATCGATCCAGGAAGCTGCGACGGGTATGCGAGTCGGCGAGGTTCTCGGCCGGGATGAAGGCGTTGTTCCGGGTGAGGAACCCCTCCTCGTAGACGATGCAGTCGTCGTGGACCCGATAGCTCCGCCGGCTGAGGTCGAGGAAGTGCAGCACGAGCGCCGCCACCGCGCCCACCGCCACCAGGGTGAGAAGGGCGAGGAGGGCGAAGCCCGGTGCGCCGGTCTCTGCGACCACCTCCCGCAGACCCAGGAGGGGCGGACCGACGAAGGACACCGTGAAGGCGGCGCCGACAGCGATTCCCGCGCACTCCAGCACCACCCCGACGGTCGCCGGCCGCTCCTCGTGGAGCAGGGCGTCCCGGCGCAGCGAAAAGCCGTTGCGCCGCATGAGCGCCTCGAGGTGCGCGGCGGCCGCCTCGGGCTCGCGGATGGTGCGCATGACGACCGCGCTGGTGCCGATCCCCGCCGACTCGACGAAGAGATCGCCGACGCGGAAGAGCTTGTGGCGGAGCCACGGCAGGCGCAGCTTGACGTGGGTGATGTGCCGCACGTCGAGCTCCGTGTGCTCGTCGGAGAGGAGTGTGCCCCGGGTCGCGACGATCCGGGTCGGATGGAGGTGATAGCGCTCTTTGCGATAGGCGACGAAGGCCGCGAGCGTGGCCAGGGACGACAGGGCCAGGAAGGCCGGGGGCACCAGGAGGGCTGCGGCGGGGCGCCAGGCTCCGAGCGCCCAGCCGGCGGCCACGGCCAGCAGCGCGAGCGTCACCAGCGCCGGGACCAGCCGGGACAGGATGAACGTCGATTTCTTCGGTGCGAGCTCCAGGACACCCGCCCCCTCCGCCCCCTCCTCCGCCACGGGCGCAGCCGGAGGCCCCTCCGCCGACTCTCTGTGCCTCATGGCCGTCCAGCGTAGCAGAGCGAGGATGCCGCCGGCGGGAGCGAATCGAGCTGGACGTGCCGGCCGGGATTGCCAAACCTTGTCAACCCCAGTACCCTGCCGCCATGGGAACGATGAACGTCTCCTTGCCCGAGTCGCTCAAAGCCTTCGTCGAGGAGCAGGTGGCCGAGCGGGGTTACGGAACGACGAGCGAGTACGTGCGGGAGCTGATCCGCAACGACCAGGACCGGTGGCGCCTGCGCAACCTGCTGCTGGACGGAGCCGCGTCCGCCCCCTCCGAACCCGCGGATGCGGCGTACTTCGACGACCTGCGGACCCGCGTGCGCGAACGCGCTCGCCTTACCCCCGCGAGCTGAACATCCCCGGCCTCAGAAGCTGGCCCCTCCGCGGCTTCCCGTACCTGGTGTTCTACGTCGAGCGGACGGACCACCTGGACGTCTGGCGTGTGCTCCACGGGCGTCGGGACATCCCAGCGTGGCTCCAAGAGCCATCCGAGTGACGCTAGCCAGGAGCCGCGGGGTGGGCAAATCCAAAGTGGCAATTTGGATTAGCCCACCCATGCTAGGCTCGCCCCATGATCGAGCGGCTCCTCCAGCCCCGCCTCCTTGACCTGGCGACGCGCTACCCCGTGCTCACCCTCACCGGACCGCGGCAGTCGGGCAAGACCACCCTCAGCCGGATGGCCTTCCCGGACCTGCCCTACGTCTCCCTCGAGCACCCCTCCCACCGGGAGCTCGCCCAGGAGGACCCGATCGCCTTCATGAGCCGCTACGGCGGAGGCGCCGTGATCGACGAGGTGCAGAGGGTGCCGCAGGTCTTCTCCTACCTGCAGGGCCTGGTGGACGAGGACCCCCGGCCCGGCCGCTTCGTCCTCACCGGCTCCCAGAACCTCGCCCTGGAGAACGCCCTCACCCAGTCCCTCGCGGGGCGTACCACCCTGACGGAGCTCCTCCCCCTGTCCCTCGAGGAGGTCCGCCGTTTCCCGACGCCCCCCGACGACCTCGACACGCTCCTCTGGCAGGGCGGCTACCCGCGCATCTACGAGCGCGGCCTGCCGGCCGACGAGTGGCTCGCCGACTACGTCGCCACCTACGTGGAGCGGGACGTGCGCCAGCTCACGGAGGTGGGCGACCTCCTCCTCTTCCAGACGTTCCTGCGTCTCTGCGCCGGGCGGACCGGGCAGCTCCTCAACCTCACGTCCTTGGCCAACGATTGCGGGATCTCCCAGCCGACGGCGAAGAAGTGGCTCTCGGTCCTCGAGGCGAGCTACATCGTCTTCCGCCTGCCGCCGTACTTCGCCAACCTGGGAAAGCGCCTCGTCAAGACGCCGAAGCTCTACTTCTACGACACGGGGTTGGCGGCGGCCCTCCTCAACGTCGAGACCTCGGACCAGCTCGCCACGCACCCCCTCCGCGGCAGCCTGTTCGAGACCTGGGTCGTGAGCGAGGTCGCCAAGGCCCACCTCCACCGCGGCCGCCGCCCCCGCCTCTACTTCTACCGCGAGCGGAGCCGACTGGAGATCGACCTCCTCGTCGAGAAGGGTCCGGATCTTGTCCTCGTGGAGATCAAGTCCGGCCAGACCCCCAGCGGTGCCTACCTCACTGCCTTTGACCGCCTGGAGCAGACCCTCGCCGGCCGCGAAACCCCCAGGATCCTCGGCCGCGTCGTCGTCTACGGCGGCGACGACACCCAGGAGCGGACCAAAGGAACCCTCCTCTCCTGGCGCCACCTGGACCGGCAGCGGTGGGTGTGACGGCTTGGGCCTGCGCTCGGCGATGCGCCTCTCAGTTTCCTCAAACCGCCGCCCGGTCCCGCACCACGAGATCGACCTCGCAGTCGAGGGCGTGGAGTAGGGCGAGCATCTGGCGGACGGACTTTGTGTAGTTGGTGGTATCCAGGAGGCGGTAGACCTGAGACGGCGAAGTCTTGAGGCGTCGTGCGAGCTGGCGTATACCGATGCCGCTCGCCTCCAGGCGCTTCTCCGCCTCCAGGGTGAGCTTGTACAGCAGGAGGTCGGCCAGATACGCGGGATCGCGGTTGTAGTCGAGCACCTGGTCGACGTGGACGGTTCCTTCCCGGCCGGACTCGAGCGTGTAGGTGAACGCCTCCTGCCCGAGCTCTTCGTCCGGGTGGACCTCGGCGAGACGATCTTCCGGTGATGGCGGCACCTGGAGCTTCGCGTACGGGAAGTCGTACGTCTCCCTCGGTGTCTTCACCGTGAAGATCTTCCGCCGGTTGTCGGCGGCGACGCTGAGGATCTTCATCGCTTGCCTTCGCTCTCCAGTTCCTCGATCAGCTTCAGCAGCCGGCGGTTCGCCTTGCCTTTCATCGGCCGCCAGCTCTCCAGGTCCCACTTCACGACCAGCACTCCGTCGCGGTAGACGTGCACATGACGAGGAGCGTGGTCGCCGATCCAGGACACGAACACGTAGTTCCCCCGCCGGACCTTCCCCACGCCGGACACGTTACCATGGGCGGTTACGTCTTTGAAGCGAGGTGGGGCGACACGCTCCGGTGGGGCCGGTCGGGACGACGCGGAAGAGGGCGGTGTCGCGCCGGCCTGTAGAGGCGCTACGGCCGCCCCGGCGGCGCCGCAGAGCGAGCAGCTCCCGGTGATCCTGACGGCCCTTCAGCACCTCCGGGTCCAGCCGGAGGTGCTCGCGCACTTCCTGCTGGCGGTGCCGGACGACGTGCTGCGGCGGTGCGGGGTGGTGCTGGCCCGGATGGCCGGGGGGGAGGGGTGATGCGCGCCACACCGTCCATCGTGCCCCGGCGCGGTAGCTACCGGGGGCCGTTTCGGCCTCCGGACCGGAAGCCGCGGCGGCGGAGCTCGGTGGGCCGGCGGCTCCGGGCCACGGTGCACAAGCGGCCACGGCAGCTCTCGAACGGGAAGTTCGACTATCCGAAGGTGTGCCTCTCCGGCCTCTGGCTCGAGGACGCGGGCTTCCTCATCGGCCAGCGGTTCGAGATCGAGGTCTCGGAAGGCCGGCTGGTGCTGCGGACGGTCTGAGCGTCCAGGGGAGGGGCCGGGTCCGGCCCCTCCCCATCCCGTAATAGCGTGTCTTCCCCGTGGGAGTGACGGCTGGGTGGCTGGCGATGGGCTCTTCTACTGCCGGATCCGCTGGCGAGTCATCGTCTTGCGCGGGGATTGAGGTGCGCTCATGGACGGCCTCGCTCCGTTCGATTCGGTCCCTCCTGGGGCGGTGTCGGCCCTTCGAGGTCCGCAGCTTGCGGTAGGGTAAGTCGGTATGGCGAGGCAACGGACGAAGAGGCGTTCCAGGGAACCGGTGGGCATCACGGAGGTCCGGATCCGGGGCTTCAAGTCGCTGGGCGGTGAGGAGGATCACCGGATCCAGATCCGCCCGCTGACGCTCCTGGCCGGCGCGAACAGCTCCGGGAAATCGAGCGCTATCCAGCCGTTGCTCCTGCTCAAGCAGACACTGGAGTCGGGGTTCGATCCAGGGCCTCTCAGGCTCCACGACACGCACGTGCGCTTCACGCGGCCGCATCAGATCCTGTGGCACGGCGCCGGCCAGGATCCCGTCCGAGAGTTTCGGATCGGGCTGGAGCTGGATGGCGCGAGCCACCTGACGAGCGTCTTTCGCCTGGAGCAGACGAAGAAGCGAGGCAAGGTGGCGAGCGACTTCAAGCTTGTCGCGATGGAGTACGGGAAAGGCGGGGATTCGTTCGTCCTGAAGCCCGGGACGGAGCACGAGGAGATCGTGTGCCTCGTCGGTTCGCTCGAGGAGATGCGCAAGGAGCTCGAAGAGAGAATGGAGCGTTCGCTGCGCTGGCGGGTGCGTCGGCACCGTTGCTTCTTCGGTCTCGAGCTCTTCGACCCGAGCGACCGGAGCGCGGACTCCTACTCGCTCTTTCCCGGGCCGCTGACTCCAGCGGCGGCCTTCGAGGACCGACTGCGGGAGATCATCCACGTCCCGGGCCTCCGGGGGAACCCCACGCGCAGCTACCAGACGACGGCGGTGGGGAAGATGTTTCCCGGCACCTTCGAGAGCTACGTGGCGAGCATCGTGAGCCACTGGCAGGAGAATGACCGAGACCGGCTCAAGGAGCTGGGCAAGTCGCTCGGGTCTCTCGGCCTGACCTGGAAGGTCCAGGCAGAAGAGATCGACGCAACGCAGGTGGAGCTGAAAGTCGGTCGTCTGCCTCACGCCCAACAGGGTGGCGCGCTGGACCTCGTTAACATCGCCGACGTCGGCTTCGGCGTCTCTCAGACACTCCCGGTTCTGGTGGCGCTTCTTACCGCCGAACGGGGGCGGCTGGTCTACCTCGAGCAGCCGGAGATCCATCTCCACCCCCGGGCCCAGGTAGCCCTGGCGAGCCTGATCGCCAACGCGGCCAAGCGCGGAGTCCGGGTCGTTGCGGAGACCCACAGCTCACTTCTCCTCGTGGCGATCCAGTCTCTCGTGGCCGAGGGTTCTCTTCCCCCCAAGGACGTCATCCTTCACTGGTTCCGCAGGAACGACGACGGTGTCACCCGGCTCACCACAGCCGAGCTCGACGAGAAGGGCGCGTACGGCGACTGGCCCGAGGACTTCGGCGAGGTCACGCTCGACACGGAAGACCGGTACCTCGATGCCGTCGGGGCGTTCCCCTGAGCCTTGGCACACTCGAGCTCCTGCCGTCTCGTCATCGACGCCTCGTTAGCCCGAGCTGCGGGCGGTCAGGACTCTCCTGATCCGGGATCCCGAGCGTGCCGAGCCTTTCTCCGGGCCGTGCTCGACATCTGCCATCAGGTGGTCTGGAGCCCCGAGATCTCCGCGGAGTGGCAGAGGCATCGCTCTTCGTACTCTAGGATCTGGCTACGGCAGATGTTCGCCCGAAAGAAGGTGGTGAAGATCGACGTTCCCGCGGACGCCGATCTTCGCGAGGCGGTCGATGGCGCCGCGATGAGCCCGGCTCGATGCCGGGCCATGGCGAAGGACTGCCACCTGGTGGAGGCGGCGTGGGCCGCCGATCAGGTGGTTGCGTCCCTCGACGAGACGGTTCGGGGCTGCTTCTCCGAGCTCGCCGCGTCCTTTGGCCGTTTGCGGCTCCTGGTCTGGATCAACCCCCAGCAGGAGGAAGACGAGCCCCAGGCCTGCCTCGAGGGCGATCCACGAACACAGGGTCGCCGCCTCGGAACCTGACCGGCACGGATCAGCTGCTCAGGGAGGGGCGGCTGGTGCTGCGGACGGTCTGAGCGTCCAGGGGAGGGGCCGGGTCCGGCCCCTCCCGATCCCGTAGCAGCGCGTCTTCCCGGACCCTGTGGCTCCCGATCAGGCCCGCGTCTTCGCTTTCAAAGGGTATTTCTCCGGGTGCTCGATGGACTCGACCGCCAGGTCTATGTCCAGGTCCGGCCATTGGAGGTGATGAGGATGGGGTCGCTGGACACTCAAGATGGCGTCCACAGGCGCACTCCGGAACCACGGGAACTCATCGAAGGGGAGGAAGAGCTCGCGGTCCTCGATCAGAATCCAGAACCCGTGCTTCGAGATATTCGCAACCTCAACGTCCGAAGTGGTCGTACCAGGCGTTGCGGATTTCATCTTCATGGGACTCACCACGGAAGGGTACCATCGCGAGCTGCCGAAGCTCTCGCTTCATCCCAGGCGGGATCGCGCCTTGCGGAGAACCAGAGATCTTCGACTGTCGCACGGGTCTTGCTCACGCGGGCGTCCTCCTGGCGTGATCATATCCGCTGAGCCTCCCAGGCTGTTTCTCGCCCGCCTGTCAGCCTGCTCAACCGCCCGCCCGCACGACGGGCGCCCCGCCCGCCCCGGCCGACGCGGGGGCCAGCCGCTTCATGCCTCGGCTCCTCTTCCTCCGAGCTAGCTACGATCGTGATCGACGCCGACGAGATAGACTCGGACTGCAGCCAGGTCAAGCTCCGGAGGACGAAGATCGAGATGAAGGGCCAGGACACGCTTCCCATGAGACGTCTTTCCCGGCGCCCTGAGGGCGAAGACACCCTCCGGGACGCCGAGATCCTCCTCCGCACCATCAACCGGCTCCGGGGGCCGGCGCTGATCCCGCGCGGCCTGTATCGCTTCTCCACCCACGAAGAGGCCGACGAGTGGATGATCCGGGAAATGGCCCGTACTCACGCGCGCCGGAGCTCGAAGACCTCCTGAACCTCTGCCGGGCGCTGAACGAAGAGGGCGTTCGCTACTGTCTCATCGGGGGGTTCGCGGTCATCCTGCACGGTTTCGTCCGCGGTACCAAGGACATCGACCTCTTGATCGATCCCGACCCGGACAACGTGGCAGCGCTCAAGCGGGCCATGTCCTACCTCCCGGACAATGCCGCCGCCCTCCTGGCGGACGATGAGGTCGCCTCCTACGAGGTCGTCCGGGTCGCTGACGAGATCGTGGTGGACCTCCTGGGTCAGGCTTGCGGTGTCCGGTTCGATCATGTGGCCGATGAAGGGCTCGAGCGGCACGCGGTGGAGGGGGTGGAGGTGCCGGTGGCGAGCAAGGAAGTCCTCATTCGCACCAAGGACACCATCCGGGAGAGTGACCACCAGGACGTGCGTTTTCTCCGGGCCCGGATCGAGGAGGAACGCCACCGTGATGGCGCCTAGCCAAAGCCCTACGCCTTTACTCAACGACGACCAGGGTCCGGGACCTGCCGTGTAGCGGGAGGAGGTCCAGGCGGCGGAGCTCCCGGCGGGCGGGGCTCTCCCGGCCGGCGCCGGGCCAGATGACGCGGAGGCTCGTGGGGCTTTCGGCGCCGTCGGCTCCGGCTGGCCGGCCCGGGCCGAACCGGATCGCCGCCTCCACCTGGGAGAGGTAGCTCCGGGCGGGCTGGAGCTCGCGGCGCTGCGTGGCGCCCGCCGTTCGGAGCTCCACGATCGCGCCCAGAGCCTGGCGGTTCGGGGCGGAGCCTCGGAGGCGGACGGCGAGTACCCCTGAGTCCGCGTCCCGGTCGTTGCGGAGGAGGAGCGGCGCTCCGGCGATCTGGGTGAGGACCAGGTCCGGGTCGCCGTCCAGGTCGACGTCGGCGTAGGTGGCGCCGCGGCCGGCGAGGGGGCGGGCCAGGTCGCCGAGGTGCTCCTCCGGGACCTCGACCAGCCTGGGGCCGGCCCGGCTTGCCGGGCCGGAGGGAACGCCCCGCCCGGTGTCGGCCGCCGCCGAGTCCGGCCCGTTGCCGCCGGACGGGCTGTCGGCCGCCGCTCCCGGCGATCCGCTCGTTCCGGCCTCCGCCCGGGAAGCCCCGCCGGCGGGCTCCGCCTCCGCCGCGTTCCGGAAGAGCTGGCCCGGCTGCCGGTAGGTCTGGGCCCGGTCGATCTGCGCGATGTCCGGCTCCACGTGGCCGTTCGCCTGGAGGAGGTCCAGGCGGGCGTCCAGGTCGTAGTCCAGCATTAGCAGGCCGAAGGTGAGGGGCCTCCGGGTCGGGGCGGCGAGGCCCAGGCCGAGGGCCTCGTCGGCGAAGAAGGTGGGGTCGCCCTGGGCGGTGTAGAGGGAGGTGGGCTCGTCGGCGAAGTTGCCGACCGCCACCGACAGGTCGCCGGGAGGGCTCCGGCGGGCGGCACCGGCGTCTCCGTTCCCGTTTCCTTCCCCGTCCCCGTCCCGGCCGCCGGCCTCGGGGCCAGGCTCGGAGCCGGGCTGATTTCCCGGCGCCGCCGTCCCGCCGCCCAGGTGGCCCCAGTCCACGCCCATGGCGCCGGTGGTGTTGCCGTCCGGGTCGTAGGCCAGGCCCCAGAGCTCCCCCACCTCCTCGAAGCGGGGCCGGCCGTCGTCGCCGGGTCCCCGGTTGTGGAAGAGGAGGTTCCGGGTGGTGTCGTTCGCCACGAAGAGGTCGGTGCGGCCGTCACCGTCCACGTCCAGGGGGGCCACGGCCAGGGCCTTCGCTACCGGCTCGCCGGAGGCGTAGCCCTCCACGTGGAGGCCGGCGGTCCGCCCCGCCTCGCGGAAGGTGCCGTCGCCCCGGTTGACGAACAGGAACGGGTGGACGCCCCGGTAGGTCTGGGGCCGGCCGTAGGTGAGGACTTCGTCACACCCGTCGGCGGTGTGACAGGGTCGCACCCTACTCGCGGCAGCCACCGTGCGCTCGGCCACCATGTCCGGGCTCCGGTCGAGCTCCGGGGACCACTCCAGGTAGTTGCCCACCACCAGGTCCAGGTCGCCGTCGCCGTCGGCGTCGAAGAAGGCGGCGCCGGTGCTCCAGGCGTCCTCCCGGCCCGGGGCGCCGGCCGCGCCCGCCGCCTCCGTCACGTCCTCGAAGACGCCCCACCGGTTCCGGAGGAGGCGGTTCGGCCCCACGGCGGTGAGGTAGAGGTCCACCCAGCCGTCGCCGTCGTAGTCGGCGGCGGCGGCGCCCATGCCGTAGAAGGCGCCGTAGGGGTCCTCCGGGTCGGCGCGGACCGCCTCGCCCAGTCCGGAGGCGTCGGTCACGTCCCGGAACCGGCCGCCCCCGTCGTTCCTGTAGAGGACGACGCCCCGGCCGCCGGTGTGCTCCCCGGCGGAGTCGACGAACAGCAGGTCCGGGTCGCCGTCGCCGTCGTAGTCGACGAAGGCCACGCCACCGCCCATGGTCTCCGGCAGGAGCTTCTCGCCGGCGGCGCCGTTCGAGTGGACGAAGGTGACGCCGGCTTCTTCGGTGACGTCGGTGAAGGGGGCGGGGGGTGGGGTCGGTCGGGCGTCGTCGCCATCACCTCCGGGGCCCGCCGGGGAGGCACCGGCGCTGCGGGTCGCTGACCCGAGGGCCAGGGCCAGGGCGAGGCCCACGACCAGGTTCCCCCTCCGGCGTCCCGGCATCGCTCAGCGACCTCGGGCGGAGCCGTTCGGTTCGCTCCGCTCGCTCAGGCCAAGGGCAAGCTCCGCCCCTACACGCGGGGGAGAGGAGGCCGAAGGTCGGGCGGAGCCGTTCGGTTCGCTCTGCTCGCTCAGGCCCGGGGCGAGAGCCGCCCCTACACGCGGAAGGGTGGCCTCGCTTCGGGCGGAGCCGTTCGGTTCGCTCCGCTCTCTCAGGCCAGGGGCGAGAGCCGCCCCTACGCGCGGAAGGGTGGCCTCGCTGCGGGGGGAGCCGTTCGGTTCGCTCCGCTCGCTCAGGCCAAGGGCAAGCTCCGCCCCTACACGCGGAGGAGAGGAGGCCGAAGGTCGGGCCGACGTGAGGTTCGCCCCGACACGCGGCCTTCGGGGGCGGGTCGTGCGGCCCCGGCGGGCCTGCCCGGTCGTCATCGCTCGCCGCCTCCCGCGGCCGTGCGCTCCCGCCGCGGGTCCGCCGGCGTGCCTTCGGTCAACGGCCGGATCAGCCGGAGCGCCGGCCGGGTCAGGTACTCGTCGCGGTAGCGGCGGTGCTCCGGGTCGTCCGGGTAGGCGTGGGGTGCCTCGTAGGGGTAGACGGGCATGCCGTGGTAGGGCAGCGGCTCCACCGTCTGGGAGTGGGCGGTGTTGGCGTCGCCGTCCTTGGCCCAGCCGTCCACCCACAGGAGGAAGTCCCGGCGCCAGCCGTCGGGAACCGGCGGAAGCGCCCGGGCGTCGTACGACAGGCGGAGCTCGTCGCCGGCGCCGAAGACCACGAAGCGGTCGTCCACCTCCGCCAGGAGCTCCGCCACGTCGCCGTAACGGGTGTAGAGGCCCGGCGTCTGGTCCCACATGGCGGTGGGGCGCCAGTCGGCGTAGACGAAGACCTCCGGCTGCAGGCGCTCCGGGTGGATTACGGGGCGGGAGAAGCCCCGGAAGCGGAGGTCCGCCTCCGCGGCCGGGACCTCGGCGAGGCGGAGTGGGGGAGCGCCCCCGCCCAGGTCCCTCGACTCCGCTTCGCTCCGCTCGGGACGACAAATTGGCAAAAGGTCGCTCGACTCCGCTTCGTTCCGTTCGGGGCGACGAGCTGGCAGCAGGTCGCTCGACTCCGCTTCGCTCGGCTCGGGACGACGAGCTGGGAGAAGGTCGCTCGACTCCGCTTCGCTCCGCTCGGGCTGACGAGCTGGCAGCAGGTCGCTCGACTTCGCTTCGTTCCGCTCGGGCCGACGAGCTGGGAGGAGGTCGCTCGACTCCGCTTCGTTCCGTTCGGGGCGACGAGCTGGCAGCAGGTCGCTCGACTCCGCTTCGCTC